>JAVVGP010000012.1:0-16362 GCA_032249055.1 Thermoproteota archaeon | reverse complement strand
TGAAGATCTGCTATTTTCATAACAAATAATAAGCTTAAAGTTATTTATTTTTATTATTCGTCTTTAATTATATGTTTTTAATTTTTTTAAATTCAGCAATTTTAAGGTAGTTTTAACCTGTATAATAATTTTGTTTTTTGTAAAAATACACAATAAAACATTATGCTATTTTTATATTTAATTTATTAAACTCCCCATATTTGTGGATGGGAAATAATAAAAATTAGAAACAAAAAGCTTATAATAAGATGTTTTCATAAATATTTTGTAAAGGTGGGTAAATCATCTTTAACTCCTGAGTTATACGAATTAATTTTAAAAATTGTAGATGAAAGAGTCAAGGAAATAAAAGTAACTAGAGAAGAATATGAAAAATTAGCTAAATCTGTCAACGAGCTAACCGTTTCAGTAAGAGAGCTATCTGAAAGAGTAAATGAGCTAATAGAAGCGCATAAAAAAGCAGAGGAAAGGATTACAAAACTGGAAATAGCGGTAACCAATTTGGTCGAGGCTAATAGAAAAGCTGAAGAAAGAATTACAAGATTAGAAAATGCGGTAGCAAAACTAGAAACTACAGTAGCTAATTTGGTAGAAGTTACTAAAAGGTTGGATGAAAGAGTAACAAGATTAGAAAATGCTGTAGCTACTTTAATAGAGGTTACTAAGAAATTGGATGAAAGGATAACAAAACTAGAAAATGCTGTAGCTGTTTTGATGGAAGTTACTAAGAGGTTAGATGAAAGGGTAACAAAACTAGAAGAAGCGGTCGTTGCTTTGATAGAAATTACTAAGAGATTGGATGAAAGAGTAACAAAGTTAGAAGAAGCAGTGATAGCATTATCTGGGAGAGTAACAAAGTTAGAAGATGCTGTAGCTACTTTAATAGAGATTAATAAAAGATTTGATGAAAGGATAACAAAACTAGAAGAAGCTGTAATCACATTAACCCAATCTGTTAAAAAGTTAAGTGAAATAGTTGCAGGATTGGGAGAAACTATAGGTTTTGGTTTAGAAGATATAGGAAGAGTTGTACTACCTTCATGGATAGAAAGACATTTAGGAATTAAAGTAAACGAATTTGAAAGGAAATTCTTTTTCATAGATAATGAAATGATCGAAGTTAACTTATATGCAGAAGGAGTTCTGAATAACGAGAAAATAATCGTATTAGTTGAATCGAAATCTAGAATACATAGAAGCGATGTTAAAGATTTCAGTGAGAAGATAGATAAAATTAAAAAAGTGATTCCTACAAAAATGGTAGGAATTTTGTTTGGTTATGTTATTTATCCTGATGCGACTGAAGAAGCACAAAAAAGAGGCTTTTATACTGTAGCTTCATATCAAAGATAAAATTATCATAAAATAATAAATTAAGAACAAGTTCAATTTAGAAATTAAGAATAATAAAGTTGGTGATTTCATAGAGAGTTGGCAATAGCGCAACATCCAGTTCGATTATTTATCTAACTTTTGCGGCTATCCATCTATATATTTCAAAAACTACAACTAAAAAAGGTATTACTTCAATTCTTCCTATTATCATTTGAAAGATTAAAATTAATTTCAAAGCTGAAGGCGTATCAACATTTGTAATACCAGAAGTGAGACCAGCATTTGTAAAAGCAGAAGTTAGCTCAAACAACGCATTCTCGTAAGAAATTCCATGAAATGTGAAAAATATGGAAAAGAAAAATATAGAAACGATACCAAAAAAGACCAAAAATGAAGAAAAAACGAAATCTCTTTCGCTTAGTGTTTTATCTCCTAACTTTATTGGTAATACTATTCTAGAAGGTAAAATTTGTCTTTTAATAATCCATGGTAAAAATGTTAATAAAATCATAAATCTTAGGAATTTTATGCCGCTCGCTGTTGAAAAATAACATCCTCCTATGAACATTAACATTAATAAAGATACCTTCATTGTTTCACCTATTTCTCTGGAACTGCCTAAGAAATATCCTGTAGTAGTAATTGTGCTTAAAATATTAAATAAATATTTTATAATATCTAAATTAAACATTAAAGAATAAATTAATGTAAGTAAAAATATTAAAAATATCCAATAAACAAAACCAATAAATTCATAATTTAAAATTCTTTTAATTTCTTTAACTTTCTTTAACATAAATGTTTCCTTTCTCCAAAATCTATAATGAATAAAGAAGCTAACTGAACCAAGAAACATCATAAGCATTATTATAAATTTTGATGGAAGGTTTGTAATTGAATTTAAATCGTTTACTGGAACAAAACCTCCAGTAGATATTCCTGCTAATACCAAGTTCGTTGCTATAAAAATATCTATTCCTGTTGTGTAAAGCAAAAGTATAAAAAATAAAGTGTAAAACAAATAGAGACGCAAAACAATTAAAAGTGTTTCTCTTGGAGAAATACCTATTTGTTCAAAGCCGCTTATTTCAATTAATATTCTTGCTTCCCTTGTTGTGCTAAAGAAAACTAAAAAAAGAAATATTATACTTACTCCTCCAATCCACTGAATAATGCTGCGATAAAATATTAAAGATTTGGGTAAAGATTCGACGTTGCTTATTAAGGTTAAACCAGTTGTAGTATAACCTGAAACAGATTCAAATATGCTATTTATAACAGCATCTTTTTCAAATATATTTGCCATTAGATAAGGTATTAAACCAAGAATTGATAGAAAAATAAATGCTAAAAAGATTAATAGATAAGCTGAGATTGTATCCAATTCTTTCTTTTTAAAAAGGTTGCTAAAAATGAAACCTAAGATAAAGGAAATTAAGGCAGTTAGTGAAAATATCCCAAAATTTTCGTTGTAGAGTAAAGCAACTATAGTAGGGAAAATTAATATGATGCCATTGAATTGTAGTATTATTCCTAAATAATGCAAAGAAGATTCTAACTTCATTAATTTAGCTTAATTCATCCAAAATGTTCTTTAATTCTTCAGAATTTACATATGCAATAACGACATCATGTGGCATTAAAAAAGTTTCTTCATTGATAGGCAAAAGTTCTTCATTTCTCTCTATCCAAATTATATTTTTCCCATATTCCAAATCGCTTATTCTTCTTCCAACAACTTTTGAATTCTCGTTAATTATAACTTTTACTATGTATCCTTTTCCGTTAGCTAAAGAAAGCAAAATATTTCCGCTTGATAATCTTGCAAGTTCATGCATTGAAAGAACAATGTTTGTTGTAACATCCACAGCTTCTATTCCATAATCTCTAAAGCAACTGTAATTTTCTGGCTTTGAAACTTTGGCTATTACTCTTTTTGCTCCTAACTTTTTAGCTTTTAAAGATGCTAAAAGATTAACTTCATCGCTACTAGTAGTAACTATTACACTTTCAGCTTCTTTAATTCCTGATTCTAATAGTAGTCTTTCAGAAGTTCCATCTCCATAAATGATCGTTGCATTTAATTCTTTAGATAATTCCTCAGCAACTTTTTCATTCTTTTCTATTATAATCACTTCATAATCTTCATTTATTAACAATGAGGCTAATTTTCTTCCTACTTTACCTCCTCCAATTATTATTACTTTTTTCATTTAATAATTTACGTAATTAATATAATAAAAACCTATATTAATAGGTATAAGCTGAACCATAATTCGTTGAATCTTGATAACAAAATAATTTTAAGTGATTTCATTTTTTTAGAAATATTCTTTAATAGGTTAACATTTTAAGTAAAAGATTTTGTTTTTAAAACTATTTATATATCGAAATGAATGAAAATTTAAGAGGATCCTTTTTAGTTTCAATTTCAGCTATATCGTTTGGCTTTTTACCGATTTTTGCAAAATTTGTGTATATTTATGGAATGAATGTATATGATATGCTGTTCTATAGATTCCTAATTGCATCACTTATTATATTTCTGTACTTGCATTTTAGAAAAGAATTCTACATTCCTAAATTAAATGTATTAGTTAGTTTAGTTCTTTTAGGAAGCATCGGATATTTTTCCCAGTCTCTTTTATATCTTAGTTCCATAAATTATATTCCTGTTTCTGTAGCAGTTCTATTACTTTATTCTTATCCTTCAATTGTTTCTTTGATAGCTTTTTTATTAAAAATAGATAAAATAACCTTCAAAATCATTATTGCTTTAATTTTAGGATTTATTGGAATTTATTTAATAGCAAATCCCAGCTATAATTTGAACATTTTCGGAGTATCCTTTGCACTTGGAGCTGCAATCGGATACTCAATATACATTGTTACCAGTTCAAGAGTAATTAAAAATATTCATGCTGAACTTGCTTCCTTTTTGTAATGGTCTCATCTATGATGAGTTTCTTTTTTGCTTCATTAATAATAAATGGTAACATTCAATTTAACTATCCAGCATTCTTATATTGTATTGCAATGGCAACGATAAGCACAGCTTTATCAATATCAACATTTTTCATGGGATTAAGGATAATAGGTCCAACAAAAGCATCAATTATAAGCCTTTTAGAACCATTGACATCAACTATATTAGCTTTTTACATCTTTTATGAAAGTTTTGAGATATTGCAATTTGTAGGTTCATTTTTTATAATTTTATCTGCATTGCTGGTATTTTCAAGAAAATAATCGAACAATTTTAAACCTTTAATTTTGGCTATGTTTTCAAAATGTTTTGCTCTATTCAGTTTAATGGATAAGGTTTTAGATTACAAAAATTCATTTTTTAAGATATTAAATTTAAAAATATGATTTTAAATTTGAAATAAAGTTTTATTTTCTCTTTTATATTTTTAATATATGGATAAAAATATAACAATGAGTAAATATAATGTTACAGAAAGCTTAAGACATTTTGTTATTCCTTTGCCTGAGAATTTTGAAATTAAAAGCGAAAATCTTGAAGGAATTTTAATAAATTATGATTCGTTATTTTTAATTGGAATAACAAAAGAATATATTTTAAAAAGGAATTTTGACGAATTAAAAGCTTTAAGAGAAATTATTCAAAATGCTTTGGATGAAAATGAACTGATGTTTGGAAAGCCCTTTGTAGAAATAAGGAAAGATTCTCTTGGTACGTGGATAATTGATAAAGGAAGGGGAATAAAATTACAGGATCTTTTAGTTGGCTTTAGCAATAAAGAATGCTGGATGAGGGGATATTATGGAGAAGGATTAAAGATAGCTGCAGGATATTTTCTTTCATTAAATAAACCTGTTTATATATTTACTAATGAAAATGTTTTTAGGTTCATATATTATGATAAAGAAAATCCGAAACTCTATGTAATTTTAGGTAAATCAAATAAAAAATTTGAAGGATCAAGCGTTTTAATAAAGGATTATTATCCTCAAGATGGGAATTTAAACAAAATAGTGATTTTCAATAATAAAGAAGTTTATGAAAGAAAAATAGATGAAGTTTATGTAGCATCAGAGGAATGCAAATTCCCAAAACCTTATACTATCTATGATTATCCCAATTTATTTTATGTTAGAAATATACTAGTGGGAGAAACAAGTAAAGTAGCAAGAAGAAGATCTCTATTTAGTTATGATATTTGGTGGTTTAGATTAGATGTTTCAAGAGAACTCATGAGTTATTCTATGCCAAATCTTTTTAAAGAAGTATCTAAAATATTTGAATTATCAGAAAAAGCTAGGGAAAAGCTTGTAGAAAAACTGATAGAAAGCGGAATGTTAATAGTGAAGAATGTTGATAATAAGATTTCAATACATTTTAGTCCAATTTTTGCAATATTTGAAGGACATCTCTTTGTTTATCACTTTCCAAAGGGATTATTAAATAGCATATTGAAGCATTTAAAAATCGAAGATAAAAAGGATCTCGTTGTTAGAGTAACAAATGAGGAAGAAGAAAGGAAGGCTCTTGAAAAAGGACTAATACCTTTCCTTGTTTCTGAAGAATTATCTGAAGAATTTAGAGTAATTCCTAAATTTAAGGAATAGTGAAATTAAAGCTTAATTTAGAAATACAATTAATTATTTTATTTTTTAAAATTAAAAAAATTGGGATAAAAAATGATTAATTACAAGGATGCTATAAATATAATTTTAAAAAATATACCTGATAATTTATCAATAAAAAAATTAAGCTTGTTCAAGACTTTGGGATACGCTTTAGCTATGGATATCTATTCTAAAGAAGATATTCCTGCTTTTAGAATTTCAAAAGTGAATGGCTATGCAGTAAGAAGCGAAGATTTAAAGGATTGTAGTGAGAATAATCCAAAGGAATTAAAATTGATAAGATACGAAAAAATTGAAGATCTTTTTAAAATCAAAATTGGTGAAAATGAAGCAGTAAAGGTTTACACAGGATATTATGTTCCTGAAGGAGCTAATGCAGTTGTAGCGATTGAAAACGTAAAGGAAAAAGAAAACAAAATAATTGTTTTTAAATCTGTAAAATTTGGAGAAAATATAAAGGAAAAAGGTGAAGAAATAAAAAAGAATCAACTAATTGCAAAAACTGGCGAAATTTTAACTCCTCCTTTAATAAGTATGATTGCAAAAGTAGGTTATGCTTCGATAAGAGTTTACAGAAAACCTAAAATCTATTTAATAGTAGCAGGAGAAGAGCTAATTACTCCAGGGAAAGAATTAGAAATCGGATTGATTTGGGATCCAATATCATATCCTTTATTTACAGCATTGAAACTTGATGGTTTTCCTCAAGTGAAATGGTTTAGAGTAAGAGGAAATGTAGTAAAGTTCAGAGATGTAATTGATGATGGGTTGCGGTATTCAGATTTTTTGATTATATGCGGAAGTGTTTTTGCAGAGGATAAGGATTATACAAAACATTTTTTAGAAAATATTGATGTTAAAAGAGTAATTTGGAGAATCAATGTTAAGCCAGCTGAATCATTATATTTCGGTACTTATGAGGATAAATTTGTTTTTGTTTTACCTGACGATCCTATTTTAGCCTTAATTTGCTATTATGAATTTGTAAGACCCGCTTTGTTTAAAGCCAGCGGATTTAAAGAAATATTTTTAAAAGAAATCGAAGCTGAAATAACAACAAGTTTAGAGGGAGAAGCTGGAATAACAGAATTATTGCTGGGAAGATTGTTTTTTGATAATGAATATTACGTTGAAGTTAAAAGAGATTATACGCTTTCAGATTTCTTAAATTCCAATTGTATAGTAATAAATGATAAGGGAAAAATAAATAAAGGAGAAAAAGTTAAAGTTCGCGTTCTTCCTTGGTATTAGCTTTTCTTTTTTATTTCAGCTAATTCTAATACAAGCCTCTCCAATGCTACAATTCTTTCTTCTAGTTTTTTGTTATTTTCTTCATTTAAATTGATCCTTCTTGATAAATTTCTATCAATTTCTTCTAGTACTATAATTTGATTTGAAATTCTTTTAAAAGATTCCGTTGTTGTTTCAGCAAGCTTTTCAACTTCTTTAATTTGTATCTTAGGAATTGTATAATAAACAAAAGTTAGAGATATAATCAGTGCTATTGTTGTAGCTATTATAATATTAAGCATTGAAATTTCTCTTAGCTCGCTTAACTTATAGTTTATTATAGTAGCCATAGAGGTGTTTGTTATTATTGATAGTATAAACAAAAAAGAAAGAACAAAAAGAATGGTTGCAAGCAAAGCATATATAATTTCTCTTACCATATTTTTATTTAGTATTTAATTTATATATTTTATGTGTATAAAAAATTAAATTTCTTAATTTTTGAAAATATTTTAGAGAGCTTAATTATAGAATTTACTTTCATTTTTTCATTAACTTCATTTTTTAAAGCTAAAGGCAAAAATAACATTTTTGGAATAACAATACTTCAAGAAAGCTCATAAATATGGTTAGAATCAATGATAATAACGGATCATAAATTGTATAATAAATTCTACATATTTACAGATAGGCATGATGCGGGTAAAAAATTAGCTGATTTTATTAAGGATCATATTCAAGGAAATGAAGTGGTTTATGCCATACCTGCAGGAGGAATACCTGTTGCTAAATCTTTATGCAAAATTTTAAATTTAAAATTTAAGATAGCTTTGGTTTCCAAGATTGTTTTACCTTGGAATACCGAAGTAGGCTATGGTGCTGTTAGCATAGAAGGAGATATTGAGCTAAATGAAGGTCTTGTAAGATTTTTAAGATTAAGCAAAGAAGTCATAAACAAAGGTATTGAAGAAACTAAAAATAAAATAAAAAGAAGATTTGAATTATTACCGAAAGAACTAACAATTTTGGAAAAAACTGAAAATTCAATTTTAGTTGATGATGGTATAGCTTCAGGATATACTATGCTTGTTGCCTTAAAAATGCTTAAAAGATATTCTAAAAATGTAAGCATTGCAACACCTACAGCTTCAAAATATGCTTTAGATCTTCTTGAAAATCAATGCGATAAAATATTTGTTTTAAATATTCGAGATATTTATCCCTTTGCTGTAGCAGACGCTTATGAATATTGGTATGACTTAACTGAAGAAGATATTGTAAAAGAAGCTACAGATGACATTTGATTATTAGATAAAAGAATACAAGAAAGAGCTAGAATTTAATGAGCCTACAATCCTCAAAAAAAGTAACATCTATATTTTAAAAGGTTACAACATATTTTAATTTCTTCTACAATAAAGTAAAACGGGAGTTGATTGGCTATTCATTTTTACCAAATACAATGATGATAACAATAACTTTACAGAGACTTATAAAATAAAGAATGGAAAATATCTATACATATGAAATAGCTTAAATAAAAAGTATAATAACCTGTTTTTCCACAAAAGCTTTAAAAGGCTTTTTTAAGATAATATAGTGTAATGTTTTACTATCCTTTAAGACCATTCACAAAAGAAGAAAGCTTATCATGTTTAAATCCTTATGTTAGAAGATGGTTTGAGGAGAATTTTAAAGATCTAACACCTCCTCAATATTATTCTTTTAAATTAATTTCTGAAGGGAAAAACTTACTTATAACAGCCCCAACAGGATCAGGTAAAACATTAAGTGCCTTTCTTGTAATAATCAGCAAGCTATTTGACAAGGCTCTAAAGAATCAGCTAAAGGATGAAGTATACTGCATTTATGTATCTCCTCTTAAAGCACTCAATAATGATATTTATAAAAATTTGGAAGTACCATTGAAGGAAATTTCTGAAATGATAAAGAAAGATGGAAAGGAAATAAATGAAATACGTGTTGCTGTAAGAACAGGAGATGTTTCGCCACATGAAAAACAAAAACAGCTCAGAAAGCCTCCGCACATTCTTGTTACAACTCCTGAAAGTTTGGCAATAATTTTAAATTCTCCTAAATTCTCTGAAAAGATCAAAAATGTTGAATATGTTGTTGTAGATGAAATTCATGAGTTAGCTAATAATAAAAGAGGAGTTCATTTGTCTTTATCTTTGGAAAGATTAAGGGATTTGTGCGGCAAGGAATTTATAAGAATAGGTTTAGGAGCTACTTTGCATCCTTTAGAAGAAGCTGCAAAATTCTTAGTAGGTTTAAATAATGGAGAATTTAGGGATTGCTGGATAGTAGATGTTTCATGGGAGAAGGGATATGATTTAAAGGTTCTTTCACCTACAGATGATCTAATATATACAAGTGATGAAGAAATAGAAAAAAGAACATATGAATTGCTTCATAAAATTATTGAGGCAAATAAAACTACTTTGATATTTACAAATACAAGAAGTGGAACTGAAAGGGTTGTTTTTAACTTAAAGAAAAAGTTCAATTATACAGATGATGATATTGCAGCCCATCATGGTTCTCTTTCAAGAATAGTAAGACTTGATGTAGAAGATAGACTAAAGAAAGGATTATTAAAGGCTGTTGTATGTTCAACAAGTTTAGAATTGGGAATTGATATTGGTTATATTAGCACAGTTGTTCAGCTTGGCTCACCTAAATCTATTACAAGAGCAATTCAAAGGATAGGCAGAAGCGGTCATAGATTTGGAGATGTTTCAGTTGGAAGAATAATTGTTATGAATAGAGATGACCTAATAGAATGTTCAGTAATGCTTTATTATGCAAAGAAGAGAATGCTTGATAGTTTTCATATGCCAAAGAATTGTTTAGATGTATTATCCCAGCATATAGTAGGAATGGCTATAAATAAAAAATGGAATGTAGATGATGCCTTTAATTTGGTTAGAAGAGCTTATCCTTATAAAGATCTATCAAAGGAAGATTTTATAAAGGTATTAAAATATTTAGCTGGGCATTACGTTGAACTTAAAGATAGAAAAGTATATGGTAAAATATGGTTTGATGAATCTGATATGATGTTTGGCAGAAGAGGAAAATATGTTCGAACAATATACATGCTAAACATAGGTACAATTCCAGATGAAGTTGCTGTCGATGTTTTCCTTCTTCCTGAAAAGAAATGGATAGGAAACATTGAAGAAGAATTTTTGATGAGATTGAAAAAAGGAGATGTTTTTGTTCTAGGAGGAAAAACATACAAATTTAGTTATGCTAAAGGAATGAGATGCTATGTAGAAAAAACTGAAAATGAAGCTCCTACAATTCCTCCTTGGTTTTCTGAACAATTGCCTTTAAACTTTGATCTAGCTTTAAGAATAGGTGAATTTAGGAGAAAAATATACGAAAGATTGAAGAATAACCAGGATTTCTATGATATATTAGATGAGCTTCCCGCAGATGAAAATTCTAAAAAAGCTATGCATTCATACTTTATTGAACAATATCTATTTTGTAAAATTATTCCTAATGATAAGTTACTATTAATAGAAAAAACGCAGGATCTTGAAGGGAGAAGACTTTTAATATTTCATGCTTTATATGGAAGAAGAACAAATGATGCACTTTCAAGAATATTTGCGATAACTATTGCTAAAAAGTATGAAGTAGATGTTGGTACAATGGTTCATGATAACGGTTTTGTTTTAATATTGCCTGAAGAAGTTTATTCAAAAATAAACAAAAGAACAATCGAAGAAATATTTAGAACAATTTTTGAAGAAAATGTTGAGGATCTTCTTATTCAATATATAAAATATACTGAGCTTATGAAAAGAAAATTCAGGCATAATTCTACAAGAAGTTTTTTAGTTTTAAGAAATTATAAAGGTCATAAGATAAGCGTATCTAAACAACAAATTAATTCCCAAGTACTATTGGAAGCATGCGAAGAAATTGATCCTAAATTTCCTATAATAGAGGAAACATATAGAGAGATTTTAGAAGATGTTATGGATTTACCTAAGGCTAAACTTGTATTGGATAAAATAAGAAAGAAGGAAATTGAAGTTGAATTTATAAAGACTCCTTTACCTTCACCATTTTCTCATATATTAATTACTTTTGGTGAGGCTGATATTGTATTAATGAAAGATAGAAGAAAAAGATTAAGAGACCTCCATGAAGCAATATTAAAGAAAATCGGATTAAGTAAAGAAGAGGTTATTAACTTGAAAATTTCTTCTTAATATTTTTTAAGAAACAAATTCTTCTAAAAATTAATGAAAATTTGGAAAAAGTAAATTGCTTAGTTTAGATTCTAATATTATATAAGCTTTAAATTAATTAAACAATTTATGGTTAAAATAAAAATCCTATTCCTTACATTTATTTATTGTGAAAAAGAAAATCATGCTTATAGTAATTGTTGGGCTCATAATTCTTTCTGCAATTTTATATTATTTTTCAACATCTTCAGTCTCTTTACTTGATCAGCCTATTCAAGGATTAAATAAAACAATTAATATATATAGCCCAGCATTCTTAAATGAGATACCTGTTAAATATACATGCGACGGTGAAGATATTTCTCCACCGCTTAAATGGGAAAATTATCCAGCAAATACTGTTAGCTTTATAATTATTGTTTTTGATATCGATGCTCCAAAGAAAAATTTTATTCATTGGCTTATTTATGATATCCCTTCAATTGTTAAAGAGATTCCTGAAAATATACCTAAAGAAGGTAAGCTGTATTTTGCTAAACAAGGAATTAATGATTTTGGAAAAATAGGCTACAATGGACCTTGTCCTAGCATAGGAAAACATAGATATGTTTTTAGAATATATGCATTAGATACATTTACAGGATTAGCTGAAGGAGCAAAAGTTAAAAGTATTATTAATAAGATCAGTAATCATGTTATAGCTTATGGAGAATTTGTTGCTACCTATGGAAGATGAATTAAAGGATATTCAGTTCATTGAAGATTGTTATTTAGTATTTATAAAAAGTCTTAATGCTTTAGTTCTCGGAGATTTACATCTAGGTTTCGAAGGAGTTTCAGCTAAAGAAGGAGTTTATCTACCAAAATTAAACCTAAGCAATATTCTTAAGCAAATAGAAAAGGCAGTTAAAAAAATAGGAAGGGATAAAATTCAAAGAATGATAATTTTAGGAGATATTAAAAACGAATTTGATGAAATAGCTAAAGAAGAAATCGATGAGCTTTTTGACTTTGTATATTATACAAGAAATAACATATTCAAAAGAGAAATTGAAATGATTCTTGTTAAAGGTAATCATGATAACTATGTTGATGGATTTGCTAAATCTTTAAATTTGAAGGTTTATAGGCAAGAATTAATTATTAATGATTATTTAATGTTCCACGGAGAAGAAATACCAAGCAAAGATTTAATAGATAAAGCTAATTTTTTAATTCTAGCTCATGAACATCCTTCAATAGGTTTATATAGCGAGGTAGGAGCAAAAACAAAGGTTAAATGTTTCCTTTATGGAAAGTATAAAAATAAAAGAATTCTTGTTTTGCCAGCGATTTCTTATTATGCTCAAGGAACGGAGATAAACCTTATACCAAAGGAAGAATTATTATCGCCTTTCTTAAAAATTATAGATATTGATGAAATGATACCTATTGTAGTTGATTATGAAATTTTAACTTTTCCTAAAATTAAATATTTAAGAAGAATATGAAAAAGATTTTGTTATTTATTGCTTTATTTTTTATATATTTTTTAATTATTAATTTACAGGAAATATATGCAAAAAATGAAACATATATTGAAGGATATTTGAATGTAATTGTTAGCAATAAGAAAGAATATTATATAAGTTTAAATGATGGAAGAATTATAAAAGTTGAAACAAAATCGGATCTAAAAGATTTATCATATATTAAAGCTATAGGATTTTTAAATAATGATGTTTTTATAGTTAATCAAATAATTGAACAAGCTCCATTAAATTATCCTAAATTTATAGTTCCATTAAAACATCCAGCAATTGGTGAACAAAAGGTATTGGTTATAAAGGTAGAATTTCCAAATATTAAATTCAAAAAGACAGATGATGAAATTTATGAAATTTTAAATAAGATGGATAAATATTATAGAGAAGTATCCTTTAATCTTACGTATTTGAATTTTTCAGTTTATAATGATATTGTTTTGATGAATAAGAATTCTACTTATTATGGTTCTCCTTGTGGTAGTAATGTTGATTGTTATAGAGCTCAGTTTATAAGAGAAATAATAGATAAGGTTGACAATTATGTTAACTTCAAACTTTATGAAAGAATTCTTATAATTCATGCAGGACGAAACGAGGCAATAACAAATAATAGTAGCGATATATGGAGTTTTTCTAGTATAGGTGAGTGGGAGATTTATACAAATGATGGAAAAGTATACGTATCTATAAGTGTAGTTTCACAATATGATTTCTTCGGAATTTATGTTCATGAATTTGGTCATGCGTTAGGTTTACCTGATCTTTATATGTATGGAACTTTTGAAAGTAAAATGGGAGTATGGGATTTAATGGATATAGGTTTCCTAAACGGCGATACTTTAGGATCAAGTCCAGCTCATATGAATGCTTTATTGAAATATTTTTTAGGATGGATAAAGGATGAGCAAGTATTAAATGTTAATTTAGAAACTGTTACAAAAGAAGAAGTTAAATTCCATGAGTTATTAAGCAAAGGATATTATTTGGTAAAAATAAAAATCACTGATACCAATTATTACGTAGTTGAGAGTAGAACAAAATTAGGTTTTGATTCATTTTTACCTAATGAAGGTGTGCTAATTTATTACGTTGATGAAACAAAGGGTAGCGGCGAAGGGCCTTTTCAATTAATTGATTCAAGACCTTTAACAAGTACTTTAAATGATGCGTATTTTAAAGTAGATGATAAGTTTGTAGATAATAACCTTTCAGTTAATATTATAAGGAAAAGTAGTGAAGGATTCTTAATAGGCATATATTATTCTAGCAAAAGATATAATGTTCAATTAAGTACAGAAGATGTTAGAATATCCTTTAATTCTTATGCAAATATTACAGCTCATGTCAAAGACTACTTAGGAAATCCTGTACAAAATATTACAGTAATATTAAACAATTCTCTATATTCAAAAACAAACAATAAAGGCATATCATATTTTCTTGTAAAGGGAGTTAAATTAGGAGAGGAATACTATACAGTTACAGACTTAAAATATAATGAAGTTTCTGTTTTGTTTAATGCTTCTCCACTAAAAATAATATGGGATGCGATAGAGGTTTATGATATTTCTCCTTTAAAAGGAAGATTCAATTTAGGTTCCCAAGTTCTTGTTAAATTTAAGCTAAGATATTATTATGATAAATCTGAATTTGATGGAATAGTAAAAGTAAACGGTATACAAGCTAAATACGAATATGGTTATTATTGGGTAGCCATCATGTCTCCTGAAATTCCTTCAAAAGTTAATTTGTCTTTTAATGTTATAGATAATAAGTACAATATAAATTATGTGTTAATTAAAGAGGAACCTGAATTAATTTGGGATAGATTGATTGTTGAAAAGCCAGATGTTGTGATGGTCGACCATAAACAAGAATATGCTGAGGTTAAAATTGTAGTAAAAAGTGAATATGATAATAGAATAGTAAAGGATGCTATCGTAAAAGTAAAGTTTAAAGATAAAATTCAAAATCTTCCGTTTCATTTTGATTCTTATATACTAAAAGTTGAAAATCCTGGAAATATAACTCTTCTAAAGTATGAAATAATTGAAATAACTTGGGGAAACATAAATATAACAAAGCATTTTAACAAAACAATATCGGTAATTTTCAACAAGTTAATAGTTCTTAAGTATGAAACAGAAAATGAAAGATATGAAGTTAATTCAAATGCTAGAATATATTTAGATATAGTTTATGCTTTCGAATATTATTATGGGGTATTGAAGAGTTTAGAAAAAGATTCTCTTGTAATAGTTAATGGATTAGAAGCAAAATTTGATGCTGAAAAGGGTAAATTTTATATTGAATTAACTTCAAATAAAATAGGAAAAGTTTATGTCAAAGTTGAAAAGATAATTTCAGCTACAAATATAACAAGTTTTGAAGATAAAGAAAATGGAAAAACGATCATATTTGATAAAATTATTTATGAAATGCATATTGAGAATTATCCTTTTAAAACCAGATATATAGTAAAGGTATTTTATGCTTCAGATAATTCCTTTGTTCACAACGCTAAAATTTTCATTAATAATAATCAATTAAAAGAAGCAGAGGGATTTTATTATCTTGAAATTGATGATTATTTTATATACAATAATGTAGACTATAAAATTATGGTAAATGGTTTTAATTTAATTGAGGGAAAAATTGATAATTTTCATCTGGTTAATTTATTTACTTATTTAATATTAATTGTTGCTTTTATTATTTTATTTTTATTTTTAAAATTAAAAAATAAAATATGAACAATAAAATATTAATTTTAATTTTTCTTGTTATTTTTATTTTTTCAATAATAAGTTTATATTATGAAGTTATAAATATAAGTAATCTTAAATTTCCAGAATTTCACGTTGTTAAAACAAATTACACATCTCCTATGAAAAATGAGACAGGCCTCTTTTATGAAGAAAGATATAATGAGAATGCTTATTTGATTGTATTAATTGTAATAACTGCAATGGTAGGTTTAATTTTGTATCTTGAAAGAGATAACATAAAAATGGCTATTTTAAGAACGATTTTAGTACTTGGTTTCTTTTATTCAGTATTCTTTTTAGCAAGATTTTCTTCTCCACCATCTGAAAGCGGAGCAGTAAAAAGTCCTCCTCCCTATATTTTTGAAATAACAACATTATTAACTTTTATCTTGTTGTTTGCTTTAGTAATTACAGTTGCATCTTTAATATATTCTTTAGGTATTAAATTTCATTATCAAAGGGTTGAAAAAGGCAAAATAGATATGGGAATAAAAGCAAGAAAGGAGTTGGAAGAAATTATAACTGATATAGCAGAAAAGTATTCGAAAGAGGTTTCTGGATTAAGAGAGCTAATTACTGAATGTTATAAATCGATGTGTGAATTCCTTGAAAAATATGGTGTGGATAATCCTAAATATTTAACAGCAAGGGAATTTGAGG
>JAVVGP010000011.1:0-16808 GCA_032249055.1 Thermoproteota archaeon | reverse complement strand
ATGTTCTTAGCAGCTGAAGGTATAGTTATTTCCCTTTGAATACAGGCTTTCTTTTCTCCAAAAAAGCTTTTAATCCTTCCATATGATCTTCGGTTGAGGCAGCCAATTCTTGTAAATATGCTTCATATTCTAGAACTTCTTCTAAACTTTTATAATAAGTATAATAAATTAATTTTTTAGATAAAGCTATAGCCTTTGTGGGCATTTCTGCATATTTCTTAGCAATTTGCATTGTTTCTTCTTTAAGTTTTTCATGCTCAACGACTTTATTAACCAATCCTAATTTAAATGCTTCATCAGCACTGATTTCTCCTCCTAAAGTTACAAATTCCATTACTTTAGAAAGATTCAAATTCTTTAGTAAAAAGTAAACAGTGCCACTATCAGGTATTAATCCAACATTAATAAACGCTTCCACAAATCTAGCCTTATTTGAAGCTATTTTATAATCACATGCAAAGGCTATTCCTAAGCCTGCACCTGCTACTACTCCATTTATTGATGCTATAACTGGTTTTGGCAAAGTAACAATGCTTAAAATTATCTTGTTGAAATATTTTCTCAGCATATCTCCAGCAGGAAATCTTTCTCCTTTATCTAGCCAAGATTTCACAAATTTCAAGTCTATACCTACACAAAAAGCTCTTCCGCTTCCTGTTATTACTACGCATCTAACATTTTCATCCTTCCTTGAATCTTCTAAGCATTTTTCCAGATCTGTTAAAGTCATCTCATCTAGTGCATTAAGAACATCAGGTCTATTTATTGTTATTTCGCTTATTCCTTCCTTTTTTTCATATAATATGTTTGACATTTTTATTTACCTACAAATTTAGGTTCTCTTTTCTCTAAAAAAGCTTTTATTCCTTCTCTTGCATCTTCTGTTGATAGTAATAAACAAAATAGTTTTCTTTCAAAATTTAATCCTTCCTTTAAATTTGTCTCAAGTGCTGCGTTTATTGCTTCTTTTATTAATTTTATAGCCAAAATTGGCTTTTTAGAAATTTCCTTTGCTATTTTCATTGCTTCATCTAAAACAAGTTCATCAGGAACTACTTTATTAACCAATCCTAATTCATATGCTTCTTTTGCGGTAATTAATCTACCTGTTAAAACAAGCTCCATTGCTTTATATTTTCCAATCGTCCTAACTAATCTTTGTGTTCCGCCAGCACCTGGCATTAAACCCAAATTTATTTCTGGTTGACCAAACATTGAACTTTCTCCTGCTATAATAATATCGCAACTTAAAGCTAGTTCTAATCCTCCGCCTACAGCATAGCCATTTACTGCAGCTATTATTGGCTTACTTATGAAGGCTAAATGTTTTTCCCATTTTGCCATAGGACTATTTTCAACTGCTTCTAATGGAGAAAGTTTTATCATTTCATTTAAATCTGCTCCTGCAGAAAAATGCTTTACTCCGGTAATTATTATTGCTCTTACCTCATTATCTTCTTCAAATTTTTTTAATGCATCTACAATTTCTTCAACAGCTAATTTATTTAAGGCATTTAATTTGGCAGGTCTATTGATTTTTATTATTCCTATATTTTCCTTTTTCTCTACTATTATATTTTCATATTTTAATTCCATAATGCTAAAATATTGAGAAATAATAAATCCTTAACTTAAACTGAATTTTTTATTTAATTCATCAATTAAAATTCTCTTTGCATCAACTAATGTAATTCTTTTGTCATAAATTTTCTCAGCCAATTCTTGAATTAAATTATTCTTTGCTATAAAGTATTTTATAAATCTTTGCATCAAATCATTTATAGTTTCAATTAATTCATTTTTTATTCTTTCCTTTCTTCGCTTCTCTATTTCTCCAGTTTTTACATATTCATCCCAACAAGAGTTTATTAAGTCAAATAATTCCTTTATTCCTTCATTATACAATGCAGATACATATATTGTTCTTTTCGTTTTTTCGACACCAAGCGTTGTTCTTAATATAACATGTAAATTTCTAACTTTATCCAAGTCACTTTTATTAATAACATAAATGTCTCCTATCTCCATTAATCCTGCTTTTAAAGCTTGAATTTCATCTCCTGAATAAGGCATTAAAACTACCAATACAATATCAGCCTTTTTAGCTATCTCAGTTTCTATTTGACCAGCTCCTACCGTTTCAATGAAGATTATGCTTTTGCCACTTGCTTCAAGTATATTTATTGCTTCAGATATTGGTCTTGATAATCCTCCCATCCATCCTCTTGTAGCAAAACTTCTTACATATACATTTTCATGTGTAGAATTTTCTATCATTCTTACCCTATTTCCTAACAGTGCTCCTCCAGAAATAGGAGATGAAGGGTCAACTAACAATACTCCAATTTTTTCACCTCGTTTTAATCCTTCAGCTATAAGTCTGGAAATCAAAGTAGATTTTCCAACACCTGGTGGACCAGTAATTCCTATTACCTTAGCCCTACCCATAAATTCTTTAAAATCTTTCAATACTTCATAAATCTCTGACTTATTTTCTTCGATCATTGTAATAGCCTTAGCAATAGCTCTTTTATCATTGTTAAGAATTCCTTCCTTTATTTCTTCTAATTTCATTTGATATATTTATTAAAAACAAATAATATTAATAAATTGAAATGTTAGCAAGCGAATATAAATTATTTAAAGAATTTCCCAAAGGTTATTGGAAATTGAAGCTTAAAGAAATTTATGAAAAAAGAGAAAGAATATCAAAGTTATATAATGAAGAAGAAATCAAAAAAATAAAATTTGAAGAAGAAAAATGGAGAAAGGAAGTTTATGAACCTTGGATTAAGAAAAATCCTGAAAGAAAATCTAGGTTTGAGACTGCTTCAGGAATCGAACTTAAACCTGTTTATACTCCTTATGATATAAAGCATATTGATTATTTGGAAGATCTTAACTTTCCAGGATGTTTTCCATTTACTAGAGGAGTTTATCCTTCGATGTATAGAGGTAGACTATGGACAATAAGACAATTTAGTGGCTTTGGTACTCCTGAAGATACCAATAAAAGATTAAAGTTTTTGCTTGAACATGGAGAAACTGGTTTAAGCATTGCTTTTGATATGCCTACATTATACGGTTATGACTGTGATTCTCCAATAGCTTTTGGTGAAGTAGGTAAAATGGGTGTAAGTATATCTACTTTAAAAGATATGGAAATATTGTTTAAAGACATTCCTTTAGATCAAATAACTACTTCAATGACCATAAATGCTCCTGCAGTTGTTATATTTGCAATGTATTTAGCTGTAGCTGAAAAGCAAGGAATACCTTTTGAAAAATTAGGAGGAACAATTCAAAATGATATTCTTAAGGAATACATAGCTCAAAAGGAATGGGCATATCCACCTGAGGTTCATTTAAGGATAATTAGAGATATAATGGAATTTTGTACCAAACATGTTCCAAAATGGAACTATATAAGCGTTAGCGGTTATCATATGGTAGAAGCAGGAGCCAATGCTATTCAAGAATTAGCCTTTACTTTAATGGACGGATTTACTTATGTTGAATTGGGAATTTCAGCTGGTCTTAATCCTAATGAATTTGCTCAAAGAATTTCCTTTTTCTTCAATTCTACAATGGATTTCTTTGAACAAATTGCAAAATTTAGAGCTGCAAGAAGAATATGGAGCAAAGTGTTAAGAGAAAGGTATGGCGTAACAAATCCAAGAGCATTACTTCTTAGATTCCATACACAAACTTCAGGAGTTTCTTTAACATGGCAACAACCATTAAATAATATAATAAGAACTACAATAGAAGCTTTAGCAGCTGTTCTTGGAGGTACTCAAAGTTTACATACGAATTCTTATGATGAAGCATTATGCTTACCAACAGAAGAAGCTGCTTTGATAGCTGTAAGGACTCAGCAAATAATAGCTTATGAAACTAACGTAGATGCAGTAATAGATCCTTTAGCTGGTTCTTATTATGTTGAATGGCTTACAGATAGATTGGAAGAAGAAGCCTATAAATATTTTGATAAAATAGAAGAACTTGGAGGAATGGTTGAAGCAATTAAGAAAGGTTATCCTCAAAGAGAAATAATAGAAAATGCTTATAGACAAGCTTTAAAAGTTGAAAATAAAGAATCAATAATAGTTGGAGTAAATGAATTTATAAATAAAGAAGAAAAGGTAGTTAAAATATTTAGAACAGATCCAAAAGTTGAAGAAATTCAAAGGAAAAGAATAGAGGAAGTTAAAAGGAATAGAGATAATCAAAAAGTCAAAGAAGCTTTGGAAGAAGTTAGAAGGGCTTTTCTTGATCCAAGTATAAACATTGTATATCCTATATTAAAAGCTGTAAAAGCTTATGCTACACTTCAAGAAATAATGGATATTGGTAGAGAGATCTATGGAGGTTGGAAAGAGCCTGACTTATTATAGGGAAATAATAAATTCTTTACCAAAGAAAATTAAAATATTAGTTGCAAAACCAGGTCTAGATGCTCATGATAGAGGAGTTCATGTATTAATAAGAGCATTTAGAGACGTCGGGATGGAAGTAATATATTCAGGTATATTAGCTACTGTAGATCAAATAGTTCAAACTGCAATAGATGAAGATGTTGATATAGTAGCTTTAAGTTCTATGAATGGAGCCCATATGGTTCATTTTCCAGCTGTAGTTGAGAAATTAAAAAATAAGGGAGCAGGTGATATATTAGTTATAGGAGGAGGAATAATTCCTGAAGAAGATAAACCAAAATTAGAAGCAATAGGTGTTACAGGGAATTTCAATCCTGGCACTCCTTTAGAAGTAATAATAAGGCATATAATTGAAAGATTCGTTAAAGAAAGATTGAAAATACAAGACTTCAAATTTTAAAATTTTCCCTTAATTTTAAAATTGCTTCAAGAAATTGTTTTCTTTCTTCTTCAACAACATCTTCCCAAAAAATTTCTCCCTTAGCTATTTTCTCCATTTTTTCTTCAACTTTAGAAGTAAATTCTGGTGTAATATAGTTACCCCAAACTTTTTCTAAAATTTCTATAAGCTTATTTCCTTTCTCTGTAGGATAAAGCGTTCTTCCCTTTTTATTAATATAATCTCTTTCTTTCAATATTTCTATTATATACGGTCTTGTACTCTTTGTTCCAATATTTACCTCTTCCATTTTTGCAATTAAAGAACTTTCTGTATATCTATTTGGCGGTCTTGTTTGCTTTTCTTCTAATTTTATTTTATTTATTTTGTAAAAATTGTTAATTTTAAAATCATCTATATACTTTTCTTCATATTTGGAATAAAATATTTCTAAAAAACCTTTACTTAGGATCTTTTCTCCTTCAGCTATGAATTTTTCTCCTTCAACTTCTCCTATAACTTTTATTTTTAATATTATTGCAGGAGGACTTAAAATTGATAAATAATGTCTTAATATAATTTCATAAAGTTTATATCCTAATTCATTTTTATAATTTTTAATTCCTTTTATTGGTGTGATAGGTTCATGATCTTCAACATACTTTCCTTTTGTTGGATAAAAAAGTTTATTATTTATTAATTTTTGAATATACGTTGAAAAATTAGAATTAATTAATCTTTTTAAATTTTCTTCATGATTGAAATTTTCGCTATATTTTTGGTTATCAACTCTTGGATACGTTATTATTCCTTCAAGATATAATTCCTCAGCCAAGTCCATTACCTTACTTGGAGAAATGTTAAGAATTCTTGAAGCTACTTCAAGCATTTTATTTGTATTTAATGGAGTTGGAGGATTTAATTTTTGTCTTTCTTCTTTAACTTCTAATATTTTTATATATTTTGAATTTTTAATTTTGTTATATATTTCAAAGGCTTTTTGTTTATTAAATATTTGATTTTCTTGATAAATAAAATTTGTATTTAAAACATTTAATTTTATTTTCCAATATTTTTCTGGTTTAAAATTTAAAATCTCCCTTTCCCTTTGAACTATTAACCATAAAGTAGCAGTCTGAACTCTTCCAAAGCTAAATATATCCTTGTATTTTTCATTTGACAATCTTAAAGTCAATTCTCTAGTTCCAGAGAAACCAGTTAAAGCATCTATTTTCCTTCTAGCTTCTACAGAAAGAGCAACGGGCATTCTAAATTCTCTTAGGTTCTTTAAAGAATTTAATATATCAGTTGGAAGTGTTGTAGTTAACCATAATCTTTTGATCCTTTTTTGAATGTTATTATTTTTTAAAATTTCTATTACTTCTAAACCAATATTTTCTCCTTCTTCATCACTATCTGTAGCTATAATTATTTCATCTGCTTTTTTAGCCCAATCCTTTATTGCTTCTTCATAACTTTTTTCCTTTATTTTCTTAATTATACTATTTTTATTTCTCAATATTTCAAGAACAGAATAAAAACTCCAATCTTTTAAATTATATATTGTATCATATTCTGTTATGTGACCCAGTAAAGGAAGAATAATGTAATTTGGCGATATTATTATTTTAATATTTTTATTCAGATAACGCTTGTTTATTATCTTATATTTCCCTAATGCTTTAGCTATATTTAAAGCTTGTTTATATTTCTCAGTAACAATTAATTTCACAGAAAAAATTAATTTTGGTTAAATTTTAAAATTTACTCCTTATATTTTATCCAATAATTTTCTTTGGTAAGGAAACTTTAAATTTGTTGGTCCAACATATTCAGCCTTTGGTCTTATTATTCTGTTATCTTGTAATTGTTCGATATAATGAGCAGTCCAACCAACAATTCTTCCTAAAGCAAATAAGGGAGTATACAAAGGAATATCTAAACCTATTCCATAGTATAAAGGACCAACCCAAAAATCTATGTTGGGAGGTATTTGTCTTTCCCTCCACATAACTTCTTCAAACTTTAACATTATTCTATACATATTTTCAAGTTCAGGCTTTCTTTTTATTAATTTTAAGAATAATTTTTTAGCTATAGGTACTCTTGGATCAACTTTCTTATATACTCTATGCCCAAAACCCATTATTTTTTCCTTCTTTTTTAATGAACTTAAAATATATTCTTCAGCTTCTTTTTCATCTTTTATTTTTAAAATCATTTCAGTTGCTTTTTCATTGGCCCCTCCATGTAAAGGTCCTTTTAGGGCTGCTAGAGCTGAAGCTATGGATGAATAAATATCTGTTAATGTTGATGCTGTAACTCTTGCAGTAAATGTTGATGCATTAAAATCATGATCCATGTAAAGTATTAATGTAACGTCTAAAATTTTTGAATAAAGAGGATCAGGTTCTTTTCCATTTAACATATAGAGAAAGTTTTCAGCATGATTTAAATCGTATCTTGGTTCAACAGGCTTTAAATTTTTATATACAATTCTATAAGCATTAGCTGTTATAGTAGCAAGTTTTGAAATAATTCTTATAGCTTTTAAATATAACTCTTCTTTTGTTTGAGCATACCATGTTTCATCATAAGCAGCTAATAATGAAACTCCAATTTTTTGCAAATCAATCGGTACTAAATATTTTCCTTTTAATTTTTCAAATATTTCATAAATCTCAAAAGGTACTTCCCTTTCTCTTTTTAATTTTGAAATAAAATCACTTAATTCTTCTTCATTTGGTACTTTTCCAAACAAAATTAAATATGCTGTTTCTTCAAAAAACGAATTTTCAGCAACATCATCTATTGCATAACCTCTATATAGCAAAAATCCTTCTGGATCGCTTACTGATATTGTGGTTTTATCTACAAGTACATTTTCTAATCCCTTAGGTACTCTTAAATATTGTATAACTTCGCTCATTACTATATATTAAATTTTTTTAAATTTATTTTTGGTGTAAATAATTAGCTACTTTCTTATCCAAATTTATATATGAATAGTAATCAATTAAATCATAAAATTCTTTTCTTGACATCATTTTATCTAAAAAATACTTTTGTGTTCCTTTTTCCTTTATTTCTTTTAATACTTCTTTCATAGCATATAAAGAAACTCTTAAAAGTGTTACTGGAAATAGAACAATTTTATATCCAGATTCTTTAAATTCCTCAACGGTTATATAAGGAGTTTTTCCAAATTCTGTCATGTTTGCTACCAAAGGAACCTTTATATTTTTTGCAAATTCTTTAAATTCTTCTAAGCTTTCCAATGCTTCTGGAAAGATCATATCTGCTCCTGCTTCAACATAAATTTTAGCCCTTTCTATAGCTCTTTCCAATCCTTCAACAGTTCTTGCATCGGTTCTTGCAATTATTAAAAAATCTTCGCTTTTTCTTGCTTCAATAGCCATTCTAATTTTTTTTACCATATCTTCTTCTTTAACTAAAATTTTTCCTTCTAAATGACCACATTTTTTAGGCATAACTTGATCTTCTATTTGTATAGCTGAAGCACCTGCTTTTTCTAATTCTTTTACTGTTCTATAAACGTTTATTGTTTCTCCAAAACCTGTATCAGCATCTACTATTAAAGGCAAATTTACTATTGATGTTATTTTTTTAACTTCTTCTACAACTTCTGTTAAAGTGATCATTCCTAGATCTGGTAAAGCTAGGCTTCCTGAAAATGAAGCTCCTGAAAAATATAAAACTTCGAATCCCATTTTTTTACATAGCAAAGCTGTTATAGGATTAAATACTCCTGGAGCAATTAATATTTCCCTGTTTTTTATTAATTCCCTTAGCATAATTAATAATATTATAAAAGAAATTTATTCATTCGGTTTTGCTTGAAATTTTTATCGTTAAACTGTAAAGAATAAAATACTTTAAAATTTATAAATCCATAAGCTGTTCTTTTATCAATGTCAACTAGAAAAATACTAATAGTAGCATTTGTAATAGCAATACTTTTAATACCTGCATACAACTATGATGTAAAAAAAGTTGAAGCACAGCCTTCTGTAAGTGTTAAAGTAATAAGTAAATATCCTGCACCGCATAACACAACGTTTTGGCTTCATTATAATGCTCCAATATATTATGATGCAGTTACAGGAGATCCTGTATATGATAAAGATACAGGTTATATAGTTGTTAAATCTTTAGGAGGATTTAGTGGTAGCATAAGCTTTTCACTTGATACGCCATTTGGATGGCCTGCAGGACTAGTAGTAGATCTGCCACCTAGTACTACTTTAGCTGCAGGTGAAACCAAAACTTTAACTTTCAATATTACTCATGCTGCAGGTGTATTATCTGGCATATTTGCTTTTAGAGTAAAGGTTACAAGTGGAGCGCAAGAATTTTATTCTAATTTTGCTAATGTTCAGATGGTTGGACATCTTGTTTTATTTAGATTAAAAGGATATCCTTATGAAATTACTACTGCAGCAGGAACGACTTTAACAGTACCTGTGTTGGCTATTTCACAAGCAGGATACGTTGGAACTGTTGCTTTAAGTAGAGTTTTACCTTCTTGGCTATCGCAACCAGCTGGATTTAGTGTTAGTTTAGATGCTCCAGATCCATTATATACTGGAGGTTTATTAAAGTCCCATGGGGTATTTGAAGCAAAAGTAAAAATTGCTGTAGCAAGTACTGTAACTCCTTCATTTTATTATCCTTATGTTATGGCATATTTTTCAGATTATGTCTTTAACGGTGACTTTAACGAAATATTGACCAAAGTAGTGGGAGGAAAATTATATCCGCTTGGCTGGAATTTTACTTCTAATGTAGAATTGGATACAAACTATTATATTGATCCACTTAATCCTTGGATCAATTCACCACCATATTCAGCAAAATTGGTAGCTCCTACAGTTGCCTATACAGGTAATGTATGGCTACGTCAAAAGATTTGGTTACCACCAACCTCTCCCTCGTATTTATTTACTTTCAGATATAGTATATCCCCAACTGATATACCTAATGTTCCACCAGGCAATCCTGGTGATAGAGTATGGTTTAGAATTTATAATACAACTTATAATGTGTTATACCAACAGCAAATTCCATCAGCAAACTATACAGGTAATTGGGAAGCTTTTACAGTAGATCTTGCTATGGTTTCATCTGTAATGGCATATAGAGGTAAAGAAGTAATAATATCCTTTGAACTTATTCATGACGGTGATTTCGATCAAACAACCGTGTTTATTGACTATATTAGATTTCCATTTGAGAATCCTTGGGGATCCAGTATAAATTATGCTGATTTTTGGTTTTCATTCCTCTTACCTGTTAAAATAGTAGATATGGCTGTTGTACAAACATCACCTGCTGTATCAGATCTATCAATGATAACAGGTTCTTTTAAAGTTGCTGGCCAAATAATACCAAATGGTTACTATGGAGGAAATGTTTATTTATCTGCAAGCATATCTCCTGCAATACCTTTCACTAGTACACTTTCTGTTACAGGACCCGTTAACTGGTTATATAACGGAGATTTTGAATTGGGTATGGCTAACTGGGTAACATTATCTGACGTATTTGGATGGGTAACTCTTGTTTCTGGTCCCACCGCAATAAATGGAACCAGTGCTCAATTTTTATATGATTCTACTTCCTCTGACCCATTCGTTACGGGTTATACTTCATTACTTACAAAAGCTCCAGTTTATGTACCTCCTACAGCAACTGGTGCAAATATTACCTTTAAGTATAAAACATCCATGGATCCTGATGATATTATCTATGATTGGCGTCTTGAAATAATAAATGCAAATACTGGTGCTCTATTAGCAAGTGTTAGTTTACCTTTACCAAACACTACATTGCAAACTCGTACGGTTGATTTACTTCCATATAAAGGAAACTATTTACTCTTTAAATTTAAACTTGGAGAAGTAACAGTTGATGGAGTAAGAGCAGTGTATCTTGATGATGTAGTTGTAAAGGTAGATGCACCTGTTACAAATCAGGCATTTATCGCAGATCCTACAATGCCTCATTACTTCGAAGCAACAATAAGCTTGCCTCCTGTTTCATTGGGAGCCTCTCCTGAAATACCTCCAGGAGTTTACAATGTTACATTAACATTTTCAACAGATCCACCATATTCACCAGCTGTTGAATCAGGAGCCAGAGGTCCTGTAAAGACTTTAACAGTTAAAGTAAGAGTAATTGGAGTTGAAGCAGTTCAAGTTCCTGCAAAAGTGACAACAAGCGGAGAATTTGATATAAAGTTAAGATTTAAGACTGCCGCTGCTGATAACTTAAATAGAACTTTATACTTTGAAACATATAATGTTTGGGTTTTAACTCCAACGTTCACACTTTTCGATAGAGCTACAGCAGCAAAAGAATTTGGCTTATGGATCAAATGGGATGGAGATGTTTTTAGAAATATGAGCTTTACTTTACCAGGTAAAGGAGGTTCTACTGAGGTAACATTAAGATTAGTAACACAAAATGCAAAACCAGGAATATACAATATAAGATTCTTTGTTACATCTAATATTACAGGAGCTGGAGAAATGCCTACTACTACTTGGACATTCCCACCGTTTGGCTTGACATATACTGGTGCTGCTCTAGATTTTGTTGTTCGCGTAGGAGATTATTCAATAAGTACTGATACATATACTTTAGTAGTACCTTCAACTGGTTCAGTTGAATTTGATGTTAAAGTAAAAACTTACGTAACACCTTTCACATTGTCCTTCTCAGGAAAGGCATATAAAATAGAATTAGGCGAACTTGTAGAAGTTAAAGGAGTTTCCTTTGAATTTACTCCTTCAACATTAAGTCTTGATGCTGATAAAGAGGCTACAGTTAAAGTTAAAGTTAAAACAGAACTTGCTACTGTAGGAATGGCTTTCATAGATATAGTTGCCACTGATGGTGTTACTACAAGGGAAATACAAGGAATTAAATTAGTAATTGTTGCTGGAGGAGGAAGTGTACAAGAATTTAAAGTTTCAAAAGGTGAAGTTAAACCATTATCCTATGGTGAAGCAATAGTTAAGAAATTACCAACATATGAATTTACCGTTGAAAACAAAGAAAACAAGGTAGTCAAAGAATATAAACCAATAAGTATAGCTTCAGATAATGTAAGAGAAGTTCAAGTTATTTCAGGATATTCAACAATACCTTTCAATGCAATTGCTTTAGTAATAGCTACTTTAGCAGCAATAGGAATAGCAGTATTTATTTCAAGAAAATATTTATAAAATAAATTTTTTTATTTTTTTCTAAATTAATTTTTTCTTTTTCATTTCTTATTTTCATAATTCTTTATAATTTTTTAATTTTTAATAAAATAAAAAATTCAAGAATGGTTTCAGAGTCACAAAACCTTTTGAAAACAATTAGCTATTTCTTTGATAAATAAAACAGATGTTTTAGAACATCAATTGAACATAACTCATCACAAAAATTATTTAAACTTCTTCTTCAAACATTATTTAAGAACATCCTAAAAATATCAAATAAATGGTGAAAACATATCCAACTTTGCCATCATCTAAAGCAAAAATGGTCAACTAAGAACTACAATAGAAATTAATACATGTACTTATATGCTGAATTCTTTGCAATATGTTAGAAGAATAATTATAGACTTATATATGCAATAAAAAATAATTTGTATGTTTTATGTGTAAAAAATTCAGCGTTATTGTACCGATTCACAATGAAGAAAGATATTTGTATTATAGTTTACCATCTATTTATAGGTTAGAACCAGATGAGGTAATTTTGCTTTTTGACAGATGTACTGATAATAGTTTGGAAGTTGCTGAGAAGTTAGCTAAACGTTTTGGTTACATTAATCAGACGAAGTTTATTGAACTTAATGAACCATCTCCTGAATGGGCTTTTAGGGTAGCTTTTCTTATATGGCATGGTTTTAATGAAGCAAGGAATGATATAATTCTAAATACTGCTGCCGATATAATCTTGGATGAAAAAATAAAGAAATATTTGCCACTGGTGGGTAAAAACAATGTTGCTTTAATAAGTTTTGGTAGAAAATCTTATCCTCCTTCACCCAGACTTCTCGTTGCGAGGCTTATAACTAAATTTACATTAAAAGCATTTACAGGAACGTTAGCTTTTTCTAAAAAAGCTCTTTTTGAAACAATAGACGAAAATTCTTTCAAAAGAATAGTGAGTGCTGAGGATACATACATTTATTTATCAATTTCCAAAAAATATAAAACAATGTTTATTCAAACCAATAACATTCATTTAAGAGAAAAGGAGACTGCTGAGAAACAATTCGTACGAGGTATTGCATACTGGCAAGTAAGCCGTAATTCATTATGGAAAGCTATGTTACATAGCATAATATATTTTAGACCATTATTATTAGCTGGATACATACATGCAAGATTAAATGATAGAAAAATTACTAATCATTTTTAAAAAGAAGATAAGGGAGAATTTTTGTGTAATTTTCTATTTAAGTAGGGACATATTAAAGCTATCATAAAATCGTTTGGCTTCTTTTTATATTAAAATGAAAATTTCCACTATATGAGGATGCGTTTTAGGATATTTTCTCTCAATGGTCAGAAATAAATACGATATGTGGCTCCGAATCAGTGGAAATCCTTGCCATTTAAGATATTGAGAGAGCAATTCATAATAATTTATTTATCTATAACAAAATATTTGTTATGGAATCTGGTTTGCTGTTGAAGGAAAAAGAAATATTAAAAGAGAAAAGGATCCCTTTAATACTTTTAGCAAAAGGAAATATTCCAAGAGATTATCCAAAGGATAAGCTTCTTGAGTATTATAATTTAAAGTTTAATTTGGAATTAGGTAAAGAAGCAAACAGGTCAGAATTTGAAAAGTTAAATGAGGAAATAAAAAGGTGGCAAAGAAATGAAAATAACGATCCTTCTTATTTTATGCTTTTAAATCTTGCTGAAAAAATTAATATGACAGGTAAATATTTAGCTGAAATTGCTTTTGAAGAATTTTGCTATCCTGATATTTCAGAAGCAATATTAAGTTTAGCATTAAGAGGATATAAATTCATAATTGTTATTCCTATTGATTATTTAAGCGGTATAAGCCAAGAAACATTTAACAAAATTGAAGAATTAAAAAGCAAGCTTAATATTGAAATAGTTGTTGCATGGCCTTATAGTTTAACTTTGCTTCTAGATTTCATAAGAGAGCATCTTTATACTTTTATGGGAAGATAATTTAAATCTTTCGTTTTCTAGATTTTTTATTTTATATCTTAAAATTTTTCATAAGTACTTTTGGCTTAAATATTTAAATATTAAATTTTCTCAGCATGGCAAAATTAGAAAAGGAGTGGGAAAAGCCTGTAGGTGAACCTGTAGGTTTAAAAATAAAGGATACAATGTTTCCAGGCCCACCACTTAAACAAAGAATAAACCAAATAATTAATAGATTAAACATTCAATCAAATAGATTAAATGTTCTTCTTGAAAGATTAAGGGAAAAGGATAAAAGACTATTTGAAAGAGTTATCGATTCCTATTTAAAACATGATGTTGATAGAGCAAAAGTCTTTGCAAATGAAGTAGCAAATACTAGGAAAACAATAAGATTGGTTGATGGATGCAAAACTGCTCTTGAATCAGTTGCCTTAAGATTAGAAACAATCCAATCAATAGGAGATGTAGCAGTTACAGTTAGTGGAGCAATAAGTGTAATTCAATCTATAAGAGGAAAGTTAGGAGGAATTTTACCTGAGCTTGATAAAGAATTGTTAGCTATAAATGAAAACCTCACAGGTTTGCTATATGAAACAGAAGGACCTTCTGGAATGATCGGAGCATATAATGTAACAAGCGAAGAAGCAGAATCAATATTAAAAGAAGCTATGAGTGTTGCAGAATCTAGAACAAAGGAAAGATTACCTGAAATTCCATTAGGAAGCAATACCACTTTAACTAATAAAGAGTAGATTAATTTTTATAATTAATAAATTATATTTTTTTTTGTGAATAAATTAAAGCTATTTCTAGTTTTAATTCCATTATTTTTATTATTGGCATTTACCAAAGGAATAAATGCTAATGATGAATATTATGTTATATCCTTGGATCAAACTATAGATGCTGGAGCTCAAAATTTTATTCATAGAACAATTGATGAAGCTATTAGCAAAAATGCAAAATATTATGTAATAGTGATGAATACTTTTGGTGGATATTCGGTTCACATGGATAATATAATTAAAAAATTACAAGAAGGTGAAGCAAAAGGTCTAACTATAATAACATTAGTAGCTCCTGTAGGAGCTCATGCTACAAGTGCAGGAGCTTTCATAGCCATGGCATCAACTAAAATTTACATGGTAAAAGGCACAAGCATAGGTTCAGCTACACCAGTTGGAGGGGCTTTAGATGAGGAAACAAAAAGAAAAATTATTAGTGCCTTTGCTAAATATATGGAAAGCTTAGCTGAAGCAAGGAATAGAAATAAAACAGCTGCTGCAGAAATGGTTACCTTAGGAAAATCTTATACTGCAGAAGAAGCTTATAGATTAGGATTGATAGACAAAGTACTTAATTCAACTTCAATTTCAGGAGCTTTAAATGAAATTGGAGCAAAAAATGTAAATATTGTTTATCCTGATTATGTTTCAAGCTTTCTAAGTTTTCTATCTGATCCAACTGTGCTTACATTTATTGGTTTAATTGCTACTTTTGCTCTTATAGCAGGTCTTTATGCCCAGTCTGAAATATTAATTGCTGCAGGAATTGTTGGTTGGATTTTAACCTTTATTGGCTACTCAGTAGTTCCTGTATTTATCGGTGCAATTCTTTTGATTATTATAGGAGCAATATTGCTAGCTATAGAATTAAAAATAGGTGAAGGATTAGGAGCAATACCCGCTGGAATTTTTATAGCTTTAGGCTTTCTTTTATTTTATATACCTATAACTCCTCCAGATATTAAACCTGGTGAACTTCCTAATATACATTTCTTTCAAATAGGAATATCTCAATATAGCATTGCAGCAGTTATAGCTGTTTTAACAATGATAGGAGGGCTATATTTACATAAAATAACCCAAACAATTAAGAAAAGAGGAAAAGTATATGATATTTCTTTAATCTTAAATAAAATAGGTTACGCAGTAACAGAAATATCTCCAGATAATCCTGGAGTAGTTAATGTTGAAGCAGAAGAATGGACTGCTGAAAGTGATTCTTATATTCCAAAGGGAAGCAAAGTTAAAGTAGTAGAAGTTAAAGGAAATGTTTTAAAAGTTAAAAAGCTTGAAGAGTAAAAAGTACATCAGAATTTTTAATCAGTATTTTACAGTAATAGGCTTTCTAGGTTTTATAATTTCGCTTTCAATAGCTTTTTCAGGAGTAGCTTTAATTTATATTTCCTTTATTTTTAACGATCTAATAATTTTTATTTTAGGTTCAATTTTTATTTTATCTTCATTTTTATTGTTAATATCTCTAGCTGCTACTGAAATAATTCTTAAGAAGGAAAAATATTTTGATCTAAATAGGTTATTAAATAAAGAATGTAAAGTACTAAGCGATATTGAAAAAGGAGAAAAAGGAGTTGTTTATGTAGAAGGAGAAGAATGGCTTGCCTTAGCCTTAGATGATCTGAAAAAAGGGGATAAAGCTATAGTAGTTAATATAGATAAAAATATCTTGCATGTTAAAAAGAAAATTAATTAAAGAATATTAACTATTTTAAAGTAATTTTAATTATGGTATTACCTAAAATATTTTTTCAGGCACTAGTACTTCCTGAAATAATTTTCCTAACATTGTTGATAATAATTATTATAGTAATATTTGCAAGGGCTGCTATCAAAAGAGTATACGAATATGAAAGATTGGTAGTATTCAGACTTGGAAAATATTTAGGAGAAAAAGGACCAGGTTTGGTTGTTATTATTCCTTTTATTGATACAGTAAAAAAAGTAGATTTAAGAGAAAGATTTATCCAAG
>JAVVGP010000010.1:0-16823 GCA_032249055.1 Thermoproteota archaeon | reverse complement strand
AAATCTCACAGTACATTCTAGGAGGAACAAGAATTCTGTTGCACTTAAAGCATTTTCTACCAATAATTCTTCCATTTTTTAATTCATTAAGAAATCTACTTATTGCTTGGCCTGCAGAGAAGAGATATTTAGCTTCTGGCTTGTAGCTAATTTCAACAATTTTTCCTTCATCTTCCTTTAATACAGGAATGCTAGGATAGATTTTCTGCATTTTATCCACCCTTAGCTATTAATACAGTAGAAACCTGCATTAAATCTCCCCAAGCTTGAGCTAAAGCATAACCGTTTTTTATTCTTACTTGTCTTTTTCCAGCCTCATATCTTAACTGCCAGAATAATTCACATACTTTCATTAATCCAGCAGCAGCTATAGGATTTCCTACGCCTAATAATCCTCCTGAAGGACATATCGGCAAATCACCATCCCTTTGTGTAATTCCTTCTCTAGTTAGTTCAGGAGCTTTACCTTTATCTGCTAGCTTAAGTCCTTCCATATGATGAAGCTCTTTATAGTTAAATGGATCATAAACTTCAGCAAAATCTAATTGTTTTCTTGGGTTTTCTATTCCAGCCATTTTATAAGCCATATTTCCAGCATATTCTAAGTATAAAGGATATGCTAATTCTCTACATGTCCAATGAGTTGAATCTAAAGCCCAACCTACACCTTCTATCCAAACAGGAGAATCTGTAAATCTCCTTGCAACTTTTTCACTTGCAAGAACTATAGCAGCAGCCCCATCAGTAATAGAACTTATATCTAATCTTTGAACTGGCCAAACAAGAACTTCACTATTTAAAACATCTTCAACAGTCAAATTCATAGCATCACGTGCAGCAGGATGATCTAAAGCATTTTTCTTATTTTTAACTGTAACAAGTGCTATATCTTCCTTTTTGATATTATATTTATACATGTATCTATGCATTTCCATTGCAAAGATCCAAATCAAATTTGGATTAAGAGGTTTTTCTAAAATAGGATCCCATATATGAAGAAATACTGCTTGAGGATGAGGCTTAGCATCGCTCATTTTCTCTTCAGCTACAACTAAAACTAAATCATATAAACCTGAAGCTACATGCCACCATCCACTTATAGCAGCCATAACACCTGTAGCTCCTCCTACGTAAACTCTTTTAGATGGCTTTAAATAAGCTAATGCTCCATCAGCTAAATGTTCACCTTTTTCATGTATACCATCAAAAGCATCAGGAGCTGAGCCAATAACAACAGCTTCAATATCTTTAGCTTCTAATCCAGCCGATTCAAGTGCCATTTTTACTGCTTCAAAAGTTATTTCTTGAGGAGTTTCCTTTAATTTTCTTCTAAATAATGTCATACCAGCTCCTATAATTGCCACACGGTTTTTAATATTAATATTCGTTTTCATCTTAACTATTAATAAATTTAAAGATATTAATCTTCATTGCTTAAAACAACAGTAGCATAAGTTGAAGTATTTATTCCTCTCCAGCTTAATATTACAGCATTTTTTACATCTTTAATTTGCATATTTCCAGCTTCTCCTCTAAGCTGAAGAGCCGCTTCATAAACTCGCCATATTCCACCTGCATCCAATGGAAGACCACATGCTAAATAACCTCCGCTTATATTTACTGGAAAATCTCCTTCCCTATTAAAACTTCCAATATCCAAGTCTTTATATGCTTCTCCTTTTTTACAAATTCTTAAAGCTTCAATATGCATTAATTCTCTATAACTAAATCTATCATCAACTTCAGCAAAATCCAATTGTTTTCTTGGATTTTCTATTCCAGCCATTTTATAAGCTCTTTCCGAAGCATCATAAGCAGATTTTATTTCAGCCAAATCTCTGAATAAAAAAGAAGAAGATTCGGAAGACCATCCTATTCCTTTAATCCATATAGGTTTACAATCAAGTTTTTCAGCAACTTCTTTTGATGCTAAAACTAAAACTATAAAGCCATCCGTTAAATTTGCAACATCATAAATTGTTAAAGGATCAAATAATTTTTCCTTCTTTATTATTTCTTCATAGGTAATTTTTGAGGCAAAATTTCCCCTAGGATTTAATAATCCATTATTTTTATTTTTTTCTACAACTTTTGCCAAATAGGAGTAATCTATTCCATATTTGTTCATATAATATCTTGCTTCTAATGAAGCTAGGTAGTAAGGATGAATGTTTAAATGTCTTTCATATAAAGGATCTAAGGCTAATTCTAAAATCTTTGGGTATGTAAGAATATTACTTGCTTTAGAATGGCTTTCAACAACTACTACATCGAAAGCACCTGTTTTTATTTGCATATAAGCAGAAGCCAAACCTATTAAGCTCTCGCTTGTAACTGTAACTATTGGTTTTAATACCGCACCTAATTGATCTGGCATAAACTCGTTGCTTATGCTTATTCCTTCCCAAAAATCTTCTTCACAAACTATAAATGAATCAACATCTTTCCTAGGATCTATTCCACAATCTGTAAAAGCTCTTACTGCAGCTTCAAACATTCCTTCCCTAAAGGAAATGAAGTTTGTATTTGGTGAGAAAGCATAACATCCTATTCCTACTATTGCTACTTCAGCCATATAAAACAATAAGCTTTAAAGTTTAAAAATGTTCAATAAAACGAAAATCTGCAATTCAGAAAACTAAATATAAGACCTTTTTTTGTATTTTTCCCTTAAAGTATTAACAAACTCCTTTATATCAACATCTTTAAAGTTCTCCCCAAGGAAATTTCTTACAGTGATTTTTTTACTTTCCATTTCTCTTTGACCAACAATTATCATATAAGGAATCTTCATTTTTATTGCATTAAATATTTTCTTTTCCAACGTAGCATCGCTATCATCTATTGTAACTCTAAATTCTTCAAAATATCTATAAACTTCTTTAGCATATTCAATATATTTTTCAGATATAGGCAATATTCTTATTTGTTCAGGTGCAAGCCAAAATGGCAATTTACCTTGATAATGTTCAAGCAATATTCCTATAAATCTTTCTAATGATCCTAATATTGCGCGATGGATCATTATAGGAGTTTTCTTCTTTCCATCTTTGTCTATATATTCTAATTTAAATCTTCTTGGCATATTGAAATCCAATTGAATAGTTGAAAGCTGCCAGTATCTACCCAGCGAATCTTTTGCATCCACATCTATTTTTGGACCATAAAAAGCACCCTCTTTTTCTTTAATTTCATATTGTATATTAAGTTTATCTAAGCATTTCTTAAGCGCACTCGTTGCTTTATTCCATACTTTAACACTTCCTATATGTTCATCAGGCATTGTTGAAAGTTTAACTTTAAAATCTTTTAATTCGAATAAATTCAAAACTTCCATAACAATTTTTAATATATTCGTTGTTTCTTCTTCTATTTGATCTTCTCTTACAAATAAATGACCATCATCTTGAGTTATAGCCCTAACTCTTACTAGACCTAATAGCTCTCCAGATTGCTCATTCCTATAAACTGTGCCAAATTCAGAAATTCTTATAGGAAGATCTTTATAGCTTCTAACCTCGCTTTTATATATTAAACAATGACCTGGACAGTTCATTGGCTTCACAGCATATTTTTCATCTTTGGTTTTAATTAAAAACATTCTGTCTTTATACATTTTTAAATGTCCTGAACGCTTCCACAATCTAACGTTTAAAATATGTGGAGTCCATACTTCTTGATAGCCATATTGTCTGTTTTTTTCCCTGATTAATCTAATTAATTCTTCTCTTATTATGAAACCCCTATTTTTAAATAATGGCAAACCTGAACCAGCTTCCTCACTTATAGTAAATATTCCTAATTCTTGTCCTAATTCAATATGGGTTTTCTTTTCCATTCTTTCTCATCTTACCTTTTTTTATCAATTATAAAAAATAAACTTTTAGGATATTTATTAATAGATTTTACTTGCAACAATAATTTAAATAACTATTTTCCAAACAAACAGTTTTTTGTAATAATAGAGATATACTTATTTTTATGGTAAAAAATTTGATTTGCTACCTAACTCAATAATTACTTTCTACTTTATACATTAATTAAATTAGGAAATAGAGAAGAAATCGTTTAAAGCAATTTAAGCTGGTAGTTTTACTTTTACTAATTTACAAATATTGAAAGTTTCGATTTTTAAGGATCAATCTTCTAATTTATCAAACTTTAAAACTAAGAAAATTTAAAAAAATAAACTAAAAATTTATATTAAGTTAAATCAATAAGTAATGGTACCCTGTAATGTGAATGATTTTATAGTATAACCGTTAATAAAACTGGCTCTAAACGTATAAGAAAGCGAGGATTTATATCCCTCTGGAAATATAAGAGTAAATCCAGGCTTCATATAGTATACATAACTCCCTACATTTGCATTTTCGTTTATATCATGCCACCAATCTACTCTATTATTAAGTATATCTGATCTATCCCTTATAACAACATCAGATACTGAATAATACCAACTCAAAGTTACGGTAAGAGTTGGATCTAATCCTGAAAATCCTGCTGTAATAGACACCCCTACTGTTGATGTGCCTATAGTTGTAGTAGGACTGTAGTCAAAAATGCAGTAGTAACCACCTGATCCCGCACATGAATTAACTGAAAGTCGCATTTCTGCATCTGCATTCTTCCAACCATTTCCAGAAAGAAATTGACCAGGTATAATTTGAAAATCTACTTGCATTACATACCAATCATAGTTGGGATTTCCATCATTTTCTACTTTATAAATAACAACACATACCCTAAACCTACCTTCACTATAAATATTACTTTCATCACATTGCCGTTTTATAAATTTTAGATAAGGCCCAGATTGAGTTTGTGCTAATACTTCTTGTTTAGGAATTGAAGATATTAATATTAACGTAGCTAATATCCAAAATAGTAGGAGTTTAGCTTTCATATTTTCACCTCTCTAAAAAAGTTTCAACTGCTTCATGAAAACCTCCCAATTTTCTAATAGCCTCCTTAACTGCCATTATTATGTAGGGCATCGGATTATCCTTTTCATATATAAGGTAATCAGAAAATACATCAAAGGGTAGTGGACTCTCAATAATATCCCAATAAATCGAAAAAGAAACAATGCCGAACCACTTATAATCAAAAAGTCCTTCTTCTACTCGATCCCTAAATTTCCATCTTATATAGGGATCTTCATAAATTCCCAGTTTAGCTGCATAAAATAACTGATGGTATCTCCATTGTGCAGAATTTCCTATAACTATACCCCACCATTCAACTTTATTTTTCATAAACAACTGACGCAGGAAGTTGTGTAACTTTATATTATTAAGATTACTTTTAACCCATTCTGCTCCAAATATAAAGTAAGTTACTTTAGCAAACTGTATTTGATCTAAACTATCAGGAACTTCGCTTAATCTTATAACCTTTCCTCCCTGCTTTTCGATTATACTAATTAAATATTCAGGATCCAAATATTTGGTAATCATTTCAACCCATTTAGCTACTCTAGGATTGCTAGTATCGAGATTTACATACCTTTGCCTTAGAATCTCAACTTCTTCAGGAGTAGGGCTGGTAGTAAATGTGATGGTAGGACTTATTGTTAAAGTGACATTTACATATTCATCATAGCTAAAGTAATAAAAGATTTTATCGGCATAATAGCGGGAAAGAACTTCTCTAAGGTCTCCGTCATTTATCGAAACCTGTGTTTGCACGTTTGAATTTTTATTTTGAGTAATAAATCCTTGGGAATATATTATCGTTGCAAGTAATGTTGCTGTTAACAAAACAGCTATTACAATTATTTTTGGACTTATTCCTTTGGTATTTGTACTTTGCCTTGCCATAATAAATTTATAAATTTAATAAATTTATCGCTTTAATTTTTCAAATTTTCTTTGATCTCAAGTTATAGTATCACTCCTCTACATCCAATAAGATTAACTTTTAAACATACCCTATATCTTTTCCTTCATTATTTTTTTCGTACATCATTTTTTACAGTCTATTGGATTGATTAAAATAATCATCGAAGAATATTTTCTTCTTATTTTTTAAAATTACTAATTCAATTAGAAGAGAAAATAGCTCCAAACATAGCTTAGTTTCTAGTAATTTAAAAAGGAATAATTTTTAATTCTTCCTAGCTTTAGTTAAATATTTAAAATAAGATTAGCTTTTAATTTATCATGAAATACATTTTTGAGAAAGTATCTGAACTTAAAGGAAAAAGTTTGTTATCGATGTTAGATTTAAACAAAGATCAAATAAATACAATTATTAACTTATCCTATTTACTTAAAGAACTATATTATTTAGGAATAAAAGAAGTAAATTATTTAAAAAATAAGAAAATAGGTTTAATTTTCCAAAAACCATCAACAAGAACAAGAGTTTCATTCACAGTAGCAATCCAAGAACTTGGCGGCGTTCCCTATTATTTTGGATGGAATGAACTACAGCTTATAAGAGGAGAAACTGTAAAGGATACAGCTAAAGTATTAAGTAAGTATTTAGATGGAGCTATATTACGAGTTTATGAACATGAAATACTTAAGGAATTTGCTGATAACTTTGGTAAACCTGTTATTAATGCATTAAGTGATCTGGAGCATCCTTGTCAAATTTTAGCAGATTTCTATACAATATATGAAAAATTTGGTAAATTAGATAACATTACAGTAGCCTATATAGGAGATGGGGCAAATAATATCGCAAACAGCCTTTTGCTTGGCTGCGCAACCATGGGTATCAATATAAACATTGTGGCACCTAAAAAATATCAGCCATTATATGAAATTTTAAATAAAAGTTATGAAATCGCTAAGAAGAATAATTGTAAAATTAATGTAACAGAAAATATTGAAGAAGGAGTTAAAAATGCAGATATTATTTACACCGATGTTTTTGTTTCGATGGGTATGGAAAAAGAGAAAGAAGAAAGGTTGTCTATATTAAAGCCTTATCAAATAAATCAGAGAGTTATGGAAATTGCTAAAAATGCTTATTTTATGCATTGTGGTCCTTGGCATTTAGGAGAAGAAGTAACACCAGAAGTTGTCTATGGAGAAAGATCTCTAGTATTTGAACAAGCTGAAAATAGACTACATGTAAGTAAAGCTATATTAATAAGTTTATTTTAAATAAAAATTCGATGTCAAATAGAATAAAATCAATGATTAATTCAATTAGAAATTTGTTAGCTTTATCTTCAAAACCTACAAGAGATGAATTTTGGTTACTTTTTAAAATCGTATTGGCTGGTCTTTTTATCGTAGGAATTTATGCTTTTACTATACAAATTATTTCATTAGCGTTGGAAACATTACCACAAAATCCTATATTAAGCGCTATAGCTGGACAAATAATCGTATTAATAATAACAATTATTATAATGATTGTGTTAATAATATTTTATTATGGAAGGAGAAAAGGAAAGTGGTAAACAATTAAAGAAAAAATTTTACGCTATTAAAGTTTCTGCTGCTCATGAAAAAGAGGTAGCTCTTATAGCTAGTGAAAGATATAATAGTTTAAAAGAAAAAACTTCTGTTGCATCTATATTAGTTTTAGATGAAATCAAATCATATGTTTTAGTTGAAGCAGATAATCCTGCTGATCCTATTCCTTTATTCTATGGATTAAAACATGTTAGAGGTCATGTAAGAGGCATGATAGATATCAAAGATATTGAACATTTAATATTACCTAAAGCTAAGCCTACCGAACTAGAAGTTGGATATGAAGTTGAAATAACATGGGGGCCATTCAAGGGTAATATTGGAGAAATTGTAGGTGTAGATAAAACAAAAAATGAAGTAAAAGTTATTTTAAAAGATACAATAACTCCTCTAACTATACAATTATCAGCAGATTATGTTAAAGTAATAAAAAAATAAATTAATTTTTAACGATGCCTCAAATTAAATCTTTTAAATTTGATATAGAAGGAGGAAAAGCTACCGGAGGACCTCCAATAGGACCTTCATTAAATCCTTTGGGAATAAATGTTATGGACGTGGTTAATAAAATAAATTCACTTACAAAAGATTTTGCAGGAATGAGAGTTCCTGTTATTGTTAAAGTAAATTTAGAAACAAAAGAAGTTATAGATATAGAAGTCGGAACACCTTCTGTTGGTGCATTACTCTTAAAAGAAGCAAAATTAGAAAAAGGTTCATCTTCACCATTAAAACAAAAAGCAGGTAACTTAACATTTGAACAAGTTGTTAAAATTGCTAAAATTAAGAGAAAAGATTTACTTGCTAAGTCTTTAAAGGCAGCAGTAAAAGAAATTTTGGGTACTTGTGTAAGTTTCGGCATAACTGTTGATAATAAAGATCCAAGACAGGTTCAGAAAGAAATAGATAAAGGTTTATATGATGATTTATTAAAAGAAGATTAAAATGCCTTTAGCTACTGAAAAAAAGAGCTTATCATTGAAAGATTTAAACGAAGCAATAACTAAATTGAAGAATGAAGATAAGAAAAACTTTATTCAAACTTTTGATCTGATAATTCATATAGAAGGCTTAGATGTAAAAAAAGAGGGAGGGAAAATAAACAAAGTAGTAATGCTTCCAAATAAATCAAATAAAGAAAAAAAGGTCTGTGTAATAGGAGAGCTTACAATAGCTGAGAAAGCTAAAGAAGCAGGAGCCGATTTAATTTTAAGGAAAGTCGATATTGAGAAACTTCAAGGTAATAAAAGAGAATTAAAGAAAATAGCAAGAAAGTATGATTTCTTTCTTGTTCAGCCAGATTTAATGCCACTTGTTGGAAAATTGTTAGGACCATATTTAGGTTCCAGAGGTAAACTACCTGAAATTATACCCCCTAACGTTGATGTTAAGAGTATAATCAGTAGGTTAAAACAAAGTGTAAGATTAAGAGTAAAAAATCAACCGGTTATATCTTGCGGAATTGGAACAGAGGATATGCCAACAGAAAAGTTAAGCGAAAATGCTTTAGCGGTAATCAATGAAGTAGAAAAATTAATAGAAGAAAAAGGAAGAATTAAATCTATCTATTTAAAGAAAACGATGAGTTATCCCATAAGGCTAAGATAAAATGTCAAAGTATATAGCAACAAAAAAAATATCAAGAGAAAGAAAAGAGAGAATAATAAACGAATTGGTTGAATATTTAAAAAATTATAAATATTTTATAATAGCGGATTTATTTAAAATAAAAAGTAAAGATTTACAAGAATTAAGGAAAAAATTTTATAATTCTTTAAAGTTAAAAGTAACAAAAAATTCTCTTTTTAGAGTTGCGTTAAAAAAAGTTTATGGAGATAGTGCAGTTGAAAAACTGGAACCATACCTCAAAAATCAAAATATTTTCATTTTCTCTAATGCCAACCCTTACGAAGTTTATTTACAGCTTGAAAAAAATAAAATTAAGACAAGTGCTAAACCTGGAGATATTGCTGAAGAAGATATTATTGTTCCTGCAGGAAATACAGGAATAGCTCCTGGTCCTGTTATGAGTAAATTCAGCAAACTTAAAATTCCTACAAAGGTTGAGGAAGGAGCCATAACTGTAACAAAAGATACAGTTGTGGTTAAAAAAGGAGAAAAAATTTCCAGTGAAGTAGTTGAATTATTAAATCTTCTTGGAATAAAACCTATTTCGGTAACATTGAAATTAAAATACGGTTTCGATGGTAAAAATATAATCGAGAATATTTATCTAGATTTAAATCAAATCAAAAAAGAAATAGAAACAGCTCAACAATATGCCTTAAATCTTTCACTTAATGCTGTACTACCAATAAAAGAAATTATGCCTATAATAATAGCCCAAGCTCATACTAATTCTATTAAAGTATTACAAAGCTTAGTAATACCAGATAAGGAAGCGTTGAAGTATTCAATACAGAGAGCTCATTTGTATGCACAAAATATTTATGAATTATTGAAAACAAAGGGCATTAGTTAATTTTCAATTTTTCTGAATGAAAATATATAAAAAGAATATTCTAAATAATTAATTATGGAGTACGTTTACGCAGGGTTATTATTACATTATGCAAAAAAAGAAATAAATGAAGAGAATCTAGAGAAAATTTTTAAGGCTATAGGAGCTGAGTATGACATTAATAGAATAAGAATGTATGCGGCTGCTTTAAGAGAAATAAATATCGAGGAAGCTATTAAAGCTGCTGCACCTATTACAGTTGCACCCACAACAGCTCCAGCTGCAACACCTACTACAGTTAAAGAGGAAAAAAAGGAAGAAAAGAAGGAAGAAAAAGTATCAGAAGAAGAATTAGCAGCCGGATTGGCATCCTTATTTGGTTAAAACCTTATGATTAATGATGAAAAAGAATACAAGATAGATTTTTTTAACAAAAACAATTTTGTAAGAAAGAAGTGTAAATCTTGCCAAAGGTTTTTTTGGACTTTGGATAAAAATGCTGAATATTGTAAAAGTTCTCCTTGTGTAAGTTATTCATTTTTAGAAGAAAAGGAAACAAATATACAAATAAATGATGTAAGAGAGAAATTTTTAAGATTTTTTGAGAAGAAAGGTCATAAAATCATTGAACCAAGACCTGTTTTAGCTAGATGGAGAGAAGATATATATTTAACGATAGCAAGTATAGCAGTTTTTCAGCCCTTTGTAACTGATGGAATAGTTGATCCTCCTGCAAATCCATTAGTTTTTTCTCAACCTTGTATAAGATTAAAAGATTTAGATTTAATTGGTTTAACTGCAGGAAGACATCTTACAATATTTGAAATGATGGCACATCATGCCTTTAATTATCCAAATAAGAAAATATATTGGAAAGATGAAACAGTAGAGTTTTGCCATGAGCTAAATACTGAAATATTCAAAATAGATCCTTATGAAATTTCATATATTGAAGATATTTGGGAAGGAGGAGGAAACGCTGGTCCTTGTTTTGAAGTAGCTTCTAAAGGATTAGAAATTGCCACATTGGTTTTTATGTCTTATAAAGTAAGAGATGGAGAATACATACCGATGCCAATATATATTGTAGATACAGGTTATGGTTTAGAAAGGTATTGCTGGTATCTTAGCAAAAAGCCTTCAGCTTTTCATTCCATTTATGGAAATTTGGTAGATTGGTTATTTAAAAAATTGAATATAGCATCAAAGTTTGTTGATGACATAGTTAAAGAACATGCAAAAAATTCAATATTTATTACAGAAAAGACTTTAAAAGAAAAAAATAAAATAAATGAGAAAATTTCAGAAAAACTTGGAATAAATAAAAGTGAAATAAATGAAATTATAAATAAAATTGAAGCTTCTTATGTTTTGCTTGATCATTCAAAATGCTTAGTTTTTATGCTTGCAGATGGATTGGTTCCTTCAAATACAGGAGAAGGTTATTTAGGTAGGTTAATTCTTCGAAGAGCACTAAGATTTATTAAAGCATTGAACTTAGATATTGATTTTAAGGAATTAATTGATTATCAAATTAAACTATGGGGTAATAATTTTAAGAGAATAAAAGATTCAAAGGAAAGAATAAAAGAAATAGTAGAAATAGAAATAGAAAAATTTGAAGAAACATTAAATAAAGCTTATCCAATCATATCTTCTCTAGTAGAGAATGTTAAAAAAAGAAAAACAATAATAAATACTGAAACTTTGGTTGAATTGTATGATTCCCATGGAATACATCCTGATTTTATTATTCAAGAAGCCAATAAGCAAGGTATTACTATAGAGTATCCATATGATTTCTTTTCTAAAATTGTAGAAAAGCATGAAAGAATTCGAAAAGAAAAGCCTAAATTAGAACTTCCAGAAGTAAAAGATGTTCCTCCTACTAGACAGCTTTTCTATGAAGATAGCTATATAAAAGAATTTAAAGGAAAAATAATCAAAATAATAAAGCCTAAATGGGTAATACTTGATCAGACTGCTTTTTATCCCGAGGGAGGGGGGCAGGTTTACGATACAGGAATATTAATTATTGATGGTAAAAAATACAATGTAAAGTCAGTATATAAAGTTAACGATGCTATACTACATGAAGTAGAAGGAATAGATGAATCTTTTATTAATAAAGAAGTCATAGGAAAAATAGATTGGAATAGAAGAATTAGAATAATGAGACACCATACAGCTACCCATATACTTTTATGTTCTATAAGAAAAGTTTTAGGAGATCATATTTGGCAAGCAGGTGCAAATAAAGAAGAAACAAAAGCAAGATTGGACGTTACACATTATAAAAAAATAACTGAAGAAGAAATTGAAAAAATTGAAAGATTAGCCAATGAAATTGTTCTTCAAAATGTTCCTGTAAAAGCAAGTTTTATTGAGAGAGACAAAGCTGAAGCAAAATTTGGATATTCGCTTTACCAAGGAGGAGTTATGGGAGGAAGAATAATAAGGGTAGTAAGTGTAGGAGAATACGATCATCAAGCTTGCGGAGGTACACATGTAAGTCGTACAGGAGAAATTGGATTAATTAAAATAATTAAGGTAGAAAGGATACAAGATGGTGTAGAAAGATTCATATATACAGCTGGAGATGTTACACTAGAGGAATATAGAAAAACTGAAGGTAACTTTAACTTTTTATCAGTAAATTTAAATGTACCTAAAGAAAAAGTTGTTGAAGCTACTTTAAGACTTCTTAAAGAATTAAAGGCTGAAAGAAAAGAAGTAGAAAGATTAAGACAAATATTGGCTATAACATTAAGTGAAAATATAAGAAATACAAAAATAAAAATAGGACAAATTAATGTTTATGAAGGTATTTTTAATAACTTAAATAACGAGGATTTAATAGCCATAGGAGAAAATATTATAAAAAAGGACAAGAATTCCGTAGTTTTAATGGCTTCTAATTTTGTTAAACCAGTATTTGTTATAATGGTAGGAGAACAAGCAATTAATTTAGGAGTCAAAGCTAATGAGTTAATTAATATTCTAACCAAAATTACAAAAGGAGGTGGTGGCGGAAAGGAAAATCTTGCACAGGGAGGTGGAGGATCGTTTGAAAAAGTAAATTTAGCATTTTCAGATATTAAGGAACATTTAAGAAAACTTTTTAACAAATAAAGAGGAAAGTTTAAATAGATTTATATTATATTAATTCAAAGAGGTGGTTTGTCTGGAATTAACTTTAAGCAAATAGAAGAGAAATGGCAAAAAATTTGGGAAGAGAATAAAATTTTTGAAAGTGAACCCATAAAAAACAAACCAAAAATATTCGTAACATTTCCTTATCCTTACATGGATGGACCTTTACATGTAGGACATGCATTTACTTCTTTAAGATGTGAAATCTATGCAAGATATAAGAGACTCAAAGGATACAATGTACTATTTCCTTGGGCATGGCATTGGACAGGAGAACCTATAGCTGGAGCAGCTAAAAGAATAGCCGCAGGAGATGAAGCCTTAATTAGAATGATTCATAAAATTTCCAAAGTACCTATTGATGAAATTAAAAAATTTACAGATCCTCTCTATATGGCAAAATACTTTACAGAGGTTTCAAGAAGAACTATAAAAAGATTGGGATATTCAATAGATTGGAGAAGAGAATTCCATACAACTTCTTATCATAAAGAATATAGCAGTTTTATAAGATGGCAATATAATAGATTAAGAAAATTAGGTTATGTTACTAAAGGAAGCCACCCTGTAGTATGGTGTCCAAGAGATAAGTCTCCTACTGGTGACCATGATAGATTAATTGGCGAAGGAGTTTCTCCAGAACAAATAAATTTAATAAAATTTAAGTTTGATGATTCCTATTTGGTAGCTGCAACTCTTAGACCTGAAACCATATTTGGAGTAACAAATATTTGGATAAATCCTGATGATACTTATGTTAAAATTAAAATAGGAAATGAAAAATGGATAGTTAATGAGTATACGTTAATAAAGTTAGAAAATCAAGATTATAGCTTCGAAGTTTTAGAGAAATTCAAAGGAGAAAAAATTATAGGAAAGTATGCTGAAGCTCCTTTGGTTAATAGAAAAATAATAATTTTACCTGCATACTTTATTGACCCTTATTTAGGCACTGGAATAGTTTACAGTGTTCCTTCCCATGCTCCTTATGATTGGATGGGTTTAAAATTCATAAAGGAAAATAAAGATATCGTAAATAAGTTTAATCTAAATTATGAAGAGATTAAAAAAATTGAACCTATATCAATAATAAAGCTTGAAGGATACGGAGACCATCCTGCAATTTTTGTTGTTGAAAAAATGCAGATCAAGCAATACAATGACCTTAAACTTGAAGAAGCTACAAGAGAAGTTTACTTAGAAGAATTTAATAAAGGTGTAATGAAAGAAAATTGCCTTGAATTTGCTGGAATGAAAGTAAAGGAAGCAAAGGAAAAAGTAATTCAATATTTAAAAAGTATCGGAATGCTAGAACAAATATGGGATTTGCTTTATCCTGTTATATGCAGATGTGGGACAAGATGTGTAGTTTCGATATTTAAAGATCAATGGTTTTTAAAATATTCAGATAATGGATGGAAAGAAAAAGCTCTTTATGCTTTATCCAAAATGAAAATTTTCCCAGAAGAGGCAAGAAATTGGTTTATCGAAACAATAAAATGGCTAGATGATAAAGCATGTGCAAGAAGATCAGGTTTAGGAACACCTTTACCATGGGATGAAAGCTGGATAGTTGAAACTCTAAGCGATTCTACAATATACATGTGCTTTTACATAATTAGTAAATATGTCAATCAAGGTTTATTGACACATGAAAATTTAAAAGACGAATTCTTTGATTATGTTTTTCTAGGATTTGGTGATGAGAATGAAGTAGAAAAAATTTGTAAAATAAATAAGGAATTATTAAAGAAAATAAGAGAAGAATTTCTTTATTGGTATCCTGTTGATTTGCGAGTTTCAGCAAAAGAGTTGCTTCCAAACCATCTTACATTTTATATATTTCATCATGTAGCTCTATTTCCAGAAGAATTATGGCCTAAAATGATAGGAGTAAACGGTCTTGTAAATATAGAAGGACAAAAGCTCTCAAAATCTAAAGGAATAGTTGTTACAATAGAAGATGCGATAGAAAAATTTGGAGCAGATGTTGTTAGATTGTTCCTTGCTTTAAGTGCAGAAGATATGAATGACTGTGAATGGAAATGGTCAAATGTAGAAAAAGTTCAAAACCATTTAATTTCATTCTTCAATTTTGTAATTAAAATAATCGAGATGGAAAATATTCAAAAGGAAACCGAGATGGATAATTGGTTAAGGAGCGTTTTTTATAGAAAAGTGATTAAAATAGAAGAATTCCTTGAAGAATTGAAGATAAGAAGTGCTGCAAATTTAGCATTTTATGAAATTTGGTCTGATATCAAATGGTATCTCTCAAGGGTAGATCAACCTAATATAGTGTTTATTAAGAATATAATTAAAGATTGGTTAATTATACTTTCAATATTTATACCACATTTATGTGAAGAACTATGGGAAATGATGGGGAATAAAGGATTTGTTTCAAATTCTTCATGGCCTGTAATAAAGCCTGAGTATATAAATATTTTTGAAGAGGCGAGGGAAGAAATGGTAATAAAAATGTACGAAGATGCTAAAAAATTGATTGAAAGAAGAAAAGAAACAAAGAATATATATATTTATATACCCAAAAAAATCAAGTATTCCTTAATAAGAGATATAAATGAAGAAATAAAAGCAGGAAAGAAAAGGAAAGAAATCTTTGAAGTATTAATTGAAAAATATTCAGAAGTAATAAAAGATAGAAGCTTATTAGTAAAAACAATCAATGAATTGTTCGAATATTATTTTGGAATAAATGAAACATTAAGAAATGCAATAGATAAAGCTGAGGATATTGATTTAAAAGTTGCAGAAAGTTTAATGAAAGTCTTTAGCAAGGAGGGTTATTCATGTAAAATATATAAAGAGACAGATGAGAATATTTATGATCCTATGAAAAAAATGGAAAGCGCATTACCCTTTAAATTAGGATTTTATTTGAGTTAAAAAATTGCAATAAACTTTTTGAGAGTTTTATTTATTTTTTAAGCAACTTTTTAATATATTTATTGTTTAGTCTTACCGTCTTTACCTTTAATTTATTTTAAAAACGAGAAGAGGATTATTTTTTAACTACGCCCCAGACGGGAGTTGAACCCGTGACCTCTGGCTTAGAAGGCCAGCGCTATGTCCAGGCTAAGCTACTGGGGCATACTAATATTATTTTATAAAAAGGATAAAATAAAAACTTAAACTTAATTTTTTATCATCGAATAAAATTTTAGGAAAAATTTTTATCTTTACCTTAATATATTATTTATTGGTTGCCCTGGTAGTTTAGCCCGGTTAGAATGTGAGGCTGTCACCCTTGAGGCCCGGGTTCAAATCCCGGCCAGGGCGTTTAGACATTATATATATATTTCCCTTTAGATTAGCCCTTTCACTATAAGGAAAATCATAAAATATAATAATGTATTTTGCTAACTTATTCCTGAAATTTCTTAATCAGCACTTTAAAAATGGAATTCTTTGAACATTAAATTTTTTCGAGGAATACTAAATTAAATTAAATATCTAGAAGTTCTTTCTATCAAGTTTGATTTTATCTTTGAATTAATATTTATAGCCAACCTTAGCAGTTTCTATTAAGCATATTGTTTTAGATAAATTTCTTATAAAAACAAAAGCTAAAAATAGGAAAAAATTCTATTCCTACGCTAAGCACAAATTAATTAACCTGTAACTTATTCAAAAAAAAGAAGTTATTTTTAACGTAATTTAAACTTTATATTATTTGTAAATTAAAACAATACATGTGAAAGAAGCAGTTCTTTATGAGAAATTACCTAATGAAAGAGTAAGGTGTACTG
>JAVVGP010000009.1:0-17360 GCA_032249055.1 Thermoproteota archaeon | reverse complement strand
ATACTTTACTATATTTGTGATAAAATTGAGATATATAAAATTTTTTGAAATTTAACAATAAAAAGATTCTTTTTGGAGTTAAAAGCATAATGTTTATATATTCAATTTTGAACATCGTTCATTATAATATATTGATATACTCTAGGAAATTTTATCTTTGCTTAGCTCATATCTATTTTAAAGAAGCTATAATAAAAAATCATATTTAAATAAAAGGAAAATAAATTTAAGGATTGATTGAGGTCAAAAGTATATGATAGAGAGAATAGTAATTGAAAATTTTAAAAGTTTTGGAGATAAGGTTGAAATAAAACTTAATAAATTCAATGTTTTAGTTGGTCCAAATAACAGTGGGAAGAGCAATTTTCTTGATGCCTTAAGATTTTTGTCTGAAATCATGAATGAAAATATAGATAAAGCTTTAAATCGTAGAGGTTCTTATAAATCTGTAGTTTTTAATGGTGAAGAAAATAGAGAAATAGGTTTCTTAATCAATGCAAGAATAGAGAATTCAAATATAGAATATTACTTAAAGATTGTGTTTCCTGCTAATATCAAAGAAGAATATCTAATATCAGATGGAAAAGAACTTATAATATTCAAGAATGGAAAAGCTCAATTGTGGAATATCATAACTAATAGTTTTGATACAATCTATTATCCTTCATCTACTTCACAACCATACCCAGTTATTACTTCACATCTAAGACATCTTAGAAAGACTGAATATCCGTTGCAATGGAAATTTAGAGAAATTTTGGAAAAAATTGAAGTTTATAATTTTGATCCTGGGAAACTTAGGCAAAAAGTAAAAATAGGAAAGGTAACCAAACTTAATAGCGATGGTAGCAATTTGTCCGCAGCCATACATTTCTTAAGGAATAAAGATAGGGAAGCTTATGAAGAACTGGAGAGTTTATTAAAAAGCGCGGTACCTGAAATAAAATATTTAGAGACACCTCCAACCGAACAGGGAGAAGCCAACCTTGAAATAGTTGAAGAAAACTTAAATAAGAGAATAGATCTTTCAGAAATGTCAGATGGAATTCTTTGGCTTTTAGCTCATATTTACGTATTTTTATCTCCAGAACCTCCTTCGCTTGTATGCTTTGAAGAACCAAGTAGCTTCGTACATCCCCGTATTCTTCAGATTCTTGTAAATATATTTAAATCTGTAGATGCTCAGGTAATAGTAACAACCCACAATCCCTTCTTTGTTAACTTAGTTGAACCAGAAGATCTAATAATATTCGAAAAAGTGGAAGGTAAAACAAGATGTAAAAGAATAGAGAATCCTGAGGAGATGAAGAAGAGAATTATAAAAGATATACCTCTTGGAGAGATTTGGTATTCAGGCGAAATAGGTGGTGTTCCAAAATAAAATTGGATTGATTGTTGAAGGAGAATCTGATAGGAGGGTGCTAGAAAAAGTGTTCTCAAAAATTGGAGTTAATGCGGAATTTAGATTAATTCCTGGTGGTTTTAATGTGAGAAAAATTAATAGATTAGTAAGCATGTTAAGAGATTCAGGATGCAAAAAGGTTATAGTATTAAAGGATACCGAATGCAAACACTAAGATGAGATGTATGAGGAATTAAAGGATAAAATAAGAGAACTTGAAGGGGTTGAAGTTTGTTTTGTTCAGTGTTCATTGGAAGCCTGGCTTTTAGCAGATGAAGAAGCAATAGAATCTTTTATAAGAGATAGAGCTAAAAGTCAGTCAAATTAAAGAAATTTTCCAATCCTGATTCCATTTCTGAACTTAAAGAAGAAATGAAGGATATATTAAGAAAAGCAGGATTTAAAGTAGGTTATGTAGAAGCAGAGCATGCTCCAGAAATAGCGTCTAGTGCAAATATAAGTAAGTGGGAAGAAAAGTGTGAAAGTTTTAAGGAATTGATGGAGAAAATAAGGAATAAACTTTAAAATAAAATTATTAACTCTTGATCGGTGTTTTGACAATTCCTTCCTTAAATATCTTAGTTACAGATCATCTTTTTTGAGGATTCATATTGAAAAACAATAATTTTATTATATCAGTTGGTAATTGAGTTTTTGGAGCAGCAGATATAATTCGAGCTTCTATTTCTTTAACATAATCTTCTGTGAATCCTAAAGGTAGGCTAACTAAGCTATCTACAATGTCTAAAATTAATGGAAGACCCGTTACAGAATTAAAGAAATCCTTTGCAGATACTACTTTTATTATTTCATCGATGCTTAAATTAGGATGCTCAATTTCGCATGTAGCAACATCTTGATAAGCTTTCACATGAACTCTAGAAAGAATATCAAAGTACTTTGTATCAAGATTTAAGCTTACAAATGGTTCATAAGCCTTTTCTTTTGCATTTTCTAAAATGTTTTCCTTTGCTTCTCCCTTTAGAGCTAGTGAAGCTACTTGATTGTATATTTGAACAATGTTACCTATCTTTTGTGGTATCAATTTCCTGTAATCAAAAATTGATTGTTCTGGCATTAAATATGTTAAAATAACCCTATCGAGCATATCGCAATATCTACGATCATTCTTTTCTAAAAATAACCATGCTCCGATAGCCCTTGAATTTGATCTTTTTACAACAGCTATTACTTTCTTACTTTCTATTAGTTTATTGGTTAAATCGAATATTTCCTTCAGTAAATTTATCATTTTGTTTGTAAGCAAACCTGCTTTCTTTAATCTAAGCATAGAATAAATAAAACCATAAAAGCTACCGTCGATAATTAAATAATCAACCTTATCTAGAATATTTAAAGCAGCCTTTCTTTCCAAATAACTTAAATATAAACTTAAGCGATGGGAAAATGTAGCATCTGAAGCTTTTTGCTTAGATTTTAATGAACCTACAAAATATTTTTCATCTATTCTCTTTTGATTTTTTAGAATTAACGCACATGAGCTAAATACTGCAACCTTTAAACCTAGTCTATTGCTTATGCTTAAAGATCTGCTACCGTCTACCGCACCTATAACAAGCTCATTTTGGGAAAGATCGAATGTTTCAAAGTAATTCTTAAGCTCATTGGGTAAGTTGCTAAGCTTTTCATAAACTTCCTTTATGTCTTTTAAAACCTTTCCTGAATCTTCTTCAGCTCTCTTATAGAATTGAGCCTGCATATCCATTGGCAATTCATACCAAGTTACTTCTTCTTCAAATGTCATAGGTTATTAGCAATGGTACAGGGCTTGGATTCATTACTCCTGCAAAATAAAATCTTCCATCTTCAAGGGTTAAAAGATAATCTGCTGTAATTCCATAGGGTTCCAGCCAATCTTTGGCTCCTCCTTGGGTTACGTCTAATGGATGCAAACGGCCATAAAAATTGGTGTTCAAATTTCTTCTAACAGCTGCGTTTATTCCTATTTCACCTGCTATTCCTTGTGCTATTAAAGTAAGATTTAGCCTATGCTTCCTTCCCAAAGCAGCTAAATTTTTAATTTCTTCTGTAACTTTCCTTTGAATTCCTTCAGGATTGAAAGGACAATACTGAGGAGCTTCATCGATTATTAAAGCTAAGTTAAGATTTTGACCTTTTACCATAGATCTATGTAAATAAGAAGCAAGGGTTAAGAAAAAGCTAAGCCTAACATTTGAAGGAGGACCAGTCATGTCTATTACAATTAATCTCTTTTGTTCAAGGATGCTAAGAATTGATGGTATTGCCATTTCTCCTAAAAGGAACTTGATATGCTCAGGAATCAATTTTCTTATCATTCTTCTCTTAGCACGTTCAACCGCTTCTTTAACGTCATCACGCTTTATTAACGGAATCTTTCTATTAATATATGCTTCTAATTCCTTTATAACTTCAATTTCATTTTTGTTTCTAATCCTATTGTTCCAATCATATATAAACTCCTCTATAATTTCTTCGAAAGTCTTAGTATTATAGAAGTTGTCTGTGATATCTGCAAAGAATTCATAAATTGAATCTGGCTCCAACATAATTTGGGAAATGCTAATTACATTATCTTTAAAATAAGGAACATAATCTACACCGCTCCAGTCTAAAACAAGCACCTTATAATCATTTTTCAAATAAAAAGGTATCAATACTTTTCTTGTAAACCATGATTTACCTGTTCCTGTTGTTCCGAAAACACCAACATGATGGGGTATATAATCAGCATCAGCAGGAACTTTCCATTTTCTATGACCTTCAATATAAGCATCCAAATAGGAAGGCTTTTTGCAGGAATTCTTTATGATCTCGCAAGGATTGTTTTCATCTTCATCCTCGAATAAATAAACAGGAGATCTAGGTTTAATTATTAATCTATTTGGGCTTAGCTTTTCTTCGCTACTGAAGGAGCCAATGGGAATTATTTCAAATGAATAGATTTCCCTTGAACTTGAAGGTTCACCTCCAATCTTTGCATATGCAATATCAGGTCTATATCTTGAAGGATTGAGTAGCTCGTTTCTGCCTGAACCCTTTCTTAAAATTCCGAGTATTTTGTTTGTTGGATTTTCATCGTTACCATTATGAATTAGGACAATATCTTCTCTTTTTATTTTGTCTTCGAGTCCGCTATAAAGAATTACTCTGGCTCTTGTTTCACTGCTATCATCTGCAATAATGCCAATTTTTTTCATTTTAAATCACCGCTAAAAATTGAATAGTAGTCAGAGCATTAAATGAGATATCAGAATCTTCTTTATTCACGATTTCTTTAATATAAAATTCATTATGCGAAAATTTCCAATCACCATAAACTTCCTTTAAAGAATTATTTACATAACTACTTTTTCTTGATATCAAATGATGCATTTCTCAATGTAAAAAGTAGATAGAGTAATATTTAAAGGTTAATCAAAAGTAAGAAGAATTCTTCATATATTTTCTCCGTTTTCAATAAACCAAATATTTCAAATTAAGATATTAACTGATTGTAAAATAATTGAATAAAGGGTGATTATTGAGGAGCTATCCCATGTTACCTATGTTTTAGATGAGATTTATGATCATTAGAAGGATGATTATTTAAACACTTCTGTTCTTGGTTATGTGAGGCTATACAATAAACATCATACCATATACATTCCTACTTCATGTACAACTGCACGTTTTTGCCGAATTTTTCTTCTCCGTATTTTTTATAATATCATTTTCATATTTATCTGCTCATAGCAAGAGTTTGTTTTAAATTCAAAGGAGGCATATCATTGGGATCAATAATTAACTCAACAAGATAAGATTCTTTTGAATTCAATAGTTTATTTATTGCTTCATCTATCTTATCATCATTATCAACTCTAATTCCTTCAATGCCAAAAGAATTAGCTAAAGCAACGAAATCAGGATTTGATAATAAAGTTTCGTAAATTCTTCCTTGCTTTTGTATTACTTGTCTTAAGTAAAGAACACGATAGCTATTATCATTTACTATGATGATTTTTAGAGGAATTTTTTCTCTTTTTAAAGTCTCCAAATCTTGAACTGTCATCATAAAGTCACCATCACCTAAAATTGTAATTACTTCATCATTCACGTTTGAAATTTTTGCCCCTATTGCAGCAGGAAAGGCATATCCCATTGCACCTAAGTTTGTAGAAGCTAGAAATGTTCTAGGCTTGTATATTTTAATGAAGTCATAAGCATATAGAATATGAACACCTTGTCCTCCTGTAATAATTCTATTTTTAGGAGCCAATTTATCTAGAAAATAGAAAAATTTTGAAGGATTGACAGCATTAGAGTACTTTTTGTTCAATGCTTCTTCGATCATTTTCATCCATTGATTCTTCCATTCTAAAATCTTTGAATCCCATTCACTTTTATTATGTGTATATTTTCCTGATATTTGTTCATTCAATTCTTTTAGAAAATATAGAGGTTCATAGTTTAAAAATTCATAATATCTTGGTCTTTTATTTACAGAATCATCTTTGCTTATAACAAAAACTTCCCCTTTAGGCAATAAAGTATAGGCATACGTAGTTATGTCATCAAACTCATTACCTAAAACTAGAAGGAAGTCGCAATTTTCAATTGCATTATCTGCAACTATATTTCCACCTCCAAAGCCGCATCTACCTAAAGATCTTTCATGATCCTCAGAGCATGCACCTCTTGCATTTCCAGACGTAACAATGTAAGAGCCTGTTTTTTCTGCTAAACTGATTAAATATTGAGACTCGAAATATTTATTATAAACTAGCTCTCCGCATGCTAAGATCAAAGGTCTTTTTGAATTGATTAAAGAATTTGCAATTTCTTTAACTATATTTTGAGGAGGTCTTTCTGGAATTGCTTCTTTAATTTTTAATAATTCCAAATCCTCGGATTTTAACTCAACCTTCTCATTCCAAATATCTTCAGGAACTTCGATCACAACAGGTCCTCTTGGATATGTTAATAGATTTCTAAATGCTTCTCCTAAGATTTCTATTGCTTCACTTGATTTGGAAATTCTTAAATATTTCTTAACAATTGCTTTAGCTATACTTTCTTGATCAACTTCCAGCCATGCATCAGTTCCTCTCAATCTTCTCCTAACACCTCCTGTTATTAATAAAACTGGAATTCTGTCTTTCATTGCAATTGCAAGAGAAATTAGAGAATTCATAAAGCCAGGTCCTGCATGAACTGCTGCAACACCAAAATTTGCTGTAACACGGGCTTCTCCATCTGCTGCTGAAACTGCTACTTGCTCATGTCTTGTAGTTATGAAGTTTATTCTATCTTGATAATCGTACAATGCATCGATGAAATCTAAAATACTCGTTCCTATTATTCCATAAATTCTTTTTACACCGTTAATAAGCAATGCTTCAGCAATTAACTTAGCTATTGTTACTTGCGTCATTATAATTGCATGTTAACAACTCCTTCAGGTTTTTCACCCTTTATTACCCTTATAATGTTTCTTATACTAAATTCGATTATTCTAAGTCTAGCATCAGTATTAGCTCCAGCAATATGAGGAGTAGTTATTAAATTTACATCTTTAAGCTTAAGCAAAGGATTATCTTTGCTTGGTGGTTCTTGAGAGTAAACATCTACTGCTGCTCCCCAGATCCATTTTTCAGATAAAGCTCTTGCTAAGGCTTCTTCATCTACGATTTCTCCTCTTGAAGGATTAATAAGTATTGCAGAAGGTTTCATAGATCTCAGCTCTTTTTCTGTTATCATTTTCCTCGTTTCATCTGTTAAAGGTAAATGAATTGAGACAATATCGCTTTCTCTTAATAATCTACTTAAACTTCTATATTCTATATTGTATTTCTTTTCAAAATCCTCTTGCCTTACCTTATCATAATAAATAACTTTTACTTCAAAATTTACAAGCCTTTTAGCAAGTTCTTTTCCTATCCTACCTAAACCTATTATGCCCCATGTCTTGTTTGCTAAATCAAATGTTCCTTTATCCATTAACTCCCATTGTGGCCATTCTCCTTGTTGAACCCTATTATGTGCTTCAAAAAGTCTCTTTAGTAATGCTAATGCAACCATAATTGTATATTCTGCAACAGAAACAGCATTTGCTCCTCCTGCATTAGCAACAGGAATACCTTTTTCTGCGCATGCAACAACATCTATATGATCATAGCCCGTACTAGGTTGTTGTATTAATTTTACTTTTTTCATGTGCTCAACCATTTTCCTTGTTATTTTCATCTTGAACGTATGATCTCCAATTACAATATCTGCTTGTTCTAGCGTTTCAAATATCTTTTTCTCTTCTGCATCGTATAATCTAATAATTTCTATTTTCGCATTCACTTCACTAGAAAAAGGAGCGAATAATGCTTCAATTACACTTTCAGGTAAAGGTGAGAAAGAAGCTATTAATATTTTTCTAGGTTCCATATGATTATATACTTAAATAAAAAATTTATAATTTTTCAATAACTTTATTTTCTCTTGGAAAATCTAAGTCAAGTTATATTATGACTTTCATTCTTAATTCCAAGCTTATACTAATAATTTCTTAAAGTTTTATGAGTTTTTTGAAAGTTTTGTAATTTCAAAAAGTAATAAATTTAGTATTTTTACTTGTTATAATTTTTTCATAATACTCAGGAGCGTATTTCTTAGCGAGCATGGTTAAAGAAGATTCGGCTACTTTATATAATAACATTCCGGCTTCGTTAGGATCTTTATCGATTAAGTCTTTAGCTATCTCGAATTGATTTAAAAGTTCATTAACGCTTATTTGAACCATATAAAATTATTGTGTTAAAAATTAAAGCAAGCTAAAGTTAAATTTTTGGCTTAACTTTAAGAACTTCATAATATTTAAGTATTCTTTAATTTTTTGACTAAAAATTTAAAACTTATAGGGTATTTTTAAATATGAAAAAATTTAGTTGGTCTGACAAAAACCTTAAAGCCTCCTCTACTATGATAGGAATAAATTTAAAGAAATTGTCTAGTTTAGGAATAATCTTCCTATTATTAACTTCAACATTCTTAATTTTTGTTCCGAAGATTGAATCGCAAAATCGCTTTAGCGGATCAGGAAGCGGTACTCCTGAAGATCCTTATGTAATTACAAATGTAAAACAGCTTCAAGAAATGAAATATAATCTTAGTGCTCATTATGTTCTAGGAAATGATATTGATGCTTCAGAAACAAAATTTTGGAATGATGAAAAAGGATTTGAGCCTATAGGTCATTATTTCTATCCTTTTACTGGAACTTTTGATGGAAGAGGTTTCAAGATTTACAATTTATATATTAATGTAAATGTATCAATTTTTGATGAAGCTAGAGAATTTGTGGGGCTTTTTGGTTATGTGGGGGAGAGAGGAATAATAAAAAATGTAGGATTGGAGAATGTCACAATATTATATACAGGGGAGATTGCTGGGCAAATTACAGTTACAGGCAGAGTAGTAGGTGGATTGATCGGATGGAATTTAGGAACGGTATCCAATTGTTATTCAACAGGAATTGTAAGTGGAAAAGGATTTGTAGGTGGGTTAATTGGATATAACGTTGGATCAGTTTCCAATAGTTATTCCACAGCTTCTGTGTATGGGGGAAGTAATGTAGGTGGGTTAATTGGAGCGAATAGTGGGACAGTCTCCAACAGTTATTCAACAGGAACTGTAAATGGTGAACGAGAGGTAGGCGGGTTAATTGGATATAATAATGGGGAAGTCTCCAACAGTTATTCAACAGCATTGGTAAATGGGAAATATCATGTGGGTGGATTAATTGGAGAGAATGTGGGAAAAATATTTAATAGTTATTCAACGGGAACAGTAAATGGTGATACACAAGTAGGAGGATTAGTTGGCTACAATGATGGTTCAGTTTCCAATAGTTATTCGGTAACATTTGTGAATGGGAAAGTTTACGTAGGTGGATTAATTGGGGTTGGTGGCAGTTATTCAATAGTTTCAAACTGTTATTCGACAGGAACTGTAAAAGGAAATTATAGTGTAGGAGGATTAATTGGAGGCAATTGGGGAAAGGTTTCTAAATGTTATTCGACAGGTACTGTATATGGGCAAAATCAGACGGGCGGATTAATTGGATATAATAATGGGGAAGTATCCACCAGTTATTCAGCAGGATCTGTATATGGGCAAGAAGAAGTGGGTGGATTAATTGGATTTAATGACGATGGTGGAAAAGTCTCTAATTGCTATTCAAGAGGAACGGTGAAAGGGCAAAATCTTGTAGGTGGATTGATTGGACTTAATAAGGGTGGTGGAAGAGTATCCAATTGTTATTCAACAGGGCCTGTGAAAGGGAATAAAAACGTCGGTGGATTAATTGGATTTAATTTTGGAACAGTATCAAATTCCTTCTGGGATATTGAAACATCTGGATTAAAAACAAGTGCTGGTGGAACTGGAAAAACAACCTCTGAAATGAAGAATGTCCGAACTTATACAGATGTAGGATGGAGTAAAGGACTGGAATCACCATGGGATTTTGTAGGCAATCCTTACGATGATAAAGGAAATGAAGATATTTGGGACATTAATCCCAATATTAATGACGGTTATCCATATCTCACGGCTATACCTCCACCAGCCCCTGCACCTAGTCCAGCTTGCATTATAGAAAGTATAAGCGTATCAAATACTGGAACTGTAATTATTAACGGTGTAACTTATCCTGTTTTAGATGTTGTTATCAAAGCTTCAAAAGGCTGTGGAGATAATATCAATGTTATTAAGGTAATTCCAGAAAAGGATCCAATGGATAAACAGCCAGCGTTAAGTTGTAGTCTCATAAGTAAGACATCAAGAAATGATATCTCTGAAAGAACATATCGCTGCACTGCTAAATGGAACTATCTAACTTCTCCCGATCAGATTAGTTTTGCTATTAAAACTATTCTAGCTTCAATTATAGCCTCGCCAGGACTAACCATTGGCGAGAAAATAAATTTTGTTGTTTCTAAATTAAGTGCTTCTACTCTAGAAAAGCCTGTTATTTTATATAATGCTACTTTTTCACTTCAACTTGACTCTTCCAATGCTGTTGATCTTACTATTCAAGCTCCAAAAAGTAAAATAAATGCTATAGGTAGATATCTCTATGTAAAAACTTTAAGCACGTATATTTTGTATATAACTCCAGTTATTACAGGTACTTGCTTAGTAGATATCATAACTGATAAAACATGCATAGTTGTTAGTGCTGCTATGTTGAGTATAGGAACTCTTTCTTATTTTGCTTTACAGAAACAAGCATATGATCCTTATAACGAAGATTATACTAGTATTTTCGAGGCTCCTCCACCTTCTGATAAAATTAAAGAGTTAGCTAATGTTTATGGCGATATCATCTATGATTTATACTACTATGTTAATTATATTAATGCAAGTATGATCTCGCTTAGTCGAGCTTTTACTGCTTATGAAAAAGGTGATTACCAGTGGTATAATAAACAGTTATCAAAGGCTTCTGAATATGCTGAAAAATCTTTAACACATTTTGATAAAATTAAAGTTTTTCTTAACAACGAGCTAACAAAAATAGAGCCTTATATTAATAAAGAAATGTTTGATAGTGGTTTAAATTACATTGAAAAATATGGATTGCAAAAGGAAGTTGCTGAAATTTTGAAAGAGCTTGGAATATTTAAGCATGTTAATGTAACAGAAGTTGTAGATATAGCTAAAACATTAGGATATTCAGAAATAAAACCTAGAGAGATAATAGAAGTAATGGTAAGCACAGGAGAAGATGTTAAAAATTACGTTAAAATATTGGAGAAAGAAATACCTACAACGACACCAACTCAAACTTCTCCAACTCCTTTGGTGGCAATGCCTCTTAACATAGAATTAATTATTATATTAATAGCTATAGTTGCAATTTTAGCATCCTTAGTTATAGTTATTAGAAAATATAAAACAAAATAAGTTTATTTTAAAAATTAATTTTTAACTTTTTTACATTTTTAATTTATTAAAATTAATCTTTTATTTTTTATAAGATTATATAAGATGATATATTGATAATGAATAAAAAAAGATAAGTTTAGTTTAATAATATAACTTTTTAAAAAAGTAAAATGCTAGATTTTACAGTTTTGTTTTTTTCGAATATTTATTTTCAGTTATTCTTACTCGGTATATTTTTAACCTAAATCCATCAAGTTTAATATAACTTTAACAACCAGTTCTAAATTTTAGACATAAGCTTACATTAAATCTTTGGAGAATTTTCAAATACTTTTCCATCCTTATAAGTTTTCCTTCAGGACGAATAAATCAAGTTCTATTGGTCTGTAGCCACAGACTAAGGTTGCTTCTTCAGCTTTTCTGATAAATTTCATAATCGTTTACAGATTCTAATCCTGTCTTAACCATAATAAATATGAGAAATAATTTACTGTTTTTTAGATTAAATAAAAGTATATCATTTTCTTCTTTAAGTAATCTTATTTGACCCTCTATTCTCTTTTTTAATATCTTATAACAATATATCAGGCAAACAGTTTTAAGTTTCCTTTACTTTCTAGTGTTGTATTGTTTAAGTAAGCTATGAATAAAAAATAAATTAGAAAGCTATTCTAATAATACAAAAAAATTCATAAAATTTTTTATATTAGTTTAAATATGAGTAGTGTAATTAAATGGAAAATCCTGATGGTGTTAAACTAATTCATAGACTTGAGAATGAGTTGGCTAAAACATTTGTTGGTAGAGATGAAGAAGCTAGAGTGGCTATTCTTGCTTTACTGACAAAGCAACATGCTGTATTTATTGGCGAGCCTGGAACTGCAAAAAGTGCCTTAATTAGAAGATTAAGTCAGTTAGTTAATGCTAGGTTCTTTTATTATCTATTATCAAAATATACTGTTCCAGATGAGCTTATAGGAGCAATAGACCCGATTGCATATAAGCAGGGTAAATTTGTGAGAAACATTCAAGGTAAGCTTCCTACAGCAGAACTAGTTTTCATTGATGAAATATTTAGAGGCTCAAGCGAAACATTAAATACTTTATTAAATATTATGAATGAGAGAATTTTTGTTGATGCAGATGGAACTGTTTATAATGTTCCTCTTCATTCTTTGTTTGGAGCAAGTAATGAACCACCATCAGATTCTGAATTAGTTGCATTCTATGATAGATTTCTTTTAAAACACTTTGTTAAGAGGATACCTTCTGATAAACTTGAGCTAGCAATTATTCATAATTTGAATTTAAAGTTAAATACAAAACCAATAATTGACCTAAATAAAATTAATAAAATATACGATGAAATAACAGAATTCATGATTCAAAATGCTACAATTATATCAAAAATTGTTTCCCAATTAGTTGTTGTTTTTAGGCAACACGGAATATTTGTTTCAGATAGAACTGCTGTTAGCCCATACCATCTTCCTAGATTAGTTGCCACTTACTCTTATGTTTATGGAGTTGATTTCAGAAAGGCTGTTATTACAGTATCAAAATATATTCTTCCAACCGCTGATTTACTTGATGCTTACAAGAAAGCACTTGATTCACTTATTCCTACTGAATTGAGACAAGCTCAGGAAAAGCTTGAAATAGCTTCAAACTATGCTGTATCAGGAGATTTAGCAAGTGCAAAGAAATATACAGCTGAGGCAATTCAGCTCATTCAAAATTTGATGGTTGAACAGACTAAGTTTCAGATGTATGCTGATGAGATAAGAGAAGTGATGTATAATGCAGAAAAACTACTTAAGGAAATTACAGAAATAGAGGAAAGATTAAAAAGATACAAGAAATCATGAGAAGACGTAAAACAAAAAGTCGTAAAAAATATAAAATAAAAGAGCCAAAGGAAGAAGTAAAGTTGGTTACTCTTCCAGGCTTTAAAGGTGTTCTTATTGAAGATTATACACATCCTCTATATCGTGCTTTTGCTCGTGGAGTTCTTTTAAATCCTTTACTTGAAAACAAAAATATTCCATTTTATATAGCTATGGATTCTTCTATTATACATTACAAGCATTGGGGTAAAATAACTTTTGACCCTCAAGTTGAAGACCCATGGAAAACAATTCTTGAAAAATATTATAATAGTGATGCTTACAGAAAGCTTAATGAAACAATTGATGGAGACCCATTGCTTGCTAAATATGCTACTATTCGTTTCTTAAATACATTGTTTGAGAAATCTCTAGAATATATAGCACAATATAAATATCCATCCTTTAGGTCTTATTCCCAACAGTATCAAATGGGAGTTATAAAAAATCCTATTGAGGAATTAATGAATTGGCTTGAAGAACAAAAACAAAAAGGAAACAAGCAGAATTTTGAACAAGTCGTTTTAACAATATCTGATGCATTAGAGAAAGAAACTAAAGAAGTTAAGAAGGATTTAAATTTAATTGAAAGTTTTAGTCATGCTGGAATTCCTACAGAAAAGCTACTTGAAAAGCCAGAACAGCTTAGAAACATTCTTCGCAATAAAATTATTGTAGATTTTGTTAGAATTCTTAGGAAATTGAAAGATGAAGCTCCAAGCTTGAAAAGATTACAAATGCCAACTTTAGTTGGTGGAAGACCATTTGGAGTGAAGAATCTTCAAAGATTTTCAGAATTGCCCAGATTATTACCTTTTGAATATCTTGATGAAGACTTATTGACTTATAAAGTAGCTTCAAGAACCGCTAAAGTTACTGAACAATATGGGCATATTCAAAATTATGTAGTTTATTTAGATAAGAGCGGTTCTATGGCTAGTTTTATTGCTTATCGTCCTTCACCAATACAAATAGAATTTGTTTCTAAAATTTCTTTCGCGGCAGCATCTGCTTTAGCTTTGGCATCAAAATTAAAAAAATTAGGAGCAAAGCTGATGCTTAAACTATTTGATGTAGATGTTCATAAGGAAGTAAATGACTATATGGAAATATTTGATATACTTTCAAGGATTCAAGCTGATAGCGGAACAAATCTTACCAAAGTTCTTGAGGATGCTATTAAATATCGTAATGAAAAAATAATTATTATTACAGATGGTATAGATGAAATAAGTGAGCAGGCTGTTAAAAAAGCTAAGGCTTGTAATCTTGATATTACAGTTATTTTCATAAAGACCGACAATGCATTACTTAGGAAGAACTTTCCTCACGTTCATCTTCAAGAAGCTAAGCCTGAAATTCTTTTTCTTCTTTAAATTTAATATAGAGAAATAAATAAATGTTTGGACTAACCATTTATTTCTTCAACACTCAACTTGATAAAATATAAATAAGAAGCTTTCTAATTATCTTTATGGAAGGTTACAAATCTGCTGAAGAACATCTTAATCTTGCACTGAGATATTTAGAAGAAGGAAGAAATTTAGCTGATAAGGATCCTGTTCAGGCATCTGAGAAGCTTTATAAAGCGGCTGAAGAAGCTGTTAAAACCTTAGCTATAGCTTTAGGCTTGGATGAAGCTAGAAAAGCTGTGGAGCAAGGTAGATGGTCTTCAACTTTACTTTTTGATACTATCGATACTGTTGCAATAAAATTGAACATTAAGGAGCTACCTCTGTGGTGGAGAGCTGCCTGGGTTCTTCATGTAGAAGGATTTCATGAAGCCAGATTAAGTGGAGATAGAATTAAGAAGGACTATAAATACATAGAGGCAATTGTTGAGATTGCGAAAAAAGTTTTACATGAAAAAATGTGAAATAAAAGAGAATTTGATTTGTAAAAACAGTATCCTTTGACCTATTATTTTCATAAAACAAGGGATTAAAAACAATTCTTTATTCCTCAATCGGAACAATATCATATGAATATTCTACAACCTTTAGTTCTTCCTTCTTTTTCTTAAAGATCGCTGTTAATACGTATCCATCTTTTATTATTAATCTACATATTATTTCGTTTTTCTTATTAACAACAATTTCAGAATAATCAAAATCTGGAAATGTTATTATCTTCATTGCGTTTTTTCTTTATGATTGTTCTTATTTGTTGTAAGATCTTATTTCTTAGCTCAATTAAACTTTCTTCAGCTATCATGTTTTTTAATTAAAAAGATTAACCTAAAATACTAATTTAATACAAACATATTACCCATTGAAAAGATATTTACAGTTTTTCGCATATGTCTCCTCTTTTCTTTATTTATGCATGTTTGTTTTGATGGAAATTTTTCAAATATACTCTTCGTATGAAATAGGTTTATCATTAGGTTTACAATTATGGTATACTAAATAAATTTAGTCATAATGGCAGTAGTTAGTGTTAAAGTTCCAGAATGGGTTAAGGAGAAGATGAAAGAATTGAGTAATGTTGTAAACTGGCCTGAAGAGATTAGAAATTTTATAATCGCAAAGATTAATGAGATTGAAAGAGTTAGAGCTGTTGAGAGGGCTATCAAAATTTTAGAAAAAGTTCCTCCTGCTGAACAAGGAACTGCCAAGAAGCTTATAAGAGAAGACCGTAATAGTCATTGATACTTCTGTAGTAGTGAAATTCATCTTGAAAGAGGAAGGCTGGAATAAAATTGCAGATTTCTTGAAGGCTGGAACGATTTCTGTAGATTTAGTTATAAAAGAAACCGTTAATGCTATTTGGAAGAGAGTAATGCGAAAAGAAATATCTCTTGAAGAAGCGAAGAGCATGTTTGAAGCTGTTAAGGAGATTTTGAATAAGGCTGTAATAATTGAAAATGAGATGGACTATATTGATGAAGCTTTCGAAATATCCATTAAGCGAAATGTAACAGTTTATGATTCTCTTTACATAGCCCTTGCAAAGAAGAAGAAATTGGAATTATTAACTGCAGATGAAATACAAGCACAGGTTGCATCGCTTGAAGAAGTGCGTGCAATTGTTCTATAGTAAATTAACTTATTTCTATCAATTCTGTGTTAAGGTTTTCATCTACAATCAGCATGTGTTTATTTGGTATGGTTTCCCATGGTTCCTCTGTTAATTTTTCTGATGATATTATGATTGCCTTTTCTCCTGAAGCTAGCTTCATTCTTATTAGCTGGGCTGTCCTTTTAGAGAAGCTTTCTAGTCTAAGACCTTCACGAGGTCTTCTCAGATAATAAAGCGTATAGTAACCTAAACCGCTTTTAGCATATCTCAGGGCATAGAGCTTCTTTCCATCGCTTGCAACAAAGTTTAGGGAACTGTAGCTAACATTCTTATCATTGATTTTAGTTATGGCTCTCTTAATCCCATTCACGAAGTCATTTGAACTAACAGCTTCCTGAACTATTAAATGAAAGAAAGCTTCAGAATCCGTATCTCCTTCAAGATTTAAATATTCTGGAGATAGAAGTTCTAAGATACCATTTCTGTCAATAGTACCATTATGAGCAAAGATATAACCTTTGTAGAGCCATGGATGGGTATTTTCCAGTCTGCGTACAAATTTCCAGCTTGAAGCAAGCCTAACATGGGATACTATTATGATACCACGAACATTTTGAATAAGACCCTTAGCCTTATAAGACTCGTAAAGAGGTCCTGGCTCCTTATACAGATGCCACTCACTGCTATCATACCATGCAATTCCCCAACCATCTGGATTTCTTGAAGATAATTTTTCAATGCTTTCCTTGGCTTCATAGAAGCTAAATTGAACATCAACTGCTTTATTAGCATATAAACCGAAGAGTCTACACATATTTATATAACATCTTTTAATCTTATAAAATTGTAGCTTTTATATTAATTAAAGAATATCAGCTTTGAGGTTTCAGAAGCATTGCAAAAGGTTTTTTATTATGTAAATTTTTATGGTATATTTTTTACCTTACAAAGGATTTATGATAATGTAAATGATTTTAATGATGGCCCGCCGCGGGCCATATTATATTCTTGACAAAATTTTGTGTTTCAAAAATTTTAACTTTGTATATTATTACTTTATTATGGGTATTCAACGAATAGTAACTTTAGATCCTTCAGCTACTGAAGCGGTTTCATTTCTTGATGGTAAT
>JAVVGP010000008.1:0-17709 GCA_032249055.1 Thermoproteota archaeon | reverse complement strand
TAAGAAAAAGACTTGCAGTTCATATTCCAAGGGAACTTGGATTAGCATGGGGTTCAGCTGTTAGCTTCTTTTTATTATATTTAGCATTGGCTAATGCAGATGTTTTCACAAAGAATCCTTTTGCTGGTTTACCTACAATACCTGGTAAATATCTTGATCCATCGATCTTAGCTTTCTTTTTCTTAACTGCTTTAATTATGATTCTTTACAAAATATTACCTGTTCAAATAAGAGGTATAGGAATGCTTTTATCAATTATCGTTGCTCTTATAATTGGGCCTTTTGTATATAAAATAGATGGTAAACCTTTAACATATCCTTCTTTTGAAATAGGCTTTTCAGATCCTTCACCTATTATAGCTCAAGTTAATTTAATTGATTCTTTGAAATATGCTTATTTAATAATAGTTTTCTTTTTAATTGCATTTGTAGATGTTACAGGAACACTGAAAGCACTGGTAACTCCTTTAAAATTAGAAAAAGAAGAAGATGTTATTGAAAAAGTTATGAGAGTTGAAGGATTTTCAATAATAGGCGGATCTTATCTTGGTCAGCCAACTGTTGGAACATATATTGAAAGTGGTGGGGCTGTTGCTGCAGGAGCAAGAACAGGAATTGCAAGTATAGTAACAGCTTTAGTATTTATACCTTTATTATTTATAACACCTTTCTTTGCAAATTTACCTCCTCCATTTTTATTATGGGCTACTGCTCCTGCATTAGCTGCTGTTTCAGGATTTATATTAATGAAAGTATTTGAAGCAATAGATTTTAAAGCCAATCCTCAAGCTACAATTTTAGTTTTAATGACATTACCAGGAGTAATAGGAGGAAATTTGCTTTTAGCTTTTGCTTTGCCAATGGCTTCTATAGCAGGTTATGAATATTTTGTTAAGAAAAAAGTAAGTATTGCTTCGATAATAATATCTCTAATAGGATTTATAATATTAGGTATATATCATTATTAAAAAATAAAATTAAAAATTAAGTTTTTTAAATAAAAAATAACGAAAGTAAAGTATTATACATTGTATAAAATGAAAAATAGAAAGACCAGTCTTGTGACTTTACTATTTCATTGAATTATTTTCATAGGAAGCAGATCTCCTTTCCAGTTCAATACCCAAATATTATTCTTAGAAGCAAGCTCTAAAACTTTCGGAGGAGCAACGTCTGCATATATTACCTTTATTAACTTAGGTCTTAAGAGTTCGGGCCTATATTTCCTTATTAGCTCTATTTTCTCCTCTATTTCTTTAACTATTCTAGGTCCTATCCTAACAGAAGCTTCTCCAATTACGCAAATATCTCCGCTTGTGCCATAAATATTAATTTCTCTTCCTTTTATGAACAATCTATCAAGCTTAATCTCTATACCAAGTTCTTTACTTAACCTGTAGCTTATGACATCTCTTGCTTCTTCTTCAACTGAAATGGTTAATCTTTCAACAGTAATGCTTAGCCTTCTTTGTTCTTCCCTCATTGCTTTAATTTCCTTCCATATTTTAGTTTGTTCTTCTCTAAGACTCTTTATTTCTTTCCATGTTTTATTTATTTCTTCCCACATTTTATTCTGATTCTCCCATAGCTTTTCTTGATTCTCTCTTAGGTTTTTAATTTCCTCCCACATTTTATTTTGGTTTTCCCACAATTTTTCCTGATTTTCTCTTAAACCCTTAATCTCTTCCCACATTTTAGTTTGGTTCTCCCATAATTTTTGTTGTCCTTCTCTTAGACTTTTAATTTCTTCCCATATTCTATTTTGATTTTCCCACAGCTTTTCCTGATTTTCTCTGAGTGCTTTAATTTCTTCCCACATCTTGTTTTGGTTTTCCCATAATTTCTCTTGGTTCTCTCTTAAGCTTTTAATCTCTTCCAATATCTTGTTTTGGTTCTCCCACATTTTATTCTGATTCTCCCATAGCTTTTCTTGATTCTCTCTTAGGTTTTTAATTTCCTCCCACATTTTATTTTGGTTTTCCCACAATTTTTCCTGATTTTCTCTTAAACCCTTAATCTCTTCCCACATTTTAGTTTGGTTCTCCCATAGCTTATTCTGCTCTATTCTCATTTCCCTTATTTCTTCAAGAATTTTCGTTTGGATTTCTTCAAATCTATCTAACCTTCTAAGAATATCAGCGAGACCTAAATAAGCTGCTACAGCATAACGAAATTCTTTATCCTTATCTAATAATTCAAGGAATTTTTCCTTAAGCTCGCTTTCCATCCTCAAAAGAATATATTTAAAAAAATATTTAAGCATTCACTTTTGATTCTTTAATTAACCTTTTTAATTATTATAAATTTGCTCAATTTTAATAATTTCAAAAAAAGAAACGTGCTAAAGGCTTTAGGAATAAAGAGTTAATAGGTTTTTGACAGCAATTGAATTATTTATTCATTATTATAGGTTAAAGAATAAATGATTCTCTTAAGCAGATTAAGAAATATTTATCTAAAACTTAATGATATCTCATTTCCCTTATAGCTTCTCAAACTTAATGATATCTTTGCTTAGCTTCAAAGAGCATTATCTAACAAGTTAACCACGATTGACCCTTATTTTTATTTTGTTCATTTTTATCTATTTCTTTCAATCTCTTTGGTTTTCCTAAAATCCTGTATTTTATATTTCCTTTATGAGATACAGGAAAAGAGATAACAAAAATTTCTTAAATCCGCTCACCGAAAACGTATCATCATAAAAAGAAAGAACAAGTGCTCATACATGCAATGATCTAACCTAGTAAAATGAATCTTCCTAATGCTTTAATACCTTCTTTAGAATTTTAATAATGCTTTAAATCCTAAAAAGTATATTAATTATTGGACTATGCTTATTCATAGACTAGTAGCTGTTGTAGCAATGACGCTTCTGATAGTTCTAAGTTTATTACCTGAATACGCTACAATTAGTGAAGCCAAAAGTTCAGTTGTGAAGCTAAATTGGAAAGTTTTCAGCAATATAACGAATATGCATAATTTCTCTTATTCAGTTTGTGAAACAGGCAACTATATATATGTTATTGAAGAACTGGAAAATGAAACTCAGGCTTTATATTATCCTAGGGTTGAAATGAGAGCTAAGCAAGATGGATCTCTAGTTAAAGAATTTAACTCAAACCTTCAATCCTATAAAGAGCCATATAATCGAAGGTTATATGATTGCATTATTGCTGAAGATAAATTATACATTGCAGGCTCTTGGTTTGACTGGATTATTTTTGATTTAAATCTAAACTTGTTAGATTATGTTCATATGGGACTAACCGGATACGTAAGTTCCATTATATACTATGATGGTCATCTTTACAGAGTAGGATTTGTATATGTAGATAATAAAAATAGTGTTTGGAAAATTGAGAAGTGGAGTGCAAAATATGGAACGTTAGTTAAGGAATATACTTCAGATCCTACTCCAGTTGTTGATTATGCTTATAGCTCTGGAATCAATCCTGTAACGAAACAGCTATGGGTTTTAGGCCAAGCTAATGTATTTGGAGAAGGTGGTTCTAGAGCTAGGATTGAAATATTAGACCTTGATTTAAACAGAGCAAAAGTTATAGAAAGGAATGAGGATGAGGCTACTGCAGTAGCTTTCGATGAAGAAGGATATGCATATATAAGCGGTACGTTTTTCCTTAATGGATTCATAGCTAAGTATGATAAGTATGGGAAAGAAGTAACTACTATAAAAAGAGGATTAATGTATCAACAGCTTCTTTATGCTAACGGTTTCTTATATGCCGCAGCTTGGCAGTATCGAGTAAATGCCAATTATGCTCATACTTTAAATGTTTTCGATAGAAATTTAAATCTTATTGAGGAAATAAAGTTGAGTGAAGATGACATGTATGCTTTGTTTAAAACAGGGAAAATGGCTTTCGATGGCAGAAATCTATTCGTAGCCGGAGGCGGATTTGTTTTTAATGCTTCTAAGGGATATGTTTCTAATTGGATGGGTGTTATATATTCACTTGCTCTTACTGAAATTACAACAACTACTACAGCAACGTCTCCCACAATAACTTCGCCGACAACTTCACCTACAACGCCTATTCAAACAACACCAACTATAACTTCACCAACAATATCTCCAACTATGATTATAACTTCACCAGATGTTGGTTGGACTGGAAATATAATCACGCTAGCTTTAGTAGTAGCAGTAATTATATTAGCTATAATATTAGTATGGATGATAGTTTCTGGAAGAAAAAGGGGAATGTAAAATAATTTAAAAACAAGGAGTTCAGTAAACTACCCTTATTTAGGCTATTTGTTTAAATATATTCAAAGATGAACTCTAAATTAGTTCATTTTAAATGGATTTTACTAATTAAATAAGACTGTATAAAGCATGAAAGATTGTATATTAAAATCTCAGTTATATGAAATTAATTTGTCTTTGAAAATGAAGTTCAAAATTCTAATTTGCTTACTTATGTTCTAATAAGGTACGTTAGGGTAACTTTGCCTAATGTATATTTAGCCCAATTGATTTCATAACAATAGAAAATAAGCACAGGTATAATAGTTAAATAAGAACGATTTTACTAACTATAATTAGTAAAATCTTTTAATATTATAAAGTATGATTAGTAATATGAAAAGAGAAGAAATACTAAGAATACTCTTAGATTGGAATTTCTAAAAAAGATTTGGAATGTGGCATCGAAAGAAATGAATACGTTGATAAAGCTCTTCGTTTTCTCCAACCCAACATGATAGTTTCATTAATAGGAGTGAGAAGGTCTGGAAAATCTGTGTTGATGAGGCAAATTGCAAAGAAATTAATGGAAAATGGAATTGCAAATAAAAACGAAATACTTATCGTTAATTTTGAAGATAAAAGAATTGTTGAAAGAGATCTTAAGCTTATCGACGATTTCTTTAACGCTTACATGGAAGAGATAAGACCATTAAGAAAACCCATTGTTTTTCTTGATGAGGTTACAAAAATTCCTCAATGGGAAAAATGGGTTAGAACTATGCATGAATTAAATAAAGCAAAAATTTTGATCTCTAGTTCAACATCCCAGTTAACGAAGGGAGAGCTTGCAACCTTATTAACAGGAAGACACATTGATATTATTGTTTTTCCTTTAAGTTTTAATGAATTTTTGCAATTTAAAAATATTCAAATCAAAAATAAACTAGAAGCTCTTGCTAAAGAAAGCGAAATCAAAGCATTATTAAGAGAATATATAAGATTTGGTGGTTTTCCAGAAGTTGTGTTAACAAAGGATGAAGAGGTAAAGAGAACAATTCTTTTAACATATTTTGATGACATAATAGAAAAGGATGTGGTTGAAAGATACAAGATAAGGAAAACAGAAAAGCTCAAAATGCTTGCAAAATTTTATCTTTCAAACATTTCTTCTCCTACAACATTTTCTTCGCTAGAACAATTCTTAAACATGAATTCGGTTACGATAGAAAAATTTTCCTATTTATTAGAAGAAGCTTTCCTAATTTTTTTCGCTAAAATTTTCCATCCATCAGTTAAAAAACAAGAAAAAGTAGCAAGGAAGGTTTATTGTATAGATGTTGGTCTTTCCAATGCTATTGGTTTTAAAATTGAAGAAAGCATCGGTAAGCTAATGGAAAATGTTGTAGCTATAGAATTGAAAAGAAGGAATCCTCTTTTAGAAATTTATTATTGGAAAGAATATGGAAAAGCTGAAGGAAAAGAAGTTGACTTTGTAGTAAGAGAAAACTTTATTGTTAAGCAACCAATTCAAGTTACTTATACTAGCAATAGAAATGAGGTTAAAAAAGGGAAACTGAAGCATTGATAAAAGCCTCTGAATTGTTAAAATGCGATGATTTGCTTGTTATAACATGGGGTTATGAAGATGTTGTTGAAATTAGTGATAAAAAGATAAAGTTTGTGCCATTATGGAAATGGTTATTAAATTTATGACTAGAAGTCATAAAAGAACTTTTGTCTCCTTTTATGGATACAAAAATATATCTAGTTATTATTATAAAAGCATCATAAATCTTTTCATTTTTTAATATCAATTTTTTCTATCTTATTTATATTAAAAAATTAATTCTTATGAAATTTATAACTTTTAATCCTCTTTTACATTAAAATATTTTCTAATACAAATTATCTCTTAGCAGGATAACAGTAATTAATATTAGCAATTAATTTTATATGTGTATAATATTTCTAAATAGCTAAAAAGAAACAGTCATTAGGAACCGGTGAACATACTTAATATTCTTGAAAGATTTAATAAGTAAAATAAATGGTATCAAGTCCATTATTTTGCATTTTTCTTAAATTCGTTTTATTATGATAATGCTATTCCTTGTTAATAAAGAAAAGCTTTATAAACACTCACAGGTTTTATTATTTATGAACATCAAAAAAATAGAGGAACTCGCGAAGAGATTAGAAAGTAAAGAAGTGGATATTGCTTTCATAACTCCAGGACCTAACTTAAGGTATATTCTAGGTGTTAATGTAGAAACTTATGAGAGATTTTGTATATTCTATTTGATTCCAAGAAACTTAGAATTTGGAATCATCATTCCAAAATTGGATGAGCTAAAGGTTAAAGATAAGGGCATTAAATACTTTGCTTATACCGACAATGAGGATCCTTTAGATTTTTTAAAACCAATTAAAAGCATGAGGGCAAGAAGAATAGCTTTCGAAGAAAGAACGCCTATAAAATACTACTTATACTTAAAAAGAATCTTCGGTGATTTTGATCTTATCACGTTAGATGAAATATTATATGAGTTAAGGTCAATTAAAGATAAAGAAGAAATTGAGAATATTAAAGAAGCTGTTAGAGCGATAGAAAAATCATATAAAAAATTCGAAGAAGAAATAACAGAAAATTTAAGCGAAAACGAAATTGTTTCGATAATATCTAACGAATTATTAAGAAATAATGCTATACCCAGATATATTTTAGTTCAAGCAGGGGAGCATTCAGCAATACCGCATTGGACTCATTCTGAAAGAAAAATTAAAAGAGGAGATGTTATAGTAGTAGATATTTCTGCAACTTACAATGATTATTTTGGTGATTTGACTAGAACATATATCTTTGGGGCTGTTGATGATAAGTTTATTGAAATCTATAATATAGTTAAGGAAGCACATGATAAAGCCATATTAACAATTAAAGAAGGAGAATTAGCTAGCAACATCGATTATGTTGCAAGATCTACTATTTCAGCAAAAGGTTATGGAGAATTTTTTGTTCATAGAACAGGTCATGGTTTAGGATTAGAGGTGCATGAAGAACCATATATTTCACAAATGTATCGCAAACAGCTTAAAAGAGGAATGGTTTTTACTATTGAACCAGGAATTTATTTGCCTAATAAATTTGGAGTTAGGCTGGAAAGTAATGTTGTAATAGATGAAAATGGAAAAGTTATTGTTTTAGACAATTATTGGCCCGATCCGATAATCCGCTAAATTTATTAACTAAAAATTATTTTAAATCTAGTTCTACTATAAATTGTGAGGTTTTAATTTTACTGCATAATCCATAATATATTAAGCATTCATACTCACAGATTATCTCAATTTTTATAAGTAAAACAACTTATTTAATTTCAAAAAGAAAGTCTTTAAAAATTACGTAAAATTAACTTCTTTTCTTTTTTAATTTTTCCCTTTGTTCTTTCGTCTTTTCCCAATTTATCTCATTATTTATAGGATCTATTATAACTCCATATATATTGGCAGCTATATCGAGAGTTATCAAATCATTTTTATAATCTTCTAAAACTAATTTGGGATCTCTTTCTAAAGGATCTCCCCATCCTCCACCACCACTTGTTCTTATACTTATTAAATCTCCTTTTTTGAACACTTCAGCAGTTAATCTTCTAACTTCCCTTGGCTCTTCTCCTTGTCTAATTATTACAACCTTATTTCCAGGCCCGTTCAAACCGCCATTAACACCCCATGGTGGAAAATCATGCCTGCCTACTTGAATGGTTACTAAAGCCTGACTGTTCAAAATTCTATATTCTCTGATAACTCCAAATCCGCCCCTATATTTTCCGTGCCCTACACCATCTTGGGTATTTAATAAATATCTTTCAACTAATATAGGGAAGTTCTTTTCGTAAACTTCTGTAGAAGCGATGTATGTCTCTCCATCTCCACAAGCTACTAATCCACTAGTACCATCCATATCATAACCTGCTCCCCATCCTCCTGGTTGGGGTTCAACAATTGCGAAAGGTTCTCCAGTTTTGTCATTAATTCCTCCGACAATAGTCGCTATTATTGAAACAAAATGACCAGCTGTAAGCTTATCAGGAATATGTGGAGCTAAAGCTTTCCAAACAAGATCTGTAGCTATAGACATTGCTTCCCAAAAAGTAGATGTTGGTGCAGGACGTATTGGATGAAAAACACTACCTTTAGGAGCAATTACTCTAACTGGTCTAAAAAGACCAGAGTTGGGATGTGCATGTGGATCAGTTATGGCTAAAAATAATTCCTTTACTCCTGCAACTGTAACAGGGAATGGAGAATTTATAGGACTTGGTACCTGCTTTGAACTTCCTGTAAAATCTGCTATGAACTCTTTATCTGTTATTGTTACTTTTACCTTTACATATACAGGTTCGTTGGTTCCTGCAATAGCACTATCAATATAATCTTCAGCTTCGAATGTTCCTTTAGGAAGTTCACTTAGTCTTAATAAAGCAAGTTTCTCCCCGTCTTCAATTATCTTCTTCATTGCAATTAATACTTTTTCCAATCCGTATTTTTCAACAAGACCTATAACTCTGCGAGCTGCAATCCTCATTGAAGCAACCTGTGATTCCATATCTCCAAGCGTATAATCTGGCAATCTTGAATTTGTAATGATTATATCTATGATATCTTTATTAGGCTTTCCATTTTCATACAACTTAACGCATGGGAGTTGAAGACCTTCTTGATATATTTCAGTAGAATGAGGATTCCAACTACCAAAAGCCATTCCTCCTACTTCGCTCCAATGACCCTTAGTTGCAGTAAATCCAATTAATTCATTTTTGTAAAATATAGGTGCAACTAAGGTCACGTCATTTAAATGGGTACCTGAATTATAAGGAATATTGTTAACAATCACATCACCAGGTGCCAAATCATGCTTCCATTTCTCTAAGACTTCTTTAACAGCGAAATCTAAAACACCTGAAAATCCTGGAACACCAGGAGCTTCAGCTATTAAATCACCTTCACTATTTGTGATTGCTACTGCAAAGTCTAAAACTTCATAAATAACTGGACTTTTGGCAGTTCTAGCCCAAGCTCTAAACATTTCTTCATTAGCTACAATAAAAGCATTCTTTATTATTTCTAAAGTGAAAGGGTCAATACTCATACCTCTTACCTCTTATAAATTATTATATTGCCATATTTATCTTTAAAAAATTCTTGGTTGGCTAGCACAAGTATTGTAGATGTAGGATCCTCAATAACAGCTGGGCCAATTAGTTTTACATTTGTGGGTATTTTTTCTTTATCATATACAAGAAGTGTCTTATAATCACCATTTATATATACATCTCTTGTTTCTTTTACTGCCTCATCAATTTTTGTATCAATTATCTTCTCTTTTAAGGACGGTCTTTTAACTTTAGCAATACCAATACCGTGGAAATTAACTATTTGAACTGGGCTAGTTGGAAGTCTGAAAGCGTATGCTCTCTCATGATATTCATGGAATTTCTCTATTATAATAGGAATGTCCTCTTGTTTAATTTCTCCAGTTTTCAAAGGTACTTTAACAGTATGTTCTTGACCCTTATATCTCATATCTGCATAATGATAAATTATAACATCCTTCGCTTTAAAGTTCTCCTCTTCAAATATCGCCAGCAATTTTTTATCGACTTCTTCAAATGTTTTATTCATATTTTCAATCATATCATTTTTTACCTCCATAACATTTGTGATTATAACATCATGTTTTACGTCAGCTAAAAGCATACCCCATGCTGAAAATACGCCCGGAGGTATTGCAGGCACTATTATTTTCCTGATCTCTAATTCTTCTGCAATGAAAGGAGCAAACATTGGACCAGCTCCTCCATGAGCAATTAATGAGAAATCTCTTGGGTCGTAACCTTTTTGAACTGATATTAGTCTTATTACGTTTGCAGCATTTTCATTGGCTATTTTTATTATGCCTTCAGCAGCTTCCTCAATTGAGACATTGTAATACTCTGCAATATTTTTTATAACCTTAATAGCCAAATCTCGATATATCTTCATTTCACCGCCTAATAAGTAATTTGGATTAATTAATTTATTAACAACATATGCATCTGTTACTGTTGGTTTATCTCCTCCTTTTCCATAACATGCTGGACCAGGATCTGCTCCCATAGCTTTTGGTCCAACTTTAAGTCTTCCTATTTCATCAATCCATGCAATACTCGTACCACCGTTACCAACTTCCGCAATTTCAATTATAGGTATTTTTACAGGATAGCCTGGGTTAAATCTGTCTCTTCCTATGTAGTATTCACTACTTATTCTTGGCATAAGACCTTCAATTAAAGCAGCTTTTGTTGTTGTACTTCCACCATCCAGTACAATAATATTTTTTTCATTTAGAAATTCTGCAATAGCTATACCTCCTATTATTCCAGCAACGGGTCCAGATTCTACAGTATATATTGGAAATTCTTTAATAAAACTAACAAGAGACATACCACCATTAGACAGCATTAGGAGAAATGATCCCCGAAAGCCTTTTTCTTTTATTTCTTTTTCTAATTTAGATAAATAACTTACCCATTTAGGCTTAACGAATGCATTTAAAACTGCTGTACTGGTCCTCTCATATTCACCCCATTCCCTAGTAATTTCATGAGATAGAGTAATATATAGATGCTTGCCTTTAGAATTCAAAACTTCTTTTATTATTTTTGCAGCTTCAATCTCATGTACAGGGTTTATATATGAATTTAGAAAGCTAACACATATAGATTCTACATCTTCTTGTAAAAATTTTTCAACAGCACTTTTCACATCTTCATTATTCAAAGGAACAATTATAGAGCCATCTCCTCCTATACGTTCTCTAATTTCTAAAGATAAACGTCTAGGAACGAAAGGAACGGGTTTTTTATATCTAAAATTATATATATCTCGCCTATTCGCTCTTTGTAATTCTAATATATCTCTATGACCCCAAGTTGTCATCAAGCCAACTTTAGCTCCTTCCCTAGTTACTATAGAATTAATGACCAATGTTTGACCATGAATGATCATACTTGCATTTGAAAGCTCTACTTTGCTTGCTTTAATTGAATTTAGTACGCCTTGAGATAGATCTTTCGGTGTAGTTTCTACTTTCGTCCAAACAAGCTCACCACTTTCTTCATCGTATGCAACAAGGTCTGTAAAAGCTCCTCCAATATCAATACCTATACGTAATGGCATTTTTGTTATATAATAAATAATTGCATGTATATAAAGTTACCTGACTTTTGATTAATCTAAACAAAGTATTAAAAGTATTTTTAATTTGAAACTAATATAACGAAATAAATTTTATGATTTTTAAAATGTTATCGCTTTAGACATTATTGACTAATATACAAGATAAGCTTTGTAAATGATACTCCAAGTAAGTTCTGTCGCAGAAGTTTATGATGATATTCTGTACTCTATTGATTCTGCAATAAGTTCTTATGAGGTAATAATGACTTTTTAAAATGTTCATAACACATTTGTTACTTGAAAATGGTCACAGTTCCAAAAATATAACCGGGAAACTGATATTCTCTTTCACGGTCTAATTTGACATTTAGATTGAGAGGCGCTGAAATTCCATAGCTGAAGGAGTTTAACAACTTATGATTAGATTTTTCATTAAAAAGATTAAAATCATAAAAATAAAAAACTAACATAATTTTTATAAAAAAGTTTTAATTTGAATTAAATTTAAGATGTATATCTATCTAGCCAAGTTGGTTTCATTAAACCAGGTGCAAATCTATCAAAAAGTGCAACGAGTATCACAATCGGTATTGCATTTAGTAGAGACCATGGTCCAATGAATACTAATGTGGCAGGTATAATGTACTCTACAGGAGCAAGTTTTGCAAAATGAACAGCCCATAATGCCCAGCTATATACATCGTATTGGTGTAATAAAAATGTTTGACCAAACAATATAGGATACTTGTAATGTTTAACTACATCTGCATAAAAGGGATATAAAACAGTTATTAGCCATGTTGCACTGAGCATAAAATTAAATGTTCCCCATGGGAAATCATACCATAATAATCCACCAATGAAATGAGCAATTACAAGACCAATTGGACCTGTAGCCATACCAATCAATTGTGGCATAATTCCGCTAATTGACCAACTTCCAGGAGGAAATATAACAAAAATTAATCCTAATGCATTCCAAGCGAAATTGACTCCTGAAAAAGAAGCTATGATAGCTGCTTCTCTAGATGTGATTAATACTATTTTTCTAGGAGGTGGAATGCTACTACTTGTTCTAGAAGAACCTGCAGAAGTTTCTCCACTACTTGCACGAACTTGCAATTCTTTTGGTCTTTCTTTTGGTAAATATTTCCATGCAATAAAAGTAGTGAGGATGGAAAATAGGAAAGCTATTACAAACATTCCAGGCCCCATAATTATGCCTATAAGAGGAGGAGGACCCACCCATCCTTGCCATATACTCATGATAGTGATATTATAAACTAAATATATACCTAATAAGATTGATAAAAGTGTGATTCTTCTCATACTCTCACTCTTTTACTTATGTAATATGCTAAATAACCTAAAATTATTAATAATATTATTGCTAAGATAGGTCCTATCACATTGTACATAGGATGGCCCTCCAATATTCGTGGAACTCCTTGAAAACCTGGACCTACTCCTCTTATTACATACATCGCTATAGCTATTACTATAATTAATACAATTATAATTAAAGAAAGTATACCAGTCTTTGTCATTACACTTATTATATCTATTCTAATATATAAACCTTATTATTTTAAATAAAAAAAGTAATTTAAAAATACGATTTACTTAATTGGTCTAATTATGTTATAAAGAACAAATGATATTGTTAATAAGAAGGCTAATATAAGATAAAGAGGGGAAATTTGTAACAAAGCGTGATATAACGGTTGGGTTATTGGAAAAGTCGGTAAGCGTAGTTGGGATATATAAGCTGCAGAAATAATTATCATTATATTTATAGCGATAGCTATTTTATCATAAATAGTCAACGTTGCCGATTTTATTGCTCTATAAGTTTTTTTACCGGGATAAGTAAAACCTCTCATTTCTAAAGCGACAGACATCCATTGCGCTACTCTGATGGTGGTCAACATTGTCGGTGGTAAAATAGATATGTAAGATATGATACGTTTTATAGGATTAGGATGTTTAATCTTAAATCCTCTTGCTTCATATGCATCAATGATGTCTTTTAATTGCGAAGTAAATAATGGAACCATTCCAAAGGCAAGTCCCACTACAGTTGCAATTCTGGGTGGTATTCCAAGTTTAGGCAAAGATACCGATAAATCAATTATTCTGGTTGTAGCAGCAAATAATCCTACAATTCCAATTAGGTTTGCAAGTCTATATAAACCAGATGCAGCCCAAACAAAACCCATTTCTGAAAAGTTTCCATATAAAATATAAGGTATAACAGTATAAAATATGAAATATAAAGTAGCAAAAGTGCCACCCATTAATAATACAACTCTTTTGTTTATCATAATAAATGCTTTTGTAGCTTTTGAGATTACAAACATAATATATATTGCTATATTAATTATGATTCCTGCTACAGGATCTAAGAAAGTTATTACCAATGCTGTAACACTAAATATCATAAAAAGTTTAACTAGTGCATTTAATCTATGAAAAATACTATTGCCTTCAATATATTCAAATGGAGTCACTCTTTCTTTTATTGATTGATTATTCTTCATATGATATATTTAAACTCTCTAAAAAATCTTCAACAGTTAAGATTCTTTCTAATTGAAAGTTATAATTTTTTAATAATTCACATAATTCTATAATAGGAGGAGGTTTTAAATGCGCCTTCGCTAAAATTTCAAAATTTCTTAATACTTTTGAAGTCGGTCCATCAATCAAGATCTTTCCGTTGCTCATAATAATTGATCTTTTAGCATATTTTGCTACTATTTCCATATCATGAGAGACAAATATTATTGTTATGTTTGTTTGTTCGTTTAACCGTTTTAATAATTCCATGATTTCTATTTTTAATTTAAGATCTTGTCCAGTAGTAGGTTCATCTACTAATAGTATCTTTGGTTGAGTAGCCAATGTAGCAGCTAAAGCTAATCTTTTTCTTTCACCTAAACCCAAATTAAATGTGCCATGATTTTTATAGTTTTGTAATTCAACTAATTTTAAAATATCATCAATTCTTCTTTCCATTTCTTCTCTAGTTAGTTTAAATCTTCGTAAACTCATAGCTATTTCATCCTTCACTTGTGTTTTAAATAATTGTCTATCAGGATGTTGAAAAACCATTCCTACATATTTGCTTATTTCAGTCACGTCATGAACTGAGGTATCTAGTCCGCATACTATTACTTTTCCGCTAGTAGGTTTAAGTAAGCCTAAAATGTGTTTAAGAAGCGTAGTCTTCCCTGAACCATTTTGACCTATTATAGCAACAAATTCTCCTTGATAAAATTCAACGTTTATGTTATTTAATGCCTTAACACCGTTAGGATAAACATATGTGAGATTTCTAATCATGATTATAGGATCTAATTTTGGATTAACGTTATAAAAATCATGTTCCTTTATGGTAACTTTTAAAGGTCTATCTAATAAAAAATCTATTGGGAAATCTTTTACATTTAAACTCTTTAAAGGAGGGAGATTATATGTTTTCTTAAGCTTATAATATAAAAGAAACAATTGGGGTACATTAACTCTATATCTTACCATTAACTCTAATTTTTCATAATCATTAAGAACATCTAAAGGTTTACCTTCTGCTATAATTTTACCTTCGTTTAAAACAATAAGTTTGTCTGCCCATGAAATAAATTCATCTAATCTTTGTTCTATAATTATCATCGTTATATTTTCTTTTTCTTTAAGTTTTCTAAGCAGATTACTAACTTTTTCAGCACCAATAGGATCTAAAGATGATACTGGTTCATCTAAAACAATTATTTCTGGTTTAAGAGCTAGTACACCAGCAATGGCACATAACTGTTGTTCGCCTCCTGATAAAGTATGCGGATTTCTATTCTCCAGACCGGTTAACCCTGTAATGGTGATAGCTTCTTCTACTCTTTTTTGTATTTCATCAGGATCAAAGCCAAAATTTTCTAATGCGAATGCAACATCATCTATTACTGTAGGTTGAACTAGCTGTGCAGAATAATCTTGTAAAACCATACCTACCATTCTAGAGATATCACCTATTTCTACAGTTCTAGTATCAATATTCTTTATTAGAACTCTGCCTTGTAAATATCCTGGAAAGAAATGTGGTATTATTCCATTTAAACAATAGGCAAGAGTGGTTTTACCTGCGCCAGCTGGTCCTGTTATTAAAACAGTCTCGCCTTTTTTAATTTTTAAATTTATATTATTTAATGCCGCTTTCGAAGTACCTTCATAATACCATGTCAAATTTTCTACTTGTATTATATATTCCGATTCCATCACTAAAGTTATTATTCTCTATTATTATCTACTTCTTAATAAAGTTTTTGTTTCTCTTAACAATTCTTAAATTTTAAAATATTTTTTGCTTCAATGAAATTAACAGCTTGGGTAAAATCTAAATTTTCTTTTAGAAACTTTGTTTGAAGCTCTGCTATTACAATTGTTGGAGTAAAACATTTTTCTTTAAGATAGCTTCAACTTTATCAGCTAAATTAGTTCCTCTAAAATATTCTACCTAAGCATAAGTATCTAAAACATATGAATTCATATCGAACCTTTTATTTCTTTTTCCTCTTCTTGTGTTAGCGGTTTTAATTGTGGAAATGCTCCTTTCATCGATCTTATTGATTCAAGTTTTTTAAAATATTCTTGTAAAGCTTCTTCTATTATTTCTGGCATTGTTTTCTTTTCTTTCTTTGCCACTTCTTCAAGTCTTTTCCTTGTTTCTATATCTATTGTTACATTTGTAGGTACTTTAACCATGATATGTTATAAGTTATTATATTAGGATTATTATGTCTTTAAAGGAGAGTAAATTTACAAGAGTATCTTTTGTATTACTCTATCTAGTTAAACATTTTCTCTTTGATATGACAAGCTTTTATTATTTGAGTCTTTATTTTAATATGATAAATGTTTGAGACACTTAGCAAGAAGCTCTTTGAGAAACTAAGAGAGGAAGCTTTAAAGAAGGACATATCAATGGAGGAGCTTGTTGTAGAAATTCTTTCTAAAGCTCTCAATCATACCTTAGATCCTAGCGAGAAAGTAGAGCTTCATCTTAAGCTTGCTGAGAAGTTCTTAAGAGAAGCTGAGGAATTACTAGCTAAAGGTGATTATGTGCAAGCATCAGAGAAAGGTTGGGGTGTAGCTGCTCAGATGGTCAAAGCTGTAGCAGCAAAGGAAAATCTGGAGCTTAGAAGTCATGCTAGCTTATGGGAATATATAGATAAGCTTGCTGAAAAACTTCAAGATGTTGAGCTAAGGCGATTGTGGTGGACGGCCAACAATCTTCATCAGAACTTCTATGAAAACTGGATGACTCCAAGAGATGTTAAATATGCAATAGAAGATGTTAAGAAGTTTGTGGAAAAGTTGAAGAAGCTTTTATAAAGTTAATTCTTTTCAAGCTCCTTTAGCAGATCATGGATTGCGCAACCAAAACGGGATATGGAAGAAAAATAAATTAATCATTAAGAGGAAGAAATAAATGACTTGGAGTTTGTCTCATATAATTTTTCCGCACAGAAAATTATTTCCGTAGCGGAAGTAGATAACTATTCTTAAATCGTAAGTGTTCAATATACTTTCTTGCTCGAAATTGTTTCTTGGTGTCACTTGCTTATTTTAGGTATCAAGTCAAGACTGTTAAATAAATAAAATAATAAAAATTTTATATAAAGTTTCTCATAAAATAAAGATATGGAAATTTTGAAAAAGATCGATCTTACAAAGTTCTTTGACTCAATTGAAGTAGACATTCAATCTGATCTTTCAGAATGGAAAAAAGTAAAAAGAGAATTGTCTCAGATTCATTGATGCAAGCGTATCTGTACATGCTTTCATAAAGCCAAAAAGAGAACTTAAACCCCATGAAGTGAAAATAAAACAAGCAGCTCAAAAAATAGTAAAGAGGATTAATGAAGGAGAGAAAATGCCATATCGGTTACAAATATGACTGAAATACTCTCATTAAAGTCAAAATGAAACATGTCCTCATGTTTTGAAGTTACAAATATGACTGACATACTCAATCTCTTAGAAGCCCATGTGTCTTTAGATGAAGCCCTTGTAATTGAAGAATTTTTAATTCGGAGTGCTAAATTAGTGAATTAAACAGGCAACAATATTTTGAAGCACTTAAGATAGTAAAAGAAAAAAGAGTTGGTTTGAATGATGCTTAACTTATGTACTTATGCTAAAAAATAAAATTTATGAAATATATTCATTTGATAAAGATTTTGATAAATTAGAAGGTATAAAACGTATATATGAATAATTTA
>JAVVGP010000007.1:0-19390 GCA_032249055.1 Thermoproteota archaeon | reverse complement strand
AAAAATTTTTAATTCATAAACTTTCTGAATGGGCTAGAGCCGAAAAATATTTTTTCGATTTTTAGATTAACACAATTCATTCTCCAATAATTTGGAAAACGACATTTCTTGAATATCTAGATACATTGAGTTCTACAAGGAATTATTGGCTAAGTTAATAATTTGTTTAATTTATTTTAAGAATATGGTATTCGAATTTACTTTGGAACAAAATTTATTTAGAGAAACTATAAGAAATTTTGCACAAAAAGAAATAGCTCCTTATGAAGCTTTATGGGATAAAACTGGAGAATTTCCAAAGGAACTTTTTAAAAAGCTTGCAGATATTGGGTTGATGGGGATAAGAATACCGGAAAAATATGGTGGGCAAGGTGCTGATGCTGTTACTACTGGAATAGCTATAGAAGAATTATCGAGATATGATTTCAATGTAGCTAATTTTATAATTATTAACAATGCTTTAACTGCAGAAGTTATTTCAAATTATGCAAAGGAAGAAGTTAAGGAAGAAATTTTACCTAAAGTTGCTAATGGAGAAGTAATTTTAGGAATAGCTTTAACAGAACCTCACTGCGGTACTGACGCAGCTGCTATAAAAACCACTGCATATCTTGATGGCGATGAATGGGTAATCAACGGAGAAAAATCTTCAATAAGCATGGTAAAGTATGCTTCATATTATGTTTTATTTGCTAAAACTGATCCTAAAGCAGGACATAAAGGAATAAGTGCTTTTTTAGTTCCTGCCAGGGATAAAAATATAACTTATTCTTATTTTGATGATGTAGGTTACAGGCCAATTTCTAGAGGAGCATTTAAACTTGATAATGTAAGAATACCTAAGGATTATTTGTTAGGAAACGTAGGAGAAGGATTTTATATGGTAATGAAAACTTTCGATTTTAGTAAAACTTTATTAGCTTTATCATGTTTGGGTGCAGCAGAACAATCTTTGGAAGAAACTATAGAATATGCAAAGAAAAGATATGCTTTTGGTAAGCCAATAATAAAATTTGAAGCAATTCAATTTGAAATAGTAGAATATTATACTTATCTTGAAGCTTGTAAACTTTTATGTTACAGAACTTTATGGATGAAGGATAAAGGTATGCCTATAACTAAATATGCTGCAATGTGTAAAATGTGGGCTCCAAAGTTAGCTTTTGAAATAATTCATAAATGCATTTTAATTCATGGTAACATAGCATATACTAAAGATTTACCTTTTGAAAGAAGGTTAAGGAATGTGATGGGAATTGAAATAGGTGATGGTACTGAGGAAGCACAAAAAATAGCACTAGGAAGGGAATTGATAGGAAAAGAATATGCTCCACACAAATAATTTTTTAATTAAATATTAAAAATAATTAAATTTAAATTTATAAAATTTTTAAGATAAGTTAATTAAAACAGTTTTTATTCTTGTATAATTATAAACCGAATATATGCTTTGCTCGAATCCTAGGCCGCTCTCTTTATATGCACTAAAGGGCATCTGCGGATAGGTCACAGGAAACTCATTAATGCAGACTGTTCCAGCTTCAATTCTCGAAGCTAATTTATGAGCCAAGGTTAGATCGTTTGTCCAAATAGCTGCGTATAATCCATATCTTGTAGCATTTGCTAATTCGACTGCTTCATCTATAGAACTGAAGCTTGTTGAGGCCAAAACAGGTCCAAAAATTTCTTCTTGAAATATCTTCATATCTTTTCCTACATTATCGAAAAGAGTAGGATAAATAAAGTTTCCTTTGAGTAATTCTTCTTCTTTTGGCCTTTCTCCTCCATAGACAATTTTACCTCCTTCTTTAATTCCTTCCTCAATATAATACATAACTCTTTTTAGTTGTTCCTTCGTAGTTAAAGGTCCCATTTGTGTATCTTTATTTAAGCCATTTCCTATCTTTACTTTAGAAAAATGCTCGCTAAGTAACTTTATTAGTCTATCATGTAAACTTTCATGAATTAATAATCTACTTCCAGCCCAACACATTTGTCCTGCATTGGTAATTATACCATTCATTATTCCCTGTATAGTCTTATCTATTTTTGCATCAGGTAATACTATATGGGGATTTTTACCACCTAATTCTAATATAACTGGTTTAAGATTTTTAGCAGCTAATACCATAACCTCCCTCCCGCTCTCTGTTGATCCTGTAAAAGCAACAGCATCTATTTCTTTATGAGATATTAAATATTTCCCTACCGTATTTCCTGGTCCACATATAACATTTAAAACCCCATTTGGCAAACCAGCTTCTTTTGAAATTTCTGCTAACTTTAAAGCTGTTAATGGAGTATATGAAGATGGTTTAACTACTGCAGTATTTCCTGCTGCCAAAGCAGGTGCAATGCTTCTTGCAGCCAATGGCAAAGGAAAGTTCCATGGTACAATGTGAGCTGTAACTCCTAAAGGTTCTCTTATTGTATAACAAAATCTATCTCCTGGAACAGGTATTGTATCTCCTTGAATTTTATCAGCTAATCCTGCGTAATACTCAAATAATCTTGCAGCATATAATACATCACCAGTAGATTCTCTTAATGGCTTACCATTGTTTAAAGTTTCAAGTTTAGCCAATTCTTCGCTTCTTTCTCTTAACAGAGAAGCAATTTTATATAAAATTCTTCCTCTTCTTGTAGGATCCATTTTTGACCATTCTTTAAAAGCATTCTTAGCTGCTTCTATAGCCTTATCTACATCTTCGTTACCAGCTTCAGCAACATATGCTATAACTTCATTATTTGCAGGATTTAAAACCGGTATTTTGTTTCCTGTTGAACTTTCTACATAATTTCCATTTATAAATAGTTTATAGTAGGGAATTTCCATTGTCTTTTAAATATTTTAACATGTTAAAAAAATTAATCTCTGCAAAATATTTTAAAAATCTTCTTAGAAATTTTTAATACTTGCTACATGATTTAAATGAACAATTACTGGCTTCTTAATTATTCTACTTTTATTTCTTCAAAGAATATTGCCTGCATTTTTCCTTTCGAAATTTTCATGGCATGTCTTGCAGCTTCTCTCATTTCGTTAGAGTTTAATGCTTCTTTCATGTCCTTTTCTGTTTCAAAGTGAAGTTCAGCTAAAATAAAAAATTGTGGCTCTCCAGCAGGAGAACCTACAGCTTTGTTTATAACTATTTTTTTAACGTTTGGTATTTTTTTAACTAATGGAACATGTTCCTTTATGTATGTTTCTAAGAAATTTTCTTCTAATTTAGGATATAATACTACAATTTTATACATAATTATAAAATTGAATTAAGCATTTATGAATTTTTATTTTAGATAACTTATTTAATAATAAAATGTTTAACGTTTATTTTGAAAAAAGGAATAAAATAGAAAGAAAACCTGACTGGATCCGTTCTAAAATTCCTTCAGGTGAAAATTATTTATTTATAAGTAGGATTTGCAGAGAATTAAATTTACATACAGTTTGCGAAGAAGCTCTTTGTCCTAATATTTCAGAATGTTGGGGCTCAGGAACAGCTACTTTTATGATTCTAGGTAATGTATGTACAAGGGCTTGTAGGTTTTGTAATGTTACTCCAGGGAATCCCAAAGGTATTGTAGATTATGATGAGCCTAGAAGAGTAGCATTAGCTGTCTCTAAAATGAATTTAAATTATATTGTTATAACATCAGTTGACAGAGATGATTTAGAAGATGGTGGAGCAAGCATATTTGCTGAGACTGTGAAAGAAATAAAAAAGCTTAATCCCAATATAATCATTGAACTTTTAATACCTGACTTTAAAGGAAACATTGATTCTTTAAAGAAAGTAGCTTTTTCTGGAGCGGAAGTTATTGGTCATAACATTGAAACAGTTAGAAGGTTAACACCTTTAGTAAGAGATCCTAGAGCTAGTTATGATCAATCTTTATTTGTTCTTGAAAGTTTAAAAAAGCTTAACCCTAAAATATACACAAAATCTTCAATTATAGTTGGATTTGGGGAAAAGGAAGAAGAAGTTATTGAAACAATGAAAGATCTAAGAAAAGCAGATGTAGATTTTCTAACTATTGGTCAATATTTAAGACCTTCTAGAAGGCATTTGCCAGTAATGGAATATGTTAGTCCTGAAAAATTTAAAAAATATGAAGAAATAGGTAAAAGTCTTGGTTTTAAGTATGTTGCTGCAGGACCTTTTGTTAGGAGTTCTTATAAGGCTGGAGAATTTTTTATAACATCTATAATTCGTTCTTAATTATTAAAATTAAAATAAATTTATAGAAGATTGTTGGATTAATTATCATGAGCTTTTTACAGATATTAAACGAAAATGGTGAAGTGAATGAAGCACTTTTAAAAACTGTAAATTTAACCAATGAAGACTTCTTAAAATTATATAAATATATGTTAATAACAAGAGTTTTGGACGGTTGGCTTCTTAAATTACAAAGAATGGGTAAAGTTGCTATACATGCGCCGAATGAAGGAGAGGAAGCTGTAGCTGTAGGAACTGCTTATGCTGCTAAGCCAGAAGATTGGTTCTTTCCTACTTATAGAGAATTAGGATTATTGATAACCAGAGGTATGAGTGTAAGAGAAATACTTTGTAGATGGTTAGCAAATAAGGAAGATATTTTAAAAGGTCATGAATTTGCAATATACGGAAGCAAAGCTCTTCACATTGTTCCAACTACAACTCCTATAGCTGTTCATTTGCCTTCTGCTGTAGGTTTTGCTCATGCAGCTAAAATAAGGAAAGATAAAATTGTTGTATTAGCTTATTTAAGTGATGGTGCTACTTCTAAAGGAGATTTTCACGAAGCATGCAACTGGGCTGGAGTTTTTAAGGTTCCGATAGTTTTTGTATGTAGGAATAACCAATATGCAATATCTTTACATGTATCAAGGCAAACTGCTTCAGAAACTTTAGCTATCAAAGCTGTAGCTTATGGTATAAAAAGTATGCGTGTTGATGGTAATGATATAATTGCAGTATATAAGTCTGCTAAAGAAGCTATTGAAATGGCTAGAAATTATGAACCTGTTTTTATAGAATATTTAACTTATAGATTAGGTTCTCATACAACAGCTGATGATCCTAAAAGATATAGAAGCAATGAAGAAGTTGAATTTTGGAGACAAAAGGATCCAATAAAAAGATTTAGAAATTTCTTGATTTTCAGTGGTAAAATTACAGAACAAGAGGATGAAAGTTTGAGAAAGGATATTGAATTAATGGTAGAAAATGAAGTTAAAAAAGCTTTAGAAATTCCACCTCCACCTATTGAAGTAATATTTGAAGATGTTTATTCAGAAATTCCTTGGAATTTAAAGGAAGAAATGGAAGAAATTATTGAAGATTTTAGAGGAGGTTAAACATGCCAGTAATGACTCTTGCTCAGGCTTTAAATAACGCTTTAAGAGAACAAATGAGAAAGGATGATAGAATAGTAGTACTAGGTGAAGATGTAGGAAGAAGAGGCGGAGTTTTTCTTGTAACCGAAGGTTTAATTGATGAATTTGGACCTGAAAGGGTAATAGATACACCTCTTTCTGAAGCTGCTATATTTGGTGTTGCAGCAGGAATGGCTATGTATGGATTAAAGCCTGTTGCTGAAGTTCAGTTTTTTGATTTTGCATTTGGAGGTTTTGATCAAATTGTTTCCCAGATAGCTAAAATAAGATATAGAAGTGGTGGACAATTCAAAGTACCCTTAATAATTAGAGGACCTGTTGCTGGAGGAATAAGAGGTGGCATGTATCATTCACAACATCCAGAAACTTATTATGCTCATACTGCAGGATTAAAAGTTATAGTTCCAGCTTTTCCCTATGATGCAAAAGGTTTATTGATCTCTTCTTTAAAGGCTGATGATCCAATAATTTTTATGGAGCCTAAAAGCATTTATAGAACAATTAAACAAGAAGTACCTGAAGGAGAATTTACTGTTCCTATAGGTAAAGCTAATGTTGTAAGGAAAGGAGAAGATGTTACAATTATAACTTATGGCGCAATGGTACATAAATCTTTAGAAGCTGCTGAACAAATAGAAAAGGAAAAGGGGATAGGTATCGAAGTTATAGATTTAAGAACGTTATTACCATTGGATATTGATACTATTTTAACTTCTGTTAAAAAAACAGGAAGAGTAATAATTGTACATGAAGCTCCTAAAACTTTAGGTTTAGGGGCAGAAATTGCTGCAATTATAGCTGAGAAAGCTATTTATCATCTTAATGGTCCTATTTTAAGAGTTTGTGGAGCTGATACACCTTTCCCATTGGTACATGATCAGTATTATATACCAACAGTTAGCAGAATAAAAAGAGCAATTATAAAGCTAATGAGTTATTAAAAATGGAAGTAGAAATTAAACTTCCTGATATAGGAGAAGGTATAAGTGAAGGAGAAATTATAAGATGGTTAGTTAAAGAAGGAGATTACGTAAAGCAATTCCAACCTATAGTAGAAGTGTTAACTGTGAAAGTTAATGTTGAAATACCTTCTCCTTATAATGGAAAAATTGTTAAAATACTTGCTAAAGAAAAAGAAGTAGTAAGAGTTGGTTCACCTATCGCGATAATTGAAGTTGAAGAGATTAAGAAAGAAATTAAAAAAGAAGAAAAACCAATAATAGCTCAACAAGCTGTAACCGAAACAGTACAAAAAGAAATTCTTGCAACGCCAGCTGTTAGAAAATTAGCAAGAGAATTAGGTGTGGATTTGGCTAAAGTAAAAGGAACAGGTCCTGGTGGAAGAATAACAGAAGAAGATGTAAGAAGATATTATGAGGAAAGCAAAAAAGTAGAAGTAAAAGAAGTTGTGGAAGTTAGAAAATTAGAAGAAAGAATTCCTATAACAGGTATCAGAAGAATGATAGCTGAAAAGATGGTTAAAGCTCAAAGAAATGCAGCAATTGTTACTCATGCGGATGAATTTGATATAACAGAATTAGTAAAAATTAGAGAAGAATTAAAAGTAGAGGCTGAAAAATTAGGAGTCAAGTTAACATATTTACCTTTTATAATAAAGGCTACAGTAAAAGCATTAAAGAAGTATCCAAAATTCAATGCAAATATCGATGATGAAAGAAATGAACTTGTAATTAAAAAGTATTATAACATAGGTATAGCAACTGCTACTGAACAAGGACTTATAGTTCCTGTAATTAAAGATGCTGATAAGAAAGGAATTCTTGAATTAGCTAAAGAGATAGAAGATTTAAGCGAAAGAGCAAGACAAGGGAAGCTTAAAGTAGAAGAAGTTACAGGAGGGACTTTTTCTATAACTAACATTGGTATTTTAGGGGGAACTTTCGCTACTCCCATATTAAACTATCCTGAAGTGGCAATATTAGGAGTGTTTAAAATTAAGAAGAAACCTTGGGTAGTTGATGGAAAGATTGAAATAAGGGATATAATAACTTTGGCTGTATCTTTCGATCATAGAGTAATAGACGGTGCTGAAGCAGCCGCTTTTTTGAATGAAGTAGCAAAATACTTAGAAAAACCATATTTATTATTTATTGATTAAAATAAAAATCTTTCTCTTTAGGATGTAGAAGAAGTCAGTTCGGCAAATACTGTACAAGTAACGCTATCTAAACCTTTTATATAAATCGGAATTACAAATAGTCTTTTAATCTCTTTGGGTAAATTAGCTAAATTCATGTCTTCAACAATAAGAATTCCTTTAGATAGCAAGATTTTATGAGCCTTTCGTCCTTCCTCTCTGTGAAGCGGTGAAGATAATGAAATAAAATCGAATCCTATACCTTTTAAGTTATAATTGGTTAGATACTCTGCGGCTTCTGCAGAAAATCCAGGTCCTTCAAACATATAAACCATTGGTTCTTTTTCTCTATAAATTTGAAAACCTGTTTTAAATATTACGAAGTCTGATCTTTTAAAAATATCATGAAAGTTTTCCAAATCCTTTTTATAAAATAATTCGCCTTTATCCTTCTTTATTTCTATAATATTTACTTTTTCAAAGATAAAATCATTTAATGGAATATCACATACACTTCTGCCTTCCTCTATAAAATGTTTAGGACAATCAACATGTGTTCCAAGATGATTATACATTGTAAAAACATAAGAGTTGCTCGAATCTCCTTTTTTAATTTGCTTAACAGGCGTTATAGTAATCTTTCCTGAATTCATATATGAAGGAGTATCTTCAGTTATAATATGCGAAAGTAAGATAAACATATTGAATAAATTGTTTTAAAAGTTTTTATTCTTTATAATTTCTTTTTAAAATATGCCATTTGAACACAAGTTTGAGGCAAAGAAATTCCCTATAGAAAAAGAAATCAAAGGAATTTCAGTTAAAACAAATCAAGAGCATTATAAATTATACCAAGGATATGTAAATAAATGGAATGAAATAATAGAAAAATTAAAAACTGCAGATAGATCCAAAGCTGCAGCTACATATAGCGAATTTGGTGAATTAAAAAGACAAGAAACTTTTAATGCAAATGGGAAATTATTACATGAGCTTTTCTTTCCTACCATATTAGGAGGAGATGGCAATCCTAAAGGTGAGATAGTTAAGAAAATCGAAGAAGATTTTGGATCTTTCGAAAAATGGAAGGAAGATTTTATTGCTACAGCTATGGCAGCAAGAGGCTGGGCTGTATTAGCGCTAGAACTTTCTTCAAACAAACTTTTCAACTTTCTAGTAGATTTGCAAAATATCGGTCATGTAATAGATACAATTCCTATATTAGCTTTGGATGTTTTTGAACATGCATATTTTATAGACTATGGAACAAATAGAAGAGCATACATAGATGCATTTTTCCAAAACATAAACTGGGATTTTGTAGAAAAACGTTATCAATTTGCTAAAAAAGTAGCTGAATTATATAAAGAGCTTTTATTAATTTAATTTTTTATTTTTTAATTTTTATTCTTTTATTGTGCTTAGATTAGCATATTGGTGTGGACAAGAACAATATGATCCATATAAATTATTGGAGTTTGCTACGATTGCTGAGGTTGTAGGCTTTGATATAATTGCAGTAAGTGATCATTTTCACCCATGGAGTGATAGAGGAGGACAATCAGGATTTCCATGGATCATAGCTGCTTTAATTGCTGAAAAAACTAAAAGAGTAGAAGTTGGAACTGCTGTTACAACTCCTTTATTTAGATATCATCCTGCAATTGTAGCTCAAGCTTTTGCTACTTTAGCTTATTTGTATCCTGGAAGGATATTTTTAACCTTAGGAACAGGTCATTCAATGAATGAAACTCCTTTGGGCTTCAAATGGCCTGAATTTAAAGAAAAAGTAGAAAGATTGGAAGAAGCTATAGAAATTATAAAACTCCTATGGGAAAAGGAATTTGTAACTTACATAGGAAATTATTATAAATTATATAAAGCAAAATTATATACAAAACCTAAGAGTAAAATACCACTTTATATAGCAACTTCTAATAAATATGTAGCTCGTATTGCTGGAAAATATGCAGATGGAATATTAGTAAATCCAAGAGGTTTGGAAAATTACAATGAAATTATACAAAGTATGGAAAGAGCAGCAATTACAGCAGGAAGAGATCCTAAGAAATTGAAAAAATTAATGGAGTTTAAAGTTTCTTATGATGTTGATTATGAAAAAGCCTTAAATTCTACTTTATTTTGGGCTTCTACAGCTATACCTAGAGATAAAAGAGAAAAAATTTCTGATCCAAGAGAATTAGAAAGTATGGTAACGAAAGAAGAAATAGAAAAAATTAAAAGAACATGGCTCATTACTTCTGATACCGATGAAATAATTAAAACTCTTGAACAATTTTTAAAACTTAATTTTGATATAATCTTTATTCATAGCTCAAGCCCTGATGAGAAAAAATTCTTAAGTGTATTAGGAAGAGATATATTACCTTGGATGAGGGAATTTTATGAATTAATATCGAAGCCTATAAGAGTAGCAATAGATTAATTTAAAATTTTACTTTATCTTTCATTAAAAATATGGTAAATTGTGAATTAGTAATAATTGGTAGGGAAATACTTCAAGGAATAGTTCATGATACAAACTCGTATTGGTTATGTAAAGAATTGCTAAAATTAGGTATAAGGGTAAATAGAATTTATGTAGTTGATGATTCTAAAGAAGAAATTAAAGAAATTTTTAGTATAATTTTTAAAAGAAAACCAAACATTGTTATTACTACAGGAGGTTTAGGTCCTACATATGATGATATTACAGTTGAATCAGTAAGTGAGGCTATCAATGCAGAATTAATAGAGGATCCAAAAGCTTTAGAAATTGTTGTAGAGGCATGTAAAAGGGGTAATTTAGAATTAACTAAGGAAAGAAGAAAGATGGCATTGATTCCCAAAGGTTCTATAGCTTTGAATAATCCAATTGGTACTGCACCTGGTGTATATATAAATTATGAGAATATACATATTTTCTTATTACCTGGCGTGCCTATAGAAATGAAGAGTATTTTTGAGAATGAAGTTAAAAAATATCTTTTAAATATTGAAGGAAGGGAATTTTATTCAGAATTTTATTTAAAGATCTTTGGCATAGCTGAATCAGATCTAGCTCCAATTTTAAAAAATTACAGAGAGAAATATTTTCCAGTATATTTTAAATCGCATCCAAAAGGTGCTGGAGAAGAATCAAAACATATTCTTCTTCATGTTTGGTATTTATCTAAAAAAATTGAAGATCTGAAAATTATGGATGAAATTAAAGAAAAATTAATAAATGATTTAAGTAAAGTTGCACAAAAAATTGAAGTAGAATGACCAATTACATTTATGTTTTAGGTACGGCAGGAGCTGGTAAGTCTACTTTAGTAAAAGCTTTAAGCGAGCTAATTGAAGATTATAAAAAGCTTTGTATAACGGTTAATTTAGATCCTGGTGCTGAAGTAATACCCTATGATCCTGTAGTAGATATAAGAGATTATATTACATTAAAAGACGTAATGGAAAAATATAAACTAGGCCCTAATGGAGCACTTGTTGTTGCTGTAGATTTGACTGTAAATTATCTTCCTGAAATTAAAAAAATTATCGAAAATGAAAATGCGGATTATGTTTTAATAGATACTCCAGGTCAACTTGAATTATTTGCCTATAGAGAAGTAGGAATTCATGTTTTAAACTCCTTTTCTTCTACTCCAAATAAAAGTTTAATATTATTCTTGGTAGATCCATTTTTAGCAAAGCGAGTTAATACTTTTGTCTCTCTTTTACTTTTAGCTTCTTCTATACAAGCCCGATTCTTTTTACCTTATTTGCTTTTACTTTCTAAAGTTGATTTGATAAGTCAAGAAACTCTTGAAAGAATATTGGAATGGAGCGAAGATTTAAGCTTATTAGAAGAAGAACTAAATAATATTAAAGATGTTTCTCAAAGAGAAATTGCTTTAAATATTTTACCTATTATAAGTTCTTTAAATATCCCTTCTTTAATTCCTGTTTCGGCATTAACAAATTTTGGTATTCTTGAATTATATTCTGAAATTCAAAGAGTTTTAACAAAAGAAGATGAAATATCATTAGAATAATTTTTATATATATTAAGATTTATAGATAATTTGTTCATTGTTAGGTGAAAATTATGGCAAAGCAAGAAGACATTTATACGAACTTTGAAAAACTATCAGACAAAGAGCTTGAGGAGAAGCTTTCTGAAATAAAATCTTTAATGATTTATAAAAAGAAACAGATTTTTTCTTTAATTGAAAAAAGAAGCGAGCTTGTAAGAGAAGCTGGTATTACAAAAAGGGAAATTTTAAAAATTAAAGAACTCATTAATTCTTTAAGTAAAAGATCTGCAGAGATAAGAAAAGAATTAGAAAAATTCAAAATTTCAGTTTCTTCTTTAGCTGAAGAAAGAAGAAGATTATATAACGAATTAAATTCTTTGTCTGGTAAAATAAGAGAGCCTAAAGATGAAATTTTAAAGAAACTAATGAAATTGGAATGGTTTCAACAAACAGTTCCTTTACCACTAGATGAAGAATTGGAAATTACTGAAAAAATAGCTGAGATAGAAAGAAAAATATTACTATACGAAAAGACACATCAATTAAAAAGTAAAGTAGCGGAAACCTCTTTAAAAATATCCGATTTAATTGTTAAAAGGGAAACCCTTATAAACGAATTGGTAAAGATTAACAATCAAATTAAAGAGTACAAGAAAAAAATTAAAGAGCTATACATAACCTTAATAAACAAAAGTAAAGAAATAGATGAAGTTAAAAATAATTTATTAAATACTATAAAGGAATTTGCTGAATTAAAGGATATTTATAATAAAATAAGAGAAGAAATCGTTAATAGGAAATTAGCAATAAAAAGTAAAATAACTGAAAGTAAGATAGAAGTTGAAAGAGAATTAGCAAAGAAGGCTATGGAAAAAATAGAAAAAGGAGAAAAAATAGACTTTCTAGAATTTCAAGCATTATTAAAGCAACAGGAAAGTTTCGGTAAATCTTGAATTAATTTTATAGTTTATTTAAATTTTTTTGAAATATATCTTAATATTTTAATATAAATTTAGAGGGTTGAATAAGGAATACGAAAAAATTTTGGTACTTTATGTAGATGCAGATGGAGATTTACCTCTAGTTACAAAAGTTTCTACTCCAGTAATAGGAAGGGAAAATAATTTAAAATTAGCTGAACAATTCGCATTATTAAAGCCTGAAGATTCTGATTTGAACGCTTTATTTTATGCTATAAAAGTTTATGATGAAATAAGAGAAAAGAAATTATTTCCTTCATGTGAAATAGCTACCATAAGTGGTGATCCTTATGGAGGGATTAAATCTGATTTAAAAATAAAAAATGAATTATCAAAGGTTTTAAATCAATATAATGCAGAAGCTGTAATTTTTGTAAGCGATGGTGGCAGAGATGAATTAATTATTCCTATAATATCTTCTGTTTTACCGATAATTTCTGTTAAAAGAGTTGTAGTAACATATTCAAAAAATGTTGAAGAAACTTACTTAGTTATAATGAAATATATAAAACAAGTTATTAATGATCCTAGTTTAAGTAAGTTTATTCTTGGAATACCTGGTTTATTATTAATTTTATATGGATTTTTGGCTTCCTTAAATTTAGCTCATCTTTTTTCATCTCTTTTATTAATTTTTGTTGGTATGATAATTTTCATTAAAGGCTTTTCTATCGATGATTTCGTTATAAAAATTTGGAATAATTCTAGAATACAGTTTATTTCTGCTGTGGTAGCTTTTTCGCTTGCATTTGCAGGTATATATAATGGATTAACACAACCAGACTTAAACAATAAGGAATTGCCTTTTTTAAATTTACTTGGCCTCTTTCTTACTTCCCAATTTATTTATGGTTTAAATACCTCTCATATTATTGCTGGCTCAATTGTAATTTTTTTTATAGGTAGAGGTATAGAAAAGTATTTAAAAGAAAAAACATTTCATCATGAAATTATGGCAATTTTCTTTTTCTTATCTTTAGGTTTAATATTAACTTTAATTGGAAATATCTTAATAACCCCAGCTACCGATGAAGAAGCTAAACAACGCTTCTTTAATAGTATCTTAGTTTTATTTATATTAAATATAATAGTAGCTACGTTTGTTACCTTTTATGATAAATTTATACGTCAAAAAATTAAAGGGTAGCTAGATAATACTTCACATTTATCTTTTTTAACTAAAATATCTTGTTCTAATCTAATTCCATATTTATCTTTAAAGTAAACTCCAGGCTCTACCGTTAATACCATTCCTTCTTTTAATATCGTTTTACTGTATTGATTTAATCTAGGATATTCATGGACATCAAGACCTAAACCATGACCTAAACCATGAATAAAATATTTATCTAAGCTTTTCTCCCTTAAATATGTTCTAACTATATTATCCACATCTTTTGCAACGACACCTTCCTTAATATTTTCAACGGCTAAGTTAATAGCTTCCTTAATTATTTCAAAATTTCTTTTGGTTTCATCATCTATTTCGCCATTAGCAAAGGTTCTTGTTAAATCAGCACAATAACCATCAAATTTTGCTCCAATATCTACAATTGTTAAAGAATTTTTAGCTATATATTTATCGCTTGTAGAAGCATGCGGATAAGCTCCATTTTTACCGCTTGCTATTATTGGTTCAAAAGCAAACCATTCTCCACCATTATTTAAAATTGTAATAAGGCATTCTTTTGCAATATATTTTTCAGTATATTTTCCTTCATGTATCATTTCTTCAGCTACCTTCAGAGCCTTTTCGGTAATTTCAATAGCTTTTTTAATTTTTTCTATTTCTTCACTTTCCTTAACAGATAAAACTTCCCATAAATCAGTTGTAACGTCAATTATGTTTAAATTTTTCTTTGATAACGAATTAATAACATCAAAATTTATTGAATTGCTTTCTATTCCTAAATTTTTAGGAGAGTCTATAATTTCTATTATTTTTTCAGCCAATTTTTCGTTAACTTCAATTTTAATTACTTCAGCATATTTGCTTTCATCTACGCTTTGCTCATATTCTAATGGGTAAGTTAATGCATAAACTTTCTCTCTGGTTAGCAATACATAAATACTTCGTGGAGGATATTTATTTGAAATAATACCAGTTAAATATTGAACTGTTGAAGGATTCTGTGAAAAAATACCATCCAAATTCTTTTCTTCTATTATTTTAAATATTTGCTTGATTTTTCTCCACGACATAAAAATTGTTATTTCATAAATGTTAAATTTTTAATTTTAAAATTAAACCTAGATCTTTAGAATAATGAAGAAACCAATTATTAATAACGTAATAATCCTATTTCCTTCTCAAATTGTTTAGCTGTTTCCTTTCTGAACTTAGCATCTAAAACTTGAACTATATTTTTATCTGTAGAAACAAATAACCTCTTAGCTTTCATTAGAGAATAAAATCCATCTTTTTTAAATACTCTATAACATTTTTCGTACTCTTTTAACAATACATAATGAATGTCTTGTATATGTTCTATTGCAAAATACGGAATCTCGATTCTTTGAAGATAATTTGTACTTGTGTTAATATAAAATATTAAAATTTCTTCCTTAGTTATATCTGGCATCATATTTGAATTTATATACTTAAGCAGCGGACTTCTTTCTTTTTTGTTAACTTTACCCTTTAAGAAAAATTTATCTGTGATTATATTTAATGGAGAACACATAGGTTTACCATAAATACATTCAGAGCATCTTGAATCAGCACCGAAGAAATATTTTTTAAAGGAATTTATTAATGGAGAGCTTTCATAATTAACTATTGATACAGGTATCACATTAATACTTTTAAAATATTTTAAGAACTTATCAATTGTATTATACAAAGGAATAATTTCCTCTTTATTCCAGTTTAAAAATTCTTCACATGTTAATGGTAGATCTGTTATTACAAACGTTTTTTCTTCCATACTTAAGTTCTCAGCAATTTTATTTTGAAAATTGTTAAGAACTAATTCATAGATTGTTTGTATTAGCTTTACATTATTTAACGAGGCAAAATCATTCATTACATAATCATAAATTTCTTTTCCTATTTTGATTTCTAAGGTATTAAATCTGTAAAGTGAGTTCTTTCCAAAGAAGCTTATTTCAAAGATTATCAGGGGAGGTATTATTTGTTTATTTAACGAGAAAACATTATATGAGATTCCTATGATGTTAGCCTTTTTTATAGATGATTCAGTACTTATTGAAACTTTTTTCCATTCTTCAAAGTTTAAAGGCCATGCAAAAACCTTATGAATATTTAAAGCTGTGGGATCCCCTTTTATTAGGTATTCTATTTCTGTTAAGTTTTTATTAAACGGATCTAATTGTTTATCGATCATTGCACTTATTTTACTTAATTCTTTTAGATACTCATTAAGGAGTGAGATCTTTTCTATGATAAAATTATCTTGAAATGTTATACGTGAAAACTTTTTTTTCATAAATAAATACCAATAAATATTTAATATTAAATAAATTTATTTTATGAATAAAGTATCCAAACCACTTTTGCAAGTAGCAATAGATACATTAGATCTGGATAGAGCAGTAGAAATAGCAAAAATAGCATACTTAGCAGGTGCTGACATAATTGAGGCAGGAACTCCTTTAATAAAAAAGTACGGTGTTTTAGCTATTAAAAGAATTAGAGAGGAATTGCCTAGAACAAAGATATTTGCTGATATGAAAGTTGTGGATGCTTCCGAAATAGAATTAAGATTAGCTATGGAAGCTGGTGCAGATATTGTTTCAGTTTTAGCTTCTGCAGATGATAATACAATAATTGATTCGATAATGTTTGGCAAAAGGAATGGAATAGAAATTTGTATAGATTTCATAGGAGTTAAAGATGTCATTAATCGATTAATGGAGATTTTTTATGTTAGACCAGATTATATATGTTATCACATACCTTATGATCTTAGCAAGAAATCGCAAGTTAACATAACTAACAGCATAAGAATTGTGAAAGAATTAGTTAGAATAAGTGGAACTATGGTATCTGTAGCAGGTGGGCTTGATTATGATACAATTCCTTTATTTGCTAATGCAGGAGCTTCAGTGTTAGTTGTAGGAAGAACTATAACAAAATCAGAAAATATAGAAGAAGCTGTAAAGAAAATTAAAAATCTTCTATCACAAAGTCTTCTATAGGAATTTCTTCATAAAATTCCTTAAAATAATAATTATTATGTTTTAAATAAGGTCTGTTTAAGAATAAATATTTTTCGGGATCTTCAATAAAATCTGTAAATATATTAATATAATTAATTTTAGGTTTTAACATTTTTATTTCGTTTATTTTAGTATAATTTTTATTTTTTATTAATTTATTATTTTTTAAAAGATATAAACAACTTCCTCTTTTTATTTTATATTCTTCATATAAAGGTAAGAATCTATCACTTACAAGATTCATAGTTATAAGAACATTGCTAACTAAATTAATCATATTATGTCCATAATTAGGAGGTATCATTATAAGTTCTTTTTCTTTTCCTTTTATAAGCAATACGCTTTTAACTTCATCACCTTCAACATTTTGCAAGATAAAAAGTGCTTCGCCTTTTAAAATTTGATAAATCTCAGGAAAAGTTCGCCCTGGGGCAGCCTCAGGATGATAATGTCCATGTGTTTTATTTCTTTCCTTTCCTATTTCAATTGGAGGAAGGACAGTAACGTCAAATCTAACTTGATAAAGTTCCGTATATGCTTTAGATTCTTCATTATTTAAATTTCTATATACATAATATAATATTGTATTTTTATCTAAATTTTCAAAATCATAAATTACATCTATTAAATCTTCTAATCTTTTTATACTTGGTTCATATTTTGTATTTTCAAAAAAAAGTTCAAAGTAATTATTTTCATCATATACGTTTAAATTAATATCGATTTTCATTTTCTTTCTCTTTCATCTATAAATTCTCTTATTAACTTAACACCCTCGGTTAACCTCTCTTCATTTTCTCCTACAAATGTTAATCTTATATGATTTTTACTTTCAGGACCAAATGCTCCTCCGTAAATTACTGCTACATGTTTTTTCTTTACCAATTCTATCATGAAATCATAATCGGTCATGTTTAATTCTTGTAATAAATTGCTCATATTAACAAACATATACATTGCTCCTTCAGGTTTAACTGTTTTTACTTCAGGCAAATATTCTTTTACTGCATTATATAAAGCATCTCTTCTTGATTTATAGATTTTTAATGTATATTCTAAAATTCTTTTTTTAACTTCTGGTTGCAAGTATTTTATGGCTGCTATTTGTGCTGGTGTATTTGAACATAAAGTAGTATACTGTTTAATCTTTTCTATTGCGCTAATTACATGTGCTGGGCCATAGATATATCCTAGTCTAAATCCTGTCATAGCTGGATCTTTAGAAAATGTATTAATACAGATTGTTCTTTCTTTTGCTTCTTTATAAAACCAATAATGTTCTCCTTCGTATATTAAATGCTTATAAGCTTCATCTATTATTAACCAAAGATCATGATCATGACACAGATCAATTAATCCTTTAGCTACTTCCTTATGTATTACTCTGCCAGTGGGATTATCTGGTGTTGCGAGCATTATTGCTTTAGTTTTATCTGTTATTTTGTCTTTTATTCTTTCTAAGTTAGGTTGATAATTTTCTTCTACTTTTTCTGAAACATAAATAGGTTTGGCTCCTGCTATTAAAGTTACATGGGGATAGCTGACGTAGCTTGGATCCATTATTATAACTTCATCATCCCTATCAAACAATGCTAAAGCTGTAAGCAATAACCCCTCTGTAGCTCCTTCTGTTACCACTACTTCATTTAAATTAACGTCTATATTTCCAAAATTTTTTAAATCAGCTATTATGGCTTCATGTAATTCCCTTATTCCCCCTGTTGGAGTATAAGAGCTTACTTTTATTGGATCATTTATTAAAAAATTTATTAATTCATCTAAAACTTCTTTATCTACAGGCAAACTAGGTTGACCTGTCGAAAGCTGAATTACATCTATTTTATTCCTTTTTAATTCTGCTACAATTTTTAACATTTCTCTTATCGGTGAAGGTTTTAATTTTTCTACCAAACTAGATAAACTTCTCATTTTCCAAACCTCCTATTTCTTTTTTGATATGTTCTTATAGCTCTATATAAATCTATGTCTCTAAATTCTGGCCAATAAGTATCTAAAAAACAAAATTCGCTATAGGCAGATTGCCATAACAGAAAACCAGACAATCTTTCTTCACCGCTAGTTCTTATTATTAAATCAGGATAAGGATTAGGTAAATGAGAAGTATATAATCTCTTATTTATTTCTTCTTCATTTATTTCCTCAAGTTTTAATTTCTTATTAAGTACGTCTTCTACTAGCTTTTTTATAGCATCTATTATTTCAGCTCTTCCTCCATAAGCAATAGCTATGTTCAAATAGTATGCATCGTAATTTTTTGTCATTTCCTCAATTTTATCCATTAATTGTTGTAGTGTTAAAGGTAGCATTTCTTTTCTACCCAAAAATTTTACTTTTACTTTATTTTGATGTATTTCCTTTGAATCTAAAATTTCTTTCATTTTTTCTTCAAATAATTTCATTAAATGATCTACCTCTTCTTTATCTCTTTGAAAATTTTCAGTAGAAAAAGCATATAAGGTCAAAGTTTTAATTTTTAACTCTAAACATTTTTTTAGCAATAATTTAACCTTTTCTGCACCTGCGCTATGACCAAGCCAAACAGGTAACCCATTTTCCCTAGCCCATCTTCTATTTCCATCCAAGATAACTCCTATATGAGAAGGCATAGGCTTATTTTTTATTTGTCTTAATAAATACCATCTATAAATTCTATAAACTCCAAGCTTATGAAGTAGCCAGTTTATCATTACCTAATAGTTAAATTTATAAG
>JAVVGP010000006.1:0-21967 GCA_032249055.1 Thermoproteota archaeon | reverse complement strand
GATTAATTGAAGCAAAATACAAGCCTAATTTAGAATTAGATGAAGGAATTAAGATTGTAATAGAAGGATTAAGAAGTTCTATAAGCTGGGATCTTTTTACAGGAGAAGGAATAGATATAGCTATTGTTAATAAAGAAGGAACAAGATTTCTTACAGAAAATGAAGTCAATTATTATATAAAAGAGTTGAATAAAAGGTAATGGGTTTAAATGAAAAATTAATTGAAGCAATTAACGAATATCTACCTAAAAATATTAATATACGAATAGAATTTGAAGGGCCATACTTAGTTATATATACAGATGATTTATCATTAGTAACCGGTGAGACAGGTGTTATACCAAAGCTGGCTAAATTATTAAGAAAGAAAATAATCACAAGACCTTTACCTAATATAAGAATTGAGAAAGAAAAAGCAATAGAAATTATAAAGAAAATAATACCAAAAGAAGCTGGCCTTGTAGAAGATATGATTTTATTTAACGATATTACAGGAGAAGTACATTTATACGCTCTTGAGACATCTCATATCATTGGAAGAGGTGAATCGACATTATGGGAATTAATTCATAAATTAGGATGGAAGATCGTGGTACATAGAGTACCTCCTACAGAACATAATATAATTAAAAGTATTGATATATATTGTATCTCAAAACAAAACGAGATACATAAATTTAATTTAGACACAGGAATGAGAATAAACAGAGAGACTTTAACCGAAATAGGAAATATAAGAGTATGCGCTTTGGGAGGAGCTCTAGAAGTTGGAAGAAGTTGCTTTTTAATACAAAGTGAAAATTCGATGATAATGTTGGATGCAGGTTTAAAACCTGGTGCTAAAACTTTTAAGGAAGAATTTCCTGCTTTTTGGCTCCTAGATAATTTTATTGATAAATTAGACGCGGTTATAATATCTCACGCTCATTTTGATCATTGCGCAGCATTACCTTACTTGTTTAAATATGGATATAGAGGGCCTGTTTATACTACTCCACCTACAAAATATTTAATGAGCTTGGTTATATTTGATTATTTAAAAATCTTAGAAAAAGAAGGCAGAATACTGCCCTATTCATATAATGACGTATACACCATGCTACAACATATAATAACTATAGATTATGGAGAAGTAATAGATATTGCCCCAGATGTAAAACTAACGTTTTATAATGCAGGACACATATTAGGTTCGAGTATTGTCCATTTACATTATGGAGAAGGATATCATAATTTAATTTATACAGGAGATTTCAAGTTTGAAAAAACATTGCTATTAGATAAAGCATTTAATTTATTTAAAAGATGCGAAACCCTAATCATGGAAAGCACCTATGGTGGAAGTAAAGATATTATGCCAAGTAGGACTGAAGGAATTAACATACTTCTCAGTATAATTCAAACCACATTAGAAAGAGGAGGGACAGTATTATTACCAGTTTTATCCGTGGGAAGGGCACAGGAAATTTTAGTAATTCTACAAGAGGCTATTGAAAGTAAACAAATACCTAAAGTTCCTATATTTGTAGATGGTTTGGTTAATGAAACAACAGCCGTACATATAGCTTTTCCAGAATATTTATCCCAAGAAATAAGAACTAAAATAATAAGAGAAAAGAATCCACTCTTATCTGAGTATTTTGAAGCCGTAAAAGATAGCAGTGATAGAAGTGAAGTAGTAGAAGTAGGACAATCAATTATAATTTCTCCTTCAGGAATGCTTACAGGTGGACCAATCGTGGAATATTTAAAACTACTTGCTGCAAACGAGAAAAATTCTTTGATATTTACATCCTATCAAGTAGAAGGGACGCCTGGAAGAAAATTAAAAGACGGGGAACGGGAAATTGTTATAGGGGAAGAAAAAATTAAGGTAAACTTGCAAGTTTTTTCTGCAGAAGGATTTTCTGGACATTCGGATAGAAACCAACTTATAAATTATATAAAATCCTTGCAAGTAAAGCCAAAGAAAATCATACTGGTTCATGGAGAAAAAAATAAAATTGAGGAATTAAGACAAGGAATCGCTGAAATGAAAATATTACCTTCACGAAATATATTGATGCCTGTAATAAGTGAAGTAATAAAAGTAAGATAAGATATTACTTCTTTGATTCGCTTAACAAGTTACGGATAAGATTGATACAAAGAACATAAATTTTATCATTTTTATAATGAAGATTTTTAATCACTTTTCCTTTTTTGTTATTTAATTTTTTATAAGGTTCCTCAAGAACTTCACCTATAGCTATAGATTCTCCTTTTGGGGATTTTATCAATATTATACTTTTCTCACTAATATTAGAAGGAAAACTAATAATACCTGGTGCCATAACATCAGCGCCATTCAATATATGAGGTACAGCTCCTTCATCTACAACTGCAAATGGTAACTCGGACTTACTTTTACTAAATAAAGTAGGTATTATAATATTATCTACCATACAAAAAAGAGGAGTTGAGTTTATTAAGAAAATTTTATCACCGTTTTCCAACTCTAATTCTTCAATTTTATCGTTTATTGTGAATTTAAATGAAATACCTAACGAATTTAATTTTTTAAATAATTCTTTAGCTTCTGATTTGCTTAGGAATTTACGTTTTTTTATCGACACAAAAAAAATTGATTACTTAGCTTTATATAGTTAACCTAATATTGAGAATATTAAGAAATGTCATCATCAAGTGAATTCCTTCAAACAGTTATGGGGCAAATAGTTTTAATAAAGTTGAAAGGAGGTAGAGAGGTGAGAGGCATTTTAAAAAGTTATGATATGCATATGAATTTAATCTTGCAAGATGCCGAAGAAATACATAAAGACGGTAATGTTAAAAAATTAGGAACAATAATAATAAGAGGAGATAATGTAATTTTAATTTCTCCTATTTGAGGTGAATAAAAATTACTAAAGGTACTACTTCATTTGGGAAATTTAATAGACGGCCAACACATATAAGATGTAGAAGATGCGGTAATCATTCATACAATAGAAGAAAAAGGTATTGCGCTCACTGTGGTTTTGGGAAAATGAAAAAAATAAAAGGATAATTATTTTGAAATTTTATAATATAATAAGAGGGCCGGTAGTTCAGTGGTAGAATGTCCGCTTGGCGTGCGGAAGGTCGAGGGTTCGAATCCCTCCCGGTCCATGTTTTCTATGGGCCGGTCGTCTAGCCTGGAAGGATGTTACCCTGACGCGGTAAAGGTCCCCGGTTCAAATCCGGGCCGGCCCATGAAAATTAAATACTAATTAAAAACAAATATTATTATGCCTTCTGAGATTAAAAGTAAAGAGGAATTTTTAAAAATTCTGCCTAGAGCATATGAATGTAGAATAAAGCAAGGCAAAGATTATGTAAAAATTAAATTAAGAACAAAAAGCAAGCTTTATACTTTTAAAACTACTCAAGAAACATTAAACGAATTATTACCTATGATTAAATGCCAAATAATAAATTTATAAAAAATATAATAAAACAAGAGTAATAAATACAGGTAAGGGTAATCCAGGCATTCTACTTGATTTAAATAATAATAAGATTGTAAGTAAACTTCCTGTAACGATCCCTATTGTTGCGAGAAAAATTTTAAATGGAAATATTGAAACGGTGTTCGATAATAAAGCAGAATATAAAACTATATCACCAATACCAATTTCTATTTTATCAAGTTCTAAAAACATACCACGAGTTATTTCGTAATTACTGTTTTCAAACCGATATTCTTTTACAATTATATTACCATTATTATTACTTTTTTCTATTTTATCCACAATTTTACCTATTGGTCCTATAGTTACAGCAAATATATCATAAAGTGATAAGGCTATTAAAAAAATAGCTAACTGAACAAATTCTAAAATTCCGCCTATTATTGAACCAAAAATACAAGAAATAACTATTAAACTATGATTTTGAAGGTGAACATTTTTCGCTTTAAAAATGCCAAATAATAATAATGAAGAAGAAAATAATACAAAGATTAAAATTATAGGGAAAGCTTTATCATATACAATTTTTTCCAATAAATTTTCTAATGGATTAAAGAAAAGAAAGAGTAAAATGAACACTCCTATGCTAAAACTATAAATAAAAAGAAATTTTATGATAAAGTACTTTCTTTTAACAAAAAGAATAAAAATTAATGTAGCTATCAAACCTAAAGCTACTACAATATAAAAAGCTTGAAAAGCAGCTTTTGTAGGCTCTGTTGTTCCTATTTCTTCTCTAATTGGCGGAGTTATATTCTGATATTGTAAGTATAATGAAAAAACCGAGGAGAGAAATAAAATAAGAATTACATAATAAAAATACTTAGGTAAAACGTTTAAAATATCAAATTTTATATTCTTTTCCATTCTCTGCTATGATAAATTTAATATCCTTAAAATTTGTTTCCAACATTTTTTTCATCTCATGAATTCTGGGCCATTCGCAATGAATGAATAGAACAGTAGATGGATTAATTGCTTTTATATAAGAGATTATTCCTTGCATATCCGCATGAGAAGAAATGCCAAACCAGTCTACTCTAGCTTTAACTTTTTCTACTCCTGTAGGTAGGCGAAGAATTTTATTTTCTAAAATTTCTCTTCCAGGAGTACCCTTTGATAAATAGCCTACAAAGAAAATTGCATTTTTTTCCTTCTTAATGATCTTTTTTATATAATAGATTGCAGCACCACCTTTTAGCATTCCTGCAGGAGAAATAATTATTGAAGGTTCATCCATTATATTTCTCCTTTCTTCTTCTTTACTTATCCATATTGCTCTTTCATGAGATTTATTTAATAAATCATAATTTCTAAAATATTCAGGATATTTCAGCATAATTTTGCTTGCAGACCTTGCCATACCGTCTAAATATATAGGATAGTTGACTTTATATTCGTAAAGTAAGCAAAGAATTTCTTGTGAGCGACCTATTGAAAATGAAGGAATTAAAACATTACCTCCATTATCTAAAGTTTTATTAATTTCTTCAATTAAAGCTCTTTCCAAAAGAGAACGGTTTATATGATTTATACAAGCGTACGTTCCTTCACAAATTAACAAATCTATGTTCTCATTGATTAAGTCAGCACCTTTAATCAATTTACTGTCATATATGTTAAAGTCTCCTGTATAGAGAATGTTTTTTTCTTTAACACTTATCAACACTAGCCAGCTTCCAGGTATATGCCCAGCATTGTAAGTCTTAATATAAAAAGTATTTAAATGAAATGAAGAAGAGAAATTTATCAACTTAGTTTTAGATCTAATCTCTGAAATAACTGTATTATCAAATTGTAATTTATTTTTAGATATTTTTAAAAAATCATTCAAAAGTAATTCCATCAATTCAAAGGTTAAGTCATTAACATATATTGGTGGCTTTATTGTTGAACCGTATATCAAAGGAAGACCACCTGTATGATCAAGATGAGCATGAGAAATAATAACACCTTCAATATTTTTTATATTAGGGACCAATGGAAAATCAATATGATCATTAAAACTTATTCCATAATCTAATAATAATGAGCTATTGTTGTACTTAATTTCAATGGCATTTCTACCTATTTCTAATCCGCCACCAAGTATTCTAACTTTAATTTCCATGATTTACTTAAACATTAAAATTTACTGAATTAAAAATCTATCATTTAATTTAAATATCATAATTCAGAAATTATCATTTTGCTTTATTTGGCTTACCACACCAATTTCGTTTAGTACAATTAATAAATTATAAATAAATATTTGTAGGATGTAAGAATATATTGTCAAAGATGAAATTAAAAAATGAAATTAAAATTTTTGAAACTAAGGATTTCAAAAACAAAATTTTTATTACAGGATTCCATGGGGTAGGAGGCGTAGGATATTTAGTTTCAAAATATTTAACATTACAAGAAAATTCACGCTATGTTGGATATATAACATTTCCAAGAATGCCAATGGTAATTCGAATGGAAGGAGATAGGATAGGATTGCCATTCGAACTTTATGAATACAACAATTTTATAATACTTCTTAATGAAGCTATGCCTGATCTAAAATTCATGCATAAATACACAATTAAAATAGCTGAATGGGTTTTAAAAAATAATTTTAAGATGGCAATTTTGTTTGGAGGATTAGCAGAAAGGGTAAAAGGCGACGGTGAAATTAGGATAGCTTATACTAGTAAATATGCAAAAGAATATGAAAAATTTGCACCTGCATTAGAAGACAAATTATCAATAATAGGACCTTTGGCATTGTTATTAAGCATTTTTGAGATCCATGAGTTTCCTGCATTATGTATATTACCCTATGCTAGAGTGTATGAATATGATTTAAGAGCTGCTCATGTTGCTTTAAAAATTTTAAAAGAAAAATTTGACTCCTCAATTGATCTTACTAGAATTGAAAAAGATATAATTAAAGAAAGAAAAGAAGAGTTATTATTATTAGATCAATTTGAAAAATCAAGACAAACACAACCTGAAAGTAAAATCTTTTATATGTAATTTAAAAAATTTTTAATATTATTTAATTATGAAATCCAAAATTTTTGATATATTGCTAACAAAACTATTAAAATTAAGGGATTGAAGATTTATTGTTAATACAGGAATATTATTCTTAATTAAAATATCTTCAATTTTAGTAAATAAGGATTTATAAGTAGGTGTAATAATTAAAATTGCTTTCTTAATAGAAGCATTTTGAATTTTTGTTAGCATTTTATTTATGATGGTTTTAAACCTAAATGATTTTATGTTTCCTTCCCATTGAGCTAAAGGATATGTTTCTGATAATTCATAAGGAACCAATATAAAAGGAAAACCTACATATATTAGGTTTATTGTTTTTTTAACATTAGTATCTAGCTCGCTTAATTTTGTGGTTAAAAACCTAGAAATTTTAGTTCTTATAAATGGTTTACTACGTAAAAATGGCAATAATATTAAAATTGAATTTTCATTAAATTTGAAATTATTAATAAACATTTCATAATAAGTTAATATTTCAGGTCTTATAGCGGAAAGAGAGTCAAAGAAGAATAAACCTCTTAAGTTAATTTTTGAAATAGGATTATATTTTTCTAAGTATTTGATATGTTTTTTTAAAAATAAAAAAGCTTCATATAATGAAGGATGAGCTCTTGATTTTTCTTCTAAATAATTCCATAATGAGCCTTCTTTGATATATGTTCTTATAGCTTTTATCTCTTCTAATGAAACATATAAGTTATGTTTGGCTAATAATTTTTCTCTTTCCTTTTTGCTCATTTCTAATATTTCTTTTACAGAAATTTTTCTGCAAACATCACAAACACATGGCAATTCGGTTAGTTCTTGAATTCTAAAAGTACGGGTTCTAGTTATATATCTATCATCTTTTGCATAAAGATCATATGCAGCAGAATCAAAAGTGTCTATTCCCATAGCTATTATAAATGGGAAAAACATAGGATGTCCTGCACCGAAGAGATGCATAGGTTTGGCTGAACCAATAATAGTTTTCGATAATAAAATCATTTTAAGAACTGATTTGTAATCATAAGCCTCCATTAATCCAGTAGGACTACCTATTGCATAAATATCGTAATCTAACTCCTTTAATTTTTTAGCACAATATTTTAGTAAATCGTAATTTAAACCGCCTTGTATAGGAGCCACAAATAGTGAATTATAGGATTGAATATATTTTTTAGCCATTTTAGCTCTTCTTAAAGTTATATTTACACTCTTTTTAGCTATTTCCCTATCTCTAGTTAAACCTGTGGGGAAATCTAAAATAACACAAATATCACTTTTTATTTTGATTTGATATAATAATGATTGCTTAGGTGAGAAATCTATTTGACCATACTTTAAAACTTGATATCCTCCTGAATCTGTCATTATTGGGTAAGGAAAAGATAAATATTCATGAATATCAAAAATCTTATCTTTCATTTTTTTCCATAAAAGATAAGCATTTGTTATAATTCCTTTGTACCCTATCTTTTTTATCCATTCTATAATTTCAGGATCAAAATTTACATTTATAACAGGCAATAAGGCTGGTACTTCTAAAAATCCCTTTGCTGTATATATTCTGCCTATTCTAGCTGCTAATGACTTATCTATTATTTCAAAACTCATCTACTATGAAGTTTTAAAAAAATCGCTACAAATTGCCCTTACTTTATCTGCTATTGGACCAACACCTTCAACAGTTCCGTTAGGCAGAATTCTAACTTTATCAGCAACAGTTATTACTTTTGAAACTTCATCATAACTAACAAGTCTTGGGAAAAATTTTTCAAGTTTTTCTGCTAAACTTTTAAGATCTATATGTCTACTTAGTAATTTTATTTCAGCTACAATAACTCCGTGTAATATGATCATGGAATAAACATTACCTGATTCATCTTTAGCTTCATTTAATATTATATTAAAATTTTCAGGGTCAATAACAGTAATTTTCCCCACATATTTTTTACCCTGGGTGGTAATGATTTCGGCTTCTTTATCAATTATACTCTGAATCTCAGATGAAAATTTTGTTCTGATGGGAAGACTCACGTTATTTTATTCATATTTATTAATTAAAAAGTTAATTAATTTTCACTTTTAGTTATCTCTCTGTATACTAAAAATAATTTAGAAAATACGAAACTTAATCTCTAATTATAAATTTTGTATCTCGGTAGCTTATAAAATAAATTCATAAACATTATTGATGAGAAAATTGTGTGAAAAATGTAATGCGGAATTAATCAGGACTAAAGAAAATAGTGTTGTATGCCCAAGTTGCGGATTAGTTTACTCTTATCTAAATTTAGAAAACAACGAAATACAAGAAGAAAAAATATTTCCTACGTTACCTTTGGGCGGTAAAATTAATTATTCATCTTCTGGGCTTTTTTTAGATGTTTTAAATAAACCTTTACCCCCAAAAGAGCAAGAAAAATTTAAAATAATGAAACGAATAGATGAAAAAATAAAAATATTCGAAGCATCTTCCATTCTTAATGGTAGACTTCTAAATACATTAAACAAAATTTCTTCAGAATTAAACTTAAGTAAAAAACATGTTATAGACACAGCAATATTATTTTCTAAAGTAGCAAAAGAATTAAAGAAATCGACCTTTAAGTTTACTTATACTACAATATTAGCTGCATGTCTTTTCCTCATTCTTAGACTTGAGACAGCAAATAAAGTAGTTAATTTAACAGAAATCACAAAAATATTTGAAAAGCACGGGCATAGGGTTACTAAAAGCAAAATAGGATGGTGTGCATTTCTTATTAATAAAGAAATACTTAACAATTCTTTAAGTCTCAAAGATCTAATAAAAATCTACATTGAAAGGTATACTACATTATTAGCTAACTCAGATATAACAAATAATAAATTAAGACTTAGGAAAATAGATTCTTCAAATGTTTTTTTCATTTCTTCTGTTAAAAAAGAAGCATTAAATATACTTAATTCAATAGACATAAAAGAACTTCAGGGAAGGAATCCGTATATAATAGCCGCTGCATTAATTTATTTAGCAAACAAAAAAATTAGCAATGCCATGAAAGTTAAACCAATACTATCATTGAAAGATATAGCATATGTTTGTAATTTAAAACATTATTCAATTATGGATAATGTATCTTATATTGTCAAAAAAGGAAATGCCATATAAAATAGATTTACCTAATTTTGTTAATTTTTTGCTTAAAAAGAAAATTAGTATCAAAGATATTGAAGACATTCTAAAATTTATAGGAGTAGAAGAGGAAAAAATTGCAAAACTTTTACCAAAAGAAACTCAACCTGAAGAGAATGAAGAAAAAGAACTTTTAGCTTATTTAGAAAGAGAAGTTATCAGTTTAAGTTTTGATGTTAATAACTTAAAAACTTTATTAGAAAGTCACAAATCTAAAGAAGAAAACTTAGAAAAACGAGTATCAGAATTGGAAAATAAAACAAATAATATTCTTCGTTTATTAGAAGAAAATTTACCTCTTTTGGCAAAAAGGATGAATGATAAAAGGTTGTAACAGTTGCAAAGTTTTAATTAAGAATAATACGATAAATTTTATTTGTCCTTATGAAGAATTTGGGTTAGAAGAGAAAGAAGGTTGCAGAGCACGTTTATATGAAATAATAAAACAAATAAATAAAGATTTTAATTATAATATTATTTTTACAAATTTAAAAACAATGAAAATATACAATGAAAATATTTTCAAAAAAATTCTTAATAATTTTTATTATTTTAATAACAAAATTAGAAAATTTATATTAATGAAAAAATATAGAATCGAAAAGAATTTTTATGATTATTTCTTTTATAATCCTATAAAAATTTTAGAAATATACCCTGATTTAAAAGAAAAGATGATAAAGAAAATTATTACTAAAACAAGGTTAAATCTTTTTGAAGAAATATGTTTATTACATGAAATGGAATATGGTGAAAAGGAAATTTACAACAGAATCTTCGAACCTGATGTGACGTTAAATGATACTCTTATCATGACATATAAACTTAAAGAAATAGTTAGTAGAACGGGCTATACAATAAATATCTTTGAAAATCAAAATTCTGAAATAATTTATTATGTAAATATAACAGATAGAAAAAGATTTCCTGAAACCAAGTTTAATCTTCTTAGTAAAATGTCATTATACAGTAATAATTTACTTCGTTTAATTGTTGCTATTCTTGATGAAAATGTTCAAGAAATTTATTTAGATAAAGAAAATGATTGGGTTTATTTAGATCATGAAAAATATGGCAGATGCTTTACGAATATTTTCTTATCATCTACAGACGTGGAAAAATTTAAAACATTCCTAAGTTTAGTTACTGGAGAAGAGATCACCCCTTCAAATCCATCTGTAAAAGTTAGCTTACAAGATACAAACGTAAAATTAAGAATTGCTATTGATACATACCCTATTACAGAAAGTACAGCTATAGATATAAGAAAATTTAAGAAAAATATGTTAACATTACAAGATTTGATTCGAATAGGGAGCGTCGAAAAAGAAATAGCAGCATTCCTTATTTATTGTCTAAAAAAAAGAGCGGTAATAGTTATTTGCGGGGAACCTAATAGTGGAAAAACAACTTTTGCTCATGCTATCTCTCGATATTTACAGGAGAATTGGCGGAAAATATACTTGGAAGATATCGATGAACTTTATTCGTCAAATGATTCGAAGTTTAAATTATTCATAAAAACGCGTTCAATTGATGTATCCAATAAATATTCACAAAAGAAAGTTGAGATAATTAAAATGCTCCACCGTTCTCCTGATTGGATTTTCTTAGGAGAAATACAAACAAAGGAGCATACTTTAGCAATGTTTCAGGCCATCCATGCAGGTTTAAAAGGTTTAATGACATGCCATTCTTCTTCGCCACACGAATTAATAAAGAGATGGATTTTACAATATAAAATTCATCCAAGTAGCATAACTTCTTTAAATTTTATAGTAGGAATGAAAAAAGAAATAAAAGATAAAAAAATTATTAGATATCTGAACGAAGTTTATGAAGTAAGTGGATTGAATGAGGAAGGTAGCTGGCCCAAGCTAAAACTTATCTATAAAAAAGGAAAATATAATTTATTACACAACACAGAAGCATTAAAAGATATTATATTCATAAATCGTATAATTAATGAAGAAAGAACCACATTCGAAAATATATTAAGCGAAATAAGAAACCTTCAAGAAGTAATAAGTAATGTTTAAATTTAAATTATTTAATAAATATAGCAGTTTAGCAGATTTTGATGTATCCAACTTATTTTTAATAAAAATATTTTTATTAATTTCGTTAAAAAAATTTTTAACTAAGCAATTATATGATATTCCTCATTTTTATTCGATAGGAGATAATTTGATTAAGGAAAAAGGTATTATGCCTTTAAAAGTATTAAAGTTACTAGCAACAATAAATAATTTTTATGATTATAAAACTTTATTAGAAATATTCGAATTTTCTAATAAAATAGATTATAAAAAGCTTATAAACATTATTGAAAAAAATAAAAACTATATATTTAATTATATTCAACAATTTAATTTATATTTAACAATATTTATGGCGATTATTTATATTTTACCTTTAATATTGATATTAGGAAGTTTCTTTTATAAAATTAATTATTTTTTAATATTAATGCTAATTATACCGTTAATTTTAATTTTAATTAAGAAAATTAATAATTTAAGAAAAAAATTAAAATGGTAAAAAACAAAATAAGCATGCTCAAACATGTCACTGAATATTTAATAGCAAGACATCATTTAGAGTCATTCGAAAGGGCTTTTTATAATTTTATTCGTAAAAATTCACAATATCGTTTAATATTAAAAAAAGAAATTGAAAATTTACTTAAAGGAATACCATTAAGCAAATCTTTTAAAATTACTAAAAGACAAGTACCAGAATTACTTGAGATATTTGAACTTTATTCAAAAATTGAGAATTTGCCTAAAAAAGAAAAAAATAAGGCATTAAGAATTTTTAACTATCTATACGAAATAAACGAGAGCTTTTTAACTTTAAGACAATTTTTAGAACAATTGTACATGAAGATAACCATTTTAAATATTATGCTTGCCCTAACATATTCAATATTTCCATGGTTACTTAATTTTTTTACATATGGAATCAATTTTCCCAAACAATATTATTTTAAAATTATACCTAATTTCAGTGATATTGTTTTATTTAATGTACTATGTTTAGCATTTGTATTAATATCTTCATTGTTATTTTCTGAAAAAAATAAGGTGATAATTCAATTGTTGTTTGTCTCTAGCATATATTGGTCATTCCAAATAATTATATTTATCATATTCGGTATTAGATAATTCAATTAACTAAGAAATCTTTATACACTTGAATTAGATCAATTTTTTATCACAAAGAAGCAATTCTACTCACTTATTTTAGGTAATTTTTATACCTTTTTGCTAAAATATTTCATGAAAAAGATATTAAAAAACAAAAGAGGATCTCCTTTAGTAGAAGAAGGACTTTTGCTAGGAATTGCAGCAGTTGCTTTTACAATAATATTAAGCATAGTTGCAGGAATTTTAATGGGCATACAAAGTTACTTTAATTCTGTTTCAAATAATGCAGTAAATTCCTTTAATGATTTCTTAAAACAAATAAATGATATATTAACTGAAATAGCAAGAAAACTTGGAATAGTATGATAAAATTAAACAATCATGATTCTTTTTCTCCAATCATTTATAAAAAAAGAAAAGGTATTTTCAAATTTTTTTATTCATTGCTAAAATTAGAACCTAAAACTGAATTAGAATTTAAAGATGAACTTTTTCAAGAACTTGTGAAGTATCTTGAAGCTACAAGGACAACTGTTATAATTTTAGTTCCATTAAATTATTTAAAAGATAAAATCGAAACAGAATTATTCATACTGATTTGCAAAAAAAGTCTATTAAAGGACGATAAAGACATAAGGAACATTTTTAATAATATAATTTTTTATATCAAATTAATTTTTGGTTGCGAGATAGACACGGTCAAAAAAGATAAAATCGATAATATTTTATTCTATTTATATAATTTATAAATGATATATAATAAAAATATAAATCAAAAAAAATTTTATATAATACAGAAAATCATTTTTAATAAAAAAATTTATAAAGAATATTATATTAATAATTCTCAAATAGACATAGGTTATAATAAATTTACTTTAGATAAATTTTATTTGAATCTTAATAATAAAGCAATTTTGATAACTAAAAATTATAATTTAATACCCTATTTCATTTATTATCTTTTTAATAAATTGAAAGAAAAAAATTTTAATATAATTTTAATTGATTGGAATAATGAAATATTAAGGGAGGAACACTTTTTGAATAAATACTACATTAAAAATACATTAGAAAATTTTTTATCCCAAGTTTCTAATAAAAATTTTCTTTTAAATTTAATAGCTAATATAATGGTACTGATTTGTGATCTTAATATAGTTGAAGCAAATGTTTTAAAGAAAATGGTTCTAAATAAAATATTAGAAAGATACGTTGACAGAGTAAAATTAAAAGATATTAAGAATGTGCTAGCTAGCGTAGTATTGACAACTACTTATGAAAATGAGGTAAGAAATACCATAATAAAAAAGATTGAAAAGATATTAAACGATGAATTATTATCTGAATTGGAAATAGATTTTACCACGGTAAATGAAACCATTAATGATGTTCTATTATCATTGTATTATTGGAAAGACAGTTCATTAAAAGTCTTAGTGCAAATGTTAACATTGGAAACTTTATTAATTAACTACAAAAAAGAAAATAATTACGTATTATTTTTAAATACACCTGCTTATATTTACAATACGCCTGACGTTAGTTTAAGAGAAAAGTTATTAAAGAAAATTGGAGACATAATTAATCTTAATATACCTTTTATTATATTACTTGAGAATTTAAATAATGAGATTTTTAAATTATTTTATAATTATTTTAACTATATTATTTTAACAAAGAATTTAATAGAAACAGAATTTTTTATATTTAAAAAAATTTTAAGTTATAAAATTTTAAATGAGTTAACAAATAAATTGAAATTAATGGAAGAAAATGATATTTTAATTACTGATTTACAAAATTTAATTTATATTCTTAAACCAAACCAAGATAAAACTTTAAAGATAAAAACATTCAATTATGAAGATGAAACTATTTATTTTGAAGTTGAGAGTTGAAATTTGATGAATTCTATTAATTTATTGTTAGATTCATAAATTCTTAGCCAATCTATTTTTTTAAATTTTTTAAAGTTAACTTTTGTTTTAATTGTTTTAACTATGACAGGAAAAATTTTCTTTGAGTTCGTCACATCAATTTCTAATATTTTTGCTTTCTTAAATTTCAAAAAACATTCGTTGGATAGTATTCCTAAAAATTCTGCTTCGACATTTTCTTTAATTTTTCTTTCAGAATATCCTTTTAGTTTAAGTCTATGTACTAATTTAAGTGGATCATATCTAAGGATTATGACGTAATCCAGTTGTTCAGTAAAACAATCTAAAATATGAGAATCAAAAATTATATCTGGTAGTAAGTCTAACAATTTATTTATTAAAATACTTAATTTATTCAAATCCAGGACGTGCGCGTTCCTTTTTTTATCATAGTATTTATATGAATGTAAATAATAAGCTAATGTATTTATATTAAAATAATTAAAATAAAAAAATAAAGAAAGTTTTAAGGCAAAAGAAGTCTTGCCAGTCGAAGGTGTTCCTGTAACTAAAATTTTAGTCACTACTACCTTCTTTTTCTTTTTCTTCTTCCTTTGGTTTTGGTGGAGCCTCTTTGCTTACTTTGGAGGCTGCTACAATTTCATCTATTCTTAAAATTGTAGATGCTGCTTCAGTTGCAGCTGTTAAAGTTTGTAATTTAACTAATAATGGATCAAATACAGATTGTTCATATAAATTAGCCACTTTTCCAGTTATCCCATCTATACCATATACGTAACCATCTCCTTTTGCATGATATGCTCTTAATTCAGTTAAAACATCAATTACATCTGCACCTGCATTTTCAGCTAAGGTTTTAGGAATAATTTCAAGGGCATTTGCAAAAGCTTCTATAGCCAATTGTTCTTTTCCTCCTACAGTTTTTGCATATTCTCTTATATGTTTAGCTAATTCTATTTCTATAGCTCCTCCACCAATACAAATTTTAGGATATTTTATTACATCTGCTACAGTACTTAAACCATCCCGCATTGATCTCTCAGCTTCGTCTACTAATCTTTCAAATCCTCCTCTAATAAGTATACTTACGGCCTTTGGATTCTTGCATCCTTCAACAAATACCATTTTATCTTCACCTACCTTTCTTTCTTCAACTAGTTGTGCTTCGCCTACATCATCCTTGCTTAGGTCATCAATATTTGTAACAATTCTAGCGCCTGTAGCTAACGCTAATTTATCCATATCTGATTTTTTAACTCTGCGAACAGCCAAAATTTTTTCTTTAGCTAAATAATGTTGCGCTACATCATCGATACCTTTTTGGCATATAACAACATTAGCACCTACAGACTTGATTTTTTCTACCATATTTCTTAACATTTTTTCTTCCTCAGCTAAGAAAGCTTTTAATTGTGAGGGGTCAGAAATTCGTATTTCTGCATCTATTTCTGTCTTCTCGATTTCTAATGGTGCATCTAAAAGAACTATTTTTGCATTTTCTATTCTTTTAGGCATACCAGGATGTACAACTTCTTTATCAATGATAATACCGTTTATTAATTTAGTATCATATAAGCTACCACCTTGTTTCTTTATAATCTGAATTCTATCCAAATCCACAAATTTTTTACCGTCTCTCTCTTCAACAATGGATTTAACAGCTTTAACACATATATCTGCTAAGTAATCTCTTACAGCACCTACAGCTTTGCCGTGAATTGAAGTCAAACAAACTTTCTTTAAAATTTCATCATCTTCTATATTAACAGGAATAGAGTATTTTTCAAGAAATTCTTTTGCCTTAAGCAAAGCCTTTTTATAACCACTTACTATTACTGTTGGGTGAATATTTTTATCAATTAATTGTTCAGCTTCTTTCAAAAGTTCTCCTGCTATTATAACAGCTGAAGTTGTTCCATCTCCAACTTCGTCATCAACAGTTTTAGATATTTGAACTAACAATTTGGCTGTAGGATGCTGAACTTCTATTTCTTTAAGTATGGTAGCCCCGTCATTTGTTATTGTAATATCACCTATACTGTCCACAAGCATTTTATCCATACCTCTTGGTCCTAATGAAGTTTTAACTGTTTCGGCTATAGCTTTTGCTGCTGCTATATTAGCCCTTAATGCCTCATAACCTGTAGCTCTTTGTGTACCCTCTTTTAATATTAAAACCGGAACTACACCAGAAGGTGTTGCTACCGCCATTTTAATACATTTTATTATATTATTAGAACCGCTATTTAACTTTTATCAGTTTGCATAAAGTGAAAAGCAAATTATTATTATAATATACTTAATAAATAAACATTAGTAGCAAAATGGGAAAAGTGAAAAATAAGAAAGTAAAAAGAATAGCTAAAACATTATTAGAAAAATTTCCTAATTTATTTATCGCTGACTTCGAACATAATAAGTTACAAATTAAAAAAATGCAAGAAGAACTAAAATTATCTAAAAAAGAAAGGAATCAAATCGCAGGATACATTACCAGAATTATTAAACAACAAAGTAAAAAAGAGAAGAAAGAAGAACAATAGATGGGATCAAATAAATTACAATACAAAATAAATTACAATGATTTTGAAATTGAATTAACTATATTAAAAATAGAGGAATTATACCCGCATGAGGAAATAGACGAAAAAATTTTAAAAAAGATGCTTAAAGAAACTGAAGAAAAAGGAATGCTTTATCACCCTATTATCGTAGATAAAAACAGTTTGGTCATTCTAGACGGTACGCATAGATTTGTTTTATTAAAAAAATTAAATTGCAAATTTATACCTGTAGTTTTAGTAGATTACAATAGTAAAAGAATTCAAGTTGAAAAATGGATAAGGAAAGTATATCTTCAAAATCCTACTACTATTAAAAACAAAATTTTCGAAATTTTTAAAAGATATAATTATAAAATACTGGAAGATGAGAAATCATCATTATATGATAGAATAATCCAAGATTTATTCGTATGGTTACCACTAGAACAACCTACGTTAATATACTTGGAAAATCCGGACATTGATACAAATAGTATATTGGTAAAATCTTTAGAAAGTATTGTTAGAAGTGAAGAAATAAAAATGGAATTTATAACAGAAAAAGAAGCCATAAAAGAAGTTGAAAAAAGAAATAAAAATATAATTTTATTTGGTGGTAAAAGAATTACCAAACCTGAAGTTATTAAAGTTAGAGAACTTAAAAATTTACATCCAGCAAAATCAACAAGACATATTTTTCCCGTTAAAGTATTTTATTTAAATACCCCTTTAGAAATACTAAAATTACCAGAAAACGAAGCTGTAAACAAATTTCATTCTATAATAAAGAAAAAGCGTTCAAAAATTTTATTTCCACCTTTTAAAATAGAAAATACTATAGTGACAGAATATGCAGGTATCCTATTCGAATAATGAAATTGGAATAATTAAAGTTAAATTGCTTGGAGTATTGAAAGGATTGGCCAAAAAAGAAGAAATTGATCTCCAAATTACTTCAGAAGAAATTTCTTTATTTGATTTACTTAAACAACTTACTAAGCTAAATAATAATGACGAATTCTTTAAAAGAATCTTTAATCCTTCATTAACACAAATTGCACCCGATATATTAATATCTTATCAAGATAAGATTTTTCCTGCAAGAGGTAATGAAAATATAAAAATAAAAAGAAATTCTGTATTGACAATTTTTTCTTTTGTTCATGGAGGATGAATTAAGCAGTATAATAATGTTTTTTAATTAATAAAAACGCTTCATTATAGTTAAAAAATCTTAACTGATTATTATGCATGGACAAATATTTTAAGTTAAAATTTTTACAATTTGGACATCTTAAATGGTATTCCTTGAAAAAAATTTTACAGTCACAACAAAAAGTAAAAACAGAATATACATCTAGTGCTAAGTGCTTTAGTGGTGAGTTCAACAAACTTTCTTTAGCTATCAAAATAACATCATTAATTTTTATATAATTAAAATCAATCGGTAAATTGATAATAAAACCCCCTTCAAAATACTTGAGTAATCTCAGCTCATTTCTCATTTTTTCCTCTAAACTACTAAAAGAAAACCAATCAGGAGATAAAGTAGAAGAAAGACCATATAATTTAATATCACGCAATATTTTTTTACTCTTCCATAAAAAACCTGAATTAAAGGGTTTATTCTTAAAGGAAATTGTGTCGTTTACTAATGAAAGTTTAACATGAAAATCATTTTTTAAATTTTTTTCTTTTAAAACCTCTGTGAGATTCCTTAAAAATTTATTGGCTAAATTAAAAGCTGAAGCATCATTAAAAAAAGATTTATTAGTTATTAGCTGAATAGATTCATAAAAACCATATAAATTTAAATAATAATTAGAAAAATCATATGATTTATTTTTAAACAATTTCTTATAATAATTTGATAGTTTATTTAATAAATTTTTTTTATACTTGAAAATTTCGTATATTTTATCCATCAAATCTATTAAATAAGAAAATATTTTATCTTCATCATAATTGTTAAAAGCTACAATATTTACTAAATTAAGTGTAGCTATTGTAGGTATACCCCAAATATTGCTAGAATTTTCATTTATAAGACCATAAGATGTTAATGTAAAATTCCTAGAAAGTTCTCTAAATAAAGTTATTCGTAGATATGGATATTTGACAAATAAATTATTAAAAAGAGAAAAATTCTTGAGATTTTCATTATTAATATAAAAAACATTAATATAGAATTGGTTAGGGTAAATAAGTCTTTCATCAAAAGAAAATATAAAGGATTCAAATAACTTTGGTAATAATTTGCTGCTTATCTCATAATTTAGCGAAAAAGAAAGAATTACATCTTGCTTACTTAAATGTTCCATAATTAATTGCATAGACGTAAAAATGCTGTGAATCAAACTTTCAGCATCATTTTCTTCATTAAAAGAAATTAAAATATTTAGATCTTTATAATTTATATTGTTTTTTAAGAGAATTAATTGAATAATTTCATTTATAGTTAAATGAATATTTTTTAAAGAATAAACATAAAGCGGATAATGTAAGCAAAGTAATCCGCTAAGAAAGTGATTTAAATTAGGAATATTAATAAATTCAAACAAATCTGGACGAAAGTCCATTTCGTTAATGAACTTATTAAAAATATATTGTAATTCTAAACTTTCAAGAAGATTATTATTTAACAATAAATTATTTTCATTATTTTTATTTATTAAAAATTCTTCAACATTCTTAAATTTTAAAATTAAAGTATCTAAAGTATTGATAAAAGATAAATTATTCGAAGAATAATATTCCAATAAAAATAACAGCATGTCTTCGCTAATTATTCGTTTGGAATGATTTAGCAAAAGCTCTTTTATTTTGGAAGAAAATATTTCTAGATTTACGTTCTGTTTTAACTCACTTTTACTTAAAGAATTTAAAAATTCAGAAAAACTTATAACTTCAAATGGAGGGGATGTTTTCAATATATAGATTTCTTCATTTAAAATTTTTGGAGTTGTTTCTAATAATGAGAGATATCTTAATAATGATTTAGCTATAGATGTTAACATATATTTTTTTCCATCTTTTTTTTCAACAAGCCCACTTTTTTGTAGTATTTTTAAATGATATAAGATTAGTGAGGCTTTAGCGTAATCTAAACGAAGCTCGTCAATAATATCTTTTAAGTTTAAAGGCTTTTTATTTAAAAGTTTTAATATTTCGTATCTGATTGGGTTAAAAATTGCAGTAAGAAAATTATCCATAACAATTTTCTACATGAGAAAATTTAAACTTATTTATCAAAATTAAAAAATATTTATTGGGACTGTAGGCTAGCTTGGTAGACTGCTAGGCTCGGGTCCTAGTGGCCCAGGTTCAAATCCTGGCAGTCCCATTATGAATTATACATCGTTAAAATCAAAAATCAAGAGATACTTAAAGCGGTATTACTATAAAGAAAAATTAGAGGTAAAAAAAATTAGAAAAGCATTGAATTTGATAAAAGAAAATAGAATAATTGTATTAGAAAATCCTATTTATCCTACAAATCTATTTTATGTTAAAGGTCAAAAAGGGAATTATTATGTATTCAAGAATATAGCTTGTACATGCTATGGTTTTTCTACTTCGATAGCAAGAAAATATAAAATTAAACCTTGTTATCATATTTTAGCTTGTTCCATGTTAAATACCCATTACCTTACAAAGAGAAAGATAACTATGAAGGAATTAATAAAAAATTTTGTTAAAAATTTATAATATAAAATCTTCAAATACTTAATTATGAGTATAGATACCATCTTAACATATCTTTACTATTCCTTAATACCTATATCGCTAATTATGATAATTATATATATATTCCTAAAAAAAGAAGAAGAGAAATAATGGGAAGAAGAAAAAGACGTAAGATAGTAAAAAAAGTAATTAGGAAAATACCTAAAATATTTACATGTCCAAAATGTGGAAAAGCTTCAATATTTGTAAAAATTAAAAAAGAAGAAAACAAAGCAAATGTATTTTGTGCGGTATGCAATTTAACTGGAATAGTAAAACTAAAATTCAGTGAAGAACCTATAGATGCATATAACGAATTTATCGATTTATATTATAAAGGTGAACTTGGTTAAAAACAAGTCCGTTTTAGAATATTTGGTTAAACTTATAGAGAAAGAGAAATGCATTCACGTAGTACTATTAGATCCTGAAAAAATAAATATTAATAAATTAAGAGAAATATGTCAAATTATTGAAAAAAGTGGGAGCAAAGCTATCCTTGTAGGAGGATCTACAGGAATAACAGAAAGTTTAATGGAAAAAACAATATCTGAAATCAAACAAGCTTGTAGTTTACCAGTAATTATTTTTCCAAACAATTTGTCTGCAATTTGTAAAAATGCTGATGCGATATTTTTTATGTCTCTTCTTAACTCACAAAATCCATATTATTTAATTGAAGTGCAAATGCAAGCAGCACCAATAATTAAAAAATATCAATTAGAAACAATACCTGTGGGTTATATTATAGCTGGTGAAGGAGGAGCAGTTTCATATATAGGCTGGGCAAGACCTATACCGTATAAGTACTCTTATATTATTGCCGCATATGCAATGGCAGCTGAGATGTTGGGAATGAAATTTATATATATTGAAGGAGGGTCAGGTGTAAAACGTCCTATTCCAAGTGAAACTATAAAAGTTGTAAGAGAGAACATTAATATACCCTTAATAATTGGCGGTGGGA
>JAVVGP010000005.1:0-24248 GCA_032249055.1 Thermoproteota archaeon | reverse complement strand
TTAAAGATTTTATCCAAAGACTTTCTAAAAATCAAGAAGTTAAAGAAGTTCTTTTTGAAAGCGAAGAGTTAAAGAGAAATGTATTGGTTGCTCATAATGCTGTAACTGTTAACAAGGCTGAGCTTGATAAAATAATTTTAAAGGATAACGATGTTGTAGCCTTCTTTCCTGTTATTTCTGCAGGCTAATTTAGCTTTTTCAAAACTTCTTCCAAATCTTTAGGAGTATCAATATCTATCAAAACACCTTCGTCATCTACCTCTACAAAGTATGCTTTATCTTTATATTTTTCTATAACCTTTTTAGCACCAATATCTCCTTCAAGATTGATTATATCAGAAATTAAGCTTCTATGAAAAATTACAGGATGCCCTATTACCTTATTGTAAACAGGAGCCACGATTAAACAGGATCTTTCATTAAATTCGCTGATAACTTTTTCAATACTTTCTTCTTTTATTAGCGGCATATCAGCTAAAAATACTGCGAATGCTTCTGAATCTTTGGAAATATTCAACACTCCTTTTTTCAAAGAAGAAGACATGCCCTTTTCATATTCTTCATTGATCACAACTTTTTCAAATTTTAATTTTAAAGCTTTCATGACTTCTTCATGCTTGTAACCTAAGACCAAAATTATTTCATAGAAAGGGAATTTTCTCACTTTATCTAATACCAATTCAAGCATACTCTTTCCCTTAATATTTATAGTTTGCTTCAGAAAGCCCATCCTTGATGATATTCCTGCTGCAAGAATTATTGCAGAAATTTTCTTCATTTGAATTCTTCAATCTCCAGATCTTCCTTTGTATTTATATTTACGAACACTTTATCTACATCTTTGATTTTTATTTCACTTATTTTAATGAATCTAACATTTGGCATTGATAAAAACAAGGATTTCAAGCTTGTGTATCCTTCTTCAATTAACTTCTTTGAATAGATTAATGCAATATCTTTATCAACTATCGAATGAGTTGGATCGAAAGAATCATCTTCAAATTTTACTGCACATGCGTTATAGCCCTTTATCGATTCCAACATGTACATTATATAATCTTTCAATATGTAAGGAGAATCAACAGGATGTATGTAAACATATTTTGAATTCATGGAAAGCAAAGATGAATATAAGCCTACCAAAGGCCCTTCCAGCTCATACAAATCTTCTATTAATTTTATTTTTCCTGAAACAAATCTTCTGTATCTATTATCAATTTTCTTCACAGATATAACTATTTCTTGAGCAATTTCATTTAATCCTTCTATGCTCCATTGAATAATTTCTTTACCTTTTAATAAAGCAAAAGCTTTATTTGTTCCAAATCTTTCACTTTTTCCTCCTGAAAGAATAATTGCTCCAAGCATTTCTAAATAAAAATCTTCAAGGAATATAAAATGTTTAAAAATATAGCAAAAAATATTTTAATTATGTTAGAATATGAGGAAGCTATAAATTTAATTTTAAGCGAAGTTAATGAACTTAAAGAAATTAAACTAAACATTTCTGATTCATTGGGATATGTCACATCAAGAAAAGTATTTGCTAAAATAGATCTTCCCCCCTTCGATAATTCTGCAGTAGATGGTTACGCTGTTAAAAGCGAAGATGTTGCAAATGCAAGTAAGGATAATCCTGTGAAATTAAAGATTGTTGGAAAAATAGCCGCAGGAGATTATGCAGATTTTGAAATAAAAAATGGCGAGACTGCAAAAGTAATGACAGGTGCAATGATTCCTAAAGGTGCAGATGCTGTTTGCATGGTTGAATTCACAAAAGAAGATAACGGATATGTTGAAATTTATTCTAAAGTAAAAAAATGGGAAAATGTTAGATTTAAAGGAGAGGAAATTAAAGAAGGTGAAGTTGCTTTGGAGGAAAAAACCTTTATTACGCCTTCTGTAGTTGGATTATTAGCAAAGCTAGGTTACAATGAAGTATTTGTTTACAGAAAACCAAAGGTTGCATTAATTATTACAGGCAAGGAATTAGTTTATCCAGGATATGAATTGGAAAAGGGAAAAATTTGGGATGCCAACAGCTTTTCTTTGGAAGCCTCGCTTAAATTAGATGGTTTTGAATGTAAAAATCTTGGCTTGGTGGGAGATGATAAAAATTTGTTTGAGAACCTTGTTAAAGACGCTGTTAAAAATTTCGATGTTATTTTGGTTAGCGGAGGAACTTCTGAAGGAGAAGAAGATTTTGTAAGAGAAGTATTCGATAAAATAGGTGTGAGAAAAGTATTTTGGAAGGTAGCTATAAAGCCAGGTAAGCCAATATTTTTTGGTAAATTGAATAAAACTCTTTTATTTGCTTTACCAGGAAATCCTGCTTCTGCAATGGTATGCTATTATGAATTTGTGAGACCTGCACTTTTAAAAATGAGTGGAAGAAAGGATATTTTCTTACCTAAAGTAAAGGCAAGGTTAGTTGAGGAAATTAAAAGGAAACCTGGAAGGCGAGAATTTATAAGAGCTATGGCATTTTGGAATGGCAATGAATATGTTGTTAAATCTGCAGGTATGCAGGAATCTCATGTGCTGAAAAGTTTTGCTGAAGCTAACTGTTTTATTGTTATAGATAAAGAAAAGGAAGTATGCAAAGAAAACGAACTTGTTGAAGTAGAACTTTTGCCTTGGTTTTTAAAATAAAACCGATGGCCCGCGGGCCATCTTAAACTAAATAGTCCTTAATGAAATTCCGCTTCTCTCCTTTACCATTCTTAATAATTTAATATACCAATCTGGAAAAGTAACCTTTTCAGGCAATTTATCTTCTGTTAATGGCTTTATATCAAGCAAAGGAGTTCCATTGAATAAATCGCAATTTTCTATATATAATTCGTTTTTATTTCTTTTAATTAATCTTACTATGCTTATTCCTATTGAATTTGGTCTCATGGGAGAATCTGTGCTGAATACTCCTATTTCTGGAATTTCTTCTTCTTTAATTCCAAGCTTTAATAATCTTCTTGGTTTAACTATTAAGCGAAATTCTTTAGCTTTGTGAAGATAGCTTACGAGAATTATATGGGAAAATCCCTCTATTCCTTTTAATCCTTCTTCATATTCAGGCAAAATTTTAGCTATTGCATTAACTCCATTAAAACTATTCCTTACTTCTTCATCCGAATATTCATGAAATATATAACCGATTGGCTTTAATACAATATTTTCTAGTTTTTCCATAATATAATTTCAAAAAAGTTATTCTTAAAAAAATTTGAATAAGATTAAAAAAATTAGAAATATTAATTTTAGCTTTTTAATTTTTAATAGTTTTGATGGAAAAGAGCTTTGATTCAAAAGGATTTACTAATAAAATACCAGCAAATAATGTTAATGAGGATGAAAGAATTAAGAATATTGAGAAGACGATTAGGGTAATTATTGTTTTCCTCATTATAACTGTAATGATCGGAGTTTACATTATGGGCTTTAATCTTATAAATTTAACTTTTTTAAACACTCTTATCAACGAACAGACAAATACGCCCATCAATAACGCATTCGCTAATAATGCCTGTTCAGCAAACGACTTCATGAAACTTTATGCAGAAGCCATGAAACTTGAGACTGGTAATTATTTGGGAAAGATTATATTTTATTCAATGTCCAATGGAACCAAACCACCTAATTCTAAAATAGGTTTCTATCTACGTGGCTTTTCTGATGAGAATCAGTATGATGAGATAATCAAAGGAATAAAAATGGAGATCTTTTTCCACGATCCCAAAAAGAATGTTTGCAAAAAGGTTTATGAGGATATTGTTGTCAGATGGTCAAAAATGGAATATACTATAGATGATCAAGTAGATGTATATTATTTGGTTGTAGTTAAAGTTATTGATAAGAAGGAAAGAATTGTTGATGCCAAAGCTTCTTTAATTTATGTATCTTTTCTTCAAGAAGTGAATGCAAAGCTTGTTTCTGATAAGAAAGTTTATGGAAGGTGGGAAGTAATGAAATTCTGTCTAGTTAATGAAGGACCAACAAGAATAGAGTTTGGTTTGGATTATTACGTCTATTACTATAATGGAACAGAATGGACTAGAGCAGAATGGCTTGAACCTGGAATAATTCCACTTATACTGATAGTTTTAGAGCCTGGTCAAGCCGAATGTTTTGAATTGAATTTAAATGGAACAAAACCTGGTAAATATATGCTAGTTAAAGAGATCTATGCACAGGGAGTAAAAGATGGGAAAAGAAAGCTAACTTTAGAATTTGAAGTAGTAGAAAATTTAGATTTAGTAAAAATAGCTTCGTTATCAATTCAAGTCCTATTTATTATTAAAACATTTAAAGTATTTTCCAAGGCTGGTTATTTTAAAATCGTTAATTATTATTATTAAATAAACTATTATCTTTTAAGAAAAAATAGATTTTATGCAAGTTAAAAAATATATTAATTTTGTATAAAAAGTATAAGATATTGCTCTATACAATATTTTTCTTTAGAGACGTTGCCATTTTCAATTATAAAGTTATATACTTCTGGGGGTGAATATTAGTTTAGGGGCAGAAGTGCTATTTGATGAAAGACCCAAGGTAAATAGAAAAGAGCTTTTCGATAGAGAAAAAGAAATAGAGGAAATAATATCAAATCTGAATAGACCTTTATTAATTATAACAGGAATTAGAAGAATTGGAAAAACTTCAGTTATGAACGTTGCATTAAACGAAGCCAAAATTCCATTTATTGTAATAGATTGTAGGAAGCTTAAAGAAAATTACAGCAGAGCTGAACTTTATAGAGTCTTCTCTGAAGCGTTATCTTCAATTTTAGATAAAATTAAGGAAATTCTTAGCAGAATAAGAGGAATTACGATACTTGGTAATTTTGTTGAAATATCTTGGAAAGGAAGGAATTTTGTAAGTTTATCTGATCTTTTTGACCATTTGAACGAAAGAAGGTTAATAATAGCTTTGGATGAAGCTCAAAGATTAAGAGGACCTTTATCTAAAGAAATAAAAGATGCTATAGCTCATTCTTATGATTACAATAGAAATTTGACTTTTATTTTAACTGGTTCAGAAGTAGGATTATTATATGATTTTATAGGAATCGAAGATCCTAAGTCTCCTTTATATGGAAGATATTTTCATGAGATTAAGATAGAAAGATTTGATAAGGAAACTTCCTTGAATTTCATGAGAAAAGGCTTTGAAGAGTTAAATCTTAAAGTTGATGAAAAAACTTTGAATGAAATAGTTGAGATGTTTGATGGTATTCTAGGCTGGCTAGTATTTGTAGGAAATTATTATTATAACAAGAGAAACATAAATGAAATAAAGGAAGCTGCGATTTCTGTAGCATTGCAAGAAATTAAAAATTTTATTGAAGAAAAAAGAAAACAATCAATAATAGTTGCAAGGAGATATGAGAATCTTCTTAAATGTTTATCCAAAGGTTTCAATAGCTGGTCTAAGTTATTAAGATGTTTAGAGGATGCAGAAGGTTCAAGCATTTCTACAAGCGTTTTGGATAATCTTATAAAGAATCTTGAAAAGATGAGCATAATCAAAGATTACAATTTCCTTGATCCTATATATGCAGAAGCGGTTAAAAGATTATAATTTTTAGATTTCTCTCCTAAGCTTTATGTAGTAATTGAATATCATTAAAGTTAAAAACTTATTAAATTTGTTATTTAGCCATAAATAATTAATTTCAAATTAAATATAAAATATGGTCAAAATTACTATAATCTTGGATGATGATTTGTATAGAGAACTTGTAGAAGAAGCTATTAAAAAGTATGGTAGTACTAGGAAGCTTTCGCTTATAATAAATGAAAAGCTTCGCCAAGCGAAAGTCTCTTCTAAGCGCAAAAAGAGAATGACAATAAAATTGGGAAGAATGCTTAAAGAAGAAGAATTGAATCGAATTTTAGAAGAAATATGGCAAGAAGAGATATGATATGAAATTTATACCATGCTTTGATCCACAATATAAACGAACCTTATTTGATAATAACTTAATTATTTAAGCTTTTAATAATAATATTTTTTTATGAATAATATCTACTCTTATTTATCAAATATTTATAATAAAAACCATTATGAGATCGATAAACCTTTGCAAGTAATTCTTAAATATTTCTTAGGAAAGCCTATTGATTTATTTTCAATAGGTGAATTCGTAGGCAGAGAATTATATGAGTTTTCAGATTACATTGATAAAAGAGCGCATCTAAAGCATATAGTATGGAGCATTATTGGAGAAAGAGTAGATGAAATATGGTTAGATTTCGCAGAAAGATGGATTCTTGAGAAGTTATTGAAAGAATATAGCGTTAATAAGCCTCCATATAAGGAAGGAGACTGGTATAAACACTTTGCATCTATTTATTTAATATCAGATCCAGGTATAGCATGTATTATAACAGTTACAAATCAGGTTGCATACGCTCTATACAAATATGGCGAAGATGAATTGAAAAAATATATTCCTCATTTAATCGGAGATAAAGAGCCTATTATGTATGGTGCAACGTGGTTCACTGAAATCCAAGGAGGTAGTGATTTAGGATCAAACAAGACAGAAGCTTTATATGATGGAGAAAGATGGAGAGTAAATGGTGAAAAATACTTCGCAAGTAATGTAGGTCTTGCAGATTTAGCTTTAGTAACAGCTAGACCAAAAGGTTCTGTAGCTGGTGCTAAAGGTTTAGCTTTATTTCTAATTCCTAAATTCAATAAAGAAAACAAAAGAAACTTTATAATAAGAAGATTAAAAGAAAAAAGCGGAACTATAAGTGTTCCTACCGGTGAAGTTGAATTTCATAATTCTGAAGCTTATCTTATTGGTGATAAAGATAAAGGAATTTATTATACCATGGAAACTCTGACTGTTTCTAGAATAGCAAATGCTGTTGGTGCGTTAGGAATTGCTAGAAAAGCATATCTTGAAGCATACTATTATTCTCAAATAAGAAGCTCTTTTGGTAAGCGTTTAATAGAACATCCATTGATAAGGAGAGATCTATTAGATATGGAAATTGCAATAGAAGGAGCAACAGTTTTGACGTTTAAAACAATAAATGAATTCCAAAAAAGTTGGAAAGATCAACCTCCATACACCAATAACTATCATTATGCAAGATTGCTAACGCATATATCAAAGAATACCACAGCTGAAGTTTCAGCATATGTAACTAAAATGGCTATGGAAATTCATGGCGGTATAGGATTTCTTGAAGAATATCCAATCGAAAGACTTCACAGAGAGGCTTTGATAACACCTATCTGGGAAGGTACTAGCAATATCCAAGCTTTAGATATGCTCGAAGCTATTTTTAAGAAAAATGCCCATGAACAGCTTTTAAAAGATATGAAAAGCTTAATAAATGAGATTAAAGAAGAAAGAGAAGCTGCAGAACAAGCAATGACAAAGATTGAGGAAATATTATCTAATATAATGAAATATAAAGATGCTGAACTTCAATTCTATGCAAAAGATATATTAATGATATTAGGTCATGCAATAGCAGTTATACTGTTGGCTCATATAGGTACAAGATTAAATCTTGATAGATTTAATTTCATTGCTAAATTATATTTAAGTAAATATCTTAAAGGAGAAACCTACAAAATAGATAATTTAGAAAAAGTAAGAGACGTTATATTTGTTGATGAATTATAATATATTAAAATTTTTTAGGCAATATTGGTTTTAATAAATTATCTTTTGTAAATATTTATTAGAATTTAGAAAAGCTTAATGCATGAAGCAACCTTTATTAATAAAAATATTTAAATGTATAAGAAGCACTCATTGTAATTAATGAATTGTATTGAATATTTTAAGGAAAAATGCAAAATAGGACCAAAAACTATATAAGCATTTATCGCTGCTTTAACCTTCTTTCATTTTTAAAAATCTGAGAGAATAATGGAAAAATTATATAAGAGCTTATATATGAGAACCTTTTTTGAATGTTTTGTAAAAAGAATAGACTTTAATGTAGCAATGTGGATTGCTTATTTTTCTTTATTTAATTAAAAAAATTCATTAACAATTTTTAATTTTAAAACCATTTAATTTTTAAAACTGGTGATTAATGCTTACCAACATCCTACTTATCCCTTTGGATTATTAAAGTTATGAACATTAAAAAATGAAATCTTTGAACCATTCTTTCTCTTTTTATTTTAAACATTAATTTTTCACTGATTAAGTAAAAATATGTTAAGAAACAGGAATTTTAGGAAACCTTAGAATTTCTGTTTTTTTAATTACATATGGTAAAATTAATATATTAATTAATTTTATAATTATATAAATCTTTCTTTAAAAGTATGCGAAAAATTTATATATTTTTAACTTGTTAATTTAACAGACACATGACACGCGGAATTGGTTATGGAGGTAAAACACTAAAAAGCATGCTTGAAGAATCAGAAAAACTCTTTCGGGAAACAGGTTGTTATTATGGTCTTACTGGTGATTTGCCTCTTAGATCAAAGGATCCTATAAAGTGGGAAGAGGCACTCTATAAGTTACAGTCTGCGGTTGTAACTGCTAGAGAAGTTTGTGTGCATATAGCAGCATCCCCGATAACCAGGAGTATAAATGAAACATGCTTCGCGCTATTTACACCAGAAGGAGACGCAGTAGTATTATCAACAGGAATAATAGTACATGTTCATACAATAAGTGAAGACATAAAGTGGATGATTAGGAACGGCTATGAAGATAAACCTGGAATCAAAGAAGGAGATATCTTCTCTAGTAATGATCCAGCACTGGGCAATGTGCATACAACGGATGTGCATACCATAATACCTATATTCTATAATGGTGAACTGATTGGTTGGGCTGGCGGCGTTACTCATCAGGTTGACATTGGAGGAATAGTTCCAGGTCATGATATTACTGCTTCTACAACAAGATTTGAAGATGGACTTTATATAACTGCCGAAAAAATAGCTGAGAACGATGTCATAAATAAGTATTATTACGAGAGATCTAGAAGAGGTGTCAGAACACCTCTTTACTATGATCTTGATGAAAAGGCAAGGATTGCAGGAATATATATGATTAAGCGTTTTGTCCTTGATTTTATTAAAGAATATGGAATAGATTATTACATGCAGTTTATAAGAGAAGTAATAGAACAAAGCAGGAGACATTTCATAGCCAGAATAAAGGAGAGAACGGTACCTGGAAGAATAAGAGGGGTTGCTTTTAACCTTACCCCTTTTGCTGAAGAAGCATGGCAACCTCATGCTCGTAGGGATTGGGTCCATCATTTACCATTAGAGGTTAGAATAGAGAAAGATGGAAGGGTTGTTTTAAATTTTGAAGGTGGAAGTGGTCCTGGTCCATGGCCGTGGAATACATCGTTTGCAGCACTTCAGGGTGCACTTTGGGTTGTTTTAACCCAATTAATAGGCTATGGTGAAGTGATAAATGAAGGGTTCAATTTAGCTTTAAAGTTGGAATATTCGCCTGGTACGTGGATGTCCAGCGATCACATATATCATTTATCTAGACAAACGCCGTGGTACTTTACCATACCTGCCTGTGGTAATTTATATCTTAACTTTATGAGAGCCTTTATTGCAAGGGGATATATAGAGGAGGGTGCTGCTGGTTATGGTGGCACAGCAGATGCTGTACAGGGTGGCGGTTTTCTAAGCGGTAAGGCCATAGAACCTGCTGGATTCTATTTTCCCATAGCTACTTTTGAACTATCAAGTGTTGGTCTTGGTGCTAATATGGCTAGAGATGGTATTGATTGGGGCTATGCCATGTGGAATCCTGAGTCGGACATGGGCGAAGCTGAGGATTGGGAGAGGATACAGAGAGGCTTTAGATATTTATCTGGCAGATTGGTGAAACCAAACACAGCAGGTTACGGAAGAAGAAGAGGAGGGTCTGGATGGCAATATATGGCAATGTTCTACGGGATAACCGAGACAGTTGCATTTAATGCTAATCTGTTTCCTGCAGGAGTATTTCCAGGATATCCTGGTGCCGGCTCCTATTCTCTTCATGTTTATGATACTAATATGGAGGAGATAATTAGGAACAAGCTACCATATCCTCTTGGCGATGATCCAGACAATCCTGAAGCTGAGCTTCTTGTTAAGGGTAAGTTTGAACGGCTGCCCTACTGCCTGCTTTATCCCAGAAGGTTTAAAGAGTATGATTTATTCTACGTTAAGTTTAATGGTGGACCTGGTTTCGGAGATCCCTTGGAGAGACCTTATGAATTGTGCGAAAAGGATGCTAACGACGGAATATACACCGAAAGAATCTTAAGGGATGTCTTTGGATGTATTATTAGAAAGGAAGGCGACACCTACGTGGTAGATAGAGAAGCTTCTGAAAAGAGGAGAAAAGAAATAAGGGAACAAAGAAAGGTTAGATCTATGGATTTCAAGGAATTTTACATGTTAAATAGGCAGAAATTGCTTGGAAAGTTACCTGAACCTGTAAGGTATATGTATAAGGAGGTAATCACATTATCCAAGAAATGGGGTTCTGAATTTATTGAATTCTGGCAACTGCCAAAAGACTGGGTAAGTAGATTATGAGTCACAAACCTATCATACTAGGCATAGATACAGGAGGCACGATGACAGATACCATACTGGTTGACGAAAAAGGCGAGTATGTAATTGGAAAGGCACAGACTACACCTGAATATGAAGCCAAAGGTATTTTAAACTCAATACGTGATGCAGCTTCAAAATGGGGTTTAACTCTTGAGCAAGTAGTTTCATCCCTTCAATTAGTTATATACACAGGTACCATAATGCTTAATAGAATATTGACCAGAGAAGGGCTTTATCCAATAGGAATTATAACCACAGCTGGTTTTGAAGATGTGTTAAGATTTGGCAGAGGTAGACAAAGTTGGCAACATTTACCCCTTCCTGAACATCTACATGCCGTTTCACACTTCCATCCTGAACCTCTCGTGGAAAGGAAATACATAAAGGGTGCAAGGGAAAGAATTCTTTTAAGCGGACATGTAATGATACCGCTTTATGAGGAGGAAGTTAGGAAAGCTGCGGAAGAATTACTTTCCAAGGGTGTTAAAGCCATAATAGTAGCCTTCATAAACAGCTTCGCGAATCCTGTACATGAATTGAAAGCCAAAGAAATAATCGAAGAAGTCATGAAGGAAAGAGGAATCAATGTACCTATTTTTCTCTCTCACAGGATACACCCAATACTTGGAGAAACTGGCAGGTTAAATGCTGTAGTAATTCAAGTATATGCCACAGAACCATCAAGAGTTCATTTGCGTAAACTTCGTGAGGATCTAACAAATCTAGGATTCAAGGGATCGGTGAGACTTCTTACAAATTATGGAACAAATGTGAGCATAGACTACGAGAAATTAATACATACAGTGAATTCAGGACCTACAGGTGGTATAATAGGAACCAATTATTTAGCTTCTATCTATGGTTTTGATTACGCTATAGGAACAGATGTTGGAGGTACCAGTTTTGATGTAGGTGCCGTATTAGCTGGTAAGTATCAATTAAAGCCTTGGGGAATAATACATAGATACTACGTAAACTTAACAATGGCTGCAGTGGAATCTATAGGAGCTGGTACTGGTTCTTATGTGAGGGTTAATCCAATTACCAATAGATTAGAAGTCCTTCCTCAAAGTGCAGGATGGAGAATAGGTGTATGTTGGGAGGAAGGTGGAGTTACTAATGTAACCATAAATGATGCTAACCTTATATTAGGCTATCTTAATCCAGATTACTTTTTAGGCGGCACCATCAAATTGAATAGAAATAGAGCTCTAGAAGTTTTCAAAGAGCAGGTTGCTAATAAGTTACATGTAGATGTCTATGATGCGGCATTAGCAGCTTACAGAATGGTAAACTTAAAAATGAAGATGCATGTTCTATCATACTTATATGGATTAGGTTTTGGTCCAGAAATTTTCTACATTGTCTCTTATGGTGGAGGCGGGCCATTGCACATAGCAGGTTTCACAGAAGGACTGGACTTTAAAGGAATCTTGGTACCTAACTGGGCAGCTGCTTTCTCAGCATGGGGTGCAACAATGGCTGACTTTGGTGTTAGAAGCGAAATATCTACCGAGCTTTATGTTCCTCCGCCTGCAGATGTTGAGCCAACATCTGTGGGCAAAGAATTAATTGATGGAATATACAAAATTCTTCCAGACGATGTAAAGAATTTAATTGAGAAGATGGTATCTGAAGGAACAGGATTCTATGATGCAATGAGGGGCGTATTGAGTATGGTGACTTCTAGTAGATTAAATGAACTTTGGTTAAAGCTAAAAAGTGAAATCGAGGAAGAATTAAGAAGGGAAAAGCTAGAATTAAGTCCAGCAGTATGGAAAGCAGCTGTAAGGATGCTTTATGCAGGTATGCTTGATGACATAGAGGTAGAGAGCAAAACCCTCGAAATGTCTCCAGTTTCTCTGTGGGAATTGGTAAAAGCCTTTGAAGAAAACTTTGAGAGAATCTATGCTAGAGCAGCCAAGAGCCCAGAGCATGGCTATTTCATAACAAGAGCAATACTTACTGCAATAATACCCACGATAAAACCCATACTTAAAGCGGAGGAGCTTGGCGAGAAGGAACCTCCTAAAGAAGCTTATAAAGGTGAAAGAGAAATTTACTGGAACTGGAAATGGTATAAGGCGACTTTGTGGGAAATGGATCTACTTAAACCTGGAAATACACTTGAAGGTCCTTGCATAGTTGAGCATCCTGCTACTACATTTGTAGTACCTGCTGGTTACAAGGCATTTCTAGATCCTAGAAGGATATTCTGGCTTATGCCTGTTACTAAGGAAATTCCGAAAGAAGCAATAAGGGTGAGGTGATATGAGTCAGCCCAAGTCAATTGAGGAAAAGAAAGCACTAATCGCTTCAATGATAGAAGGCAAAATTAGCGTAGAAGAATTGTTCAGAATAATAACTAGTGAGAAAGATCCTGAAATGTTCGATGCTTTAATAGCATATTTTCAGGAAAAAGTTCCATGGAAGGAAAAAATACTTATGGTTCTTGGAGACCATTTATTTATAGTCTGTAAGGACGGTAAGCCGATAATCAAAGCACTGTGCGGTTATGAGTTCGGAGATTTCAGAATCAATTGGAAAGTTAAGTCTAAGGTATTTGTGAGGGATACAGAAGAAAAAATGAGAGAAATCTATCCTAAATATATGCATCCAGATACTAGATACTTCGAGCTGAGGGAATACTATTGTCCAGGATGCTATACGCTGCTTGAAGTTGAGGTTGTACCTCCTGGCTATCCACCAGTCTTCACATTTTTACCTGATATTGTAACATTCTATGAGGAGTGGCTTAAAAGACCATTCCCGTGTGAGAAAGTAGAATTCAAGGATTTAACTCTGGAATGGATAAAGGAGAATCTGAAGGTAGAGAAGGAAAAAAGTTAAATTATAAAGCAACTATTTTTAAACTTTTTTAGATTCTTTTATTTTTTATAAGCTTTTTATCTTTATTTAAAATTTTAGCTATTCTTATACATAATCGATATTTAAATATATATCTAAATCAATACATGAATAGCCGCTTAAATTAATTAGGCTGTTTCTTTCAATATTTCTTCCATATAAGGCTTTGAAGCATCAACTATGGCATATACTGCATCGGGGTTGAGCACACTTGCTAAATTAACCGCCTTGTTGATTTCCCATCCTAATAAGATTTTCCTAATAGGCACTTCAAGTTTTTTGAAATTCAAAGTCATAGGAATATCAGGAACCTGTATTATTATGTCAGCAATGAAATAAGGACCTAATTGTTCTCTAAGCGCGTTATTGATTTTCTGCTTAATTTCATCTGTGAGTGTATAACCAGCCTTTAAGACTACAAATAATACGATCTTTCCTTTGACTTCCACAGCTAAGCTGTTTTGAATTTCAGGCAAAGATTCAACAACTTTATAAATATCTAAAGTACCTATTCTCACACCTTTTCTTTTTAAAGTAGAGTCAGATCTACCTGTAATTATTGCAGTACCTCTATCTGTAATTATTATCCAATCTCCATGCCACCAAACTCCAGGGAATAAACTGAAGTAGCTTTCTTTATACCATTTCATTTCTTTATCACCCCAGAAGTATAAAGGCATTGAAGGCATAGGAAGCTCGATGACCAATTCACCCAGCTCATTAATTACAGGCTTTCCTTCAAGATTATAAGCTTCAGCCTTAACTCCTAACCATCTACACTGCATTTCTCCTTCCCAAAGAGGAAGTATAGGATTGCCTCCTACAAATCCACTGCATACATCTGTGCCTCCGCTAGCAGGATGAAGCCATACATCTTCTTTTACTTTCTCATAAATATATCTAAAGCCCTGTGGAGATAAAGGTGCGGCTGTGGAGCCTATTACTTCGAGCTTTTTCAAATTAAATTGTTTTCCAGGCTCTAGACCAATTTTCATACAAGCATGTATAAACGGAGCGCTGGTACCGAGAAATGTTAACTCTTCTTTTTCTGCCACTTCCCACAAAGGCATTAAATACCTATATATTGGACTACCGTCATAGAAAACTATATGAGTTCCAAATAACAAACCATCTACTACCGCATTCCACATCATCCATGTAGGCGTAGAATACCATAGGAATTTATCTCCTTGTTTGCTGTTAAGGTGCAAAGATGCTTTATATGCTTCGATTAATATTCCTCCATGTCCATGTACAATTGGCTTAGGTATTCCGGTTGTACCTGATGTAAATAAGACCCATAAAGGTTCATTAAATTCCATCTGTTCAAATTCTAATTTGCTGCCTTTAATATTCGCTACATCTCTCCAATCATATACTCGTTTATCTGTTTTTAATTCTAAACTTTCTTTAAGATTAGGAATTGTTACAACTTTTTCAATCGAAGGCACACTTCTTAAGACCTGCTCAATATCCTCCTTTTTATATATTTCCTTTCCATTATACTGATATCCATCAGAAACGAATAATACTTTGGGTCCCAGCATATTAAATCTGTCAATAACAGCTCTGGGCATCAATTCCAAACCTATCGCTACCCAAACTGCACCTATGCTAGCTGTAGCTAATAAAGCTGAAACAGCTTCAGGTATTTGACTTACATATGTAGCTACAACGTCGCCTTTTTTTACTCCCATTTCTTTCAACCAATTTGAAAGTGATGCTACTTGTTTAGCTAATAAATTCCAGCTTATTACTCTTTTTGTACCATCTTCTCTTATATATGTTATTACATTTTCACCCCATCTTGCATATCTGAAGCAGTGTTCCGCATAATTTAGCTTTGCACCAACAAACCATCTGCAACCCGGCATTTCCTTGCTGGTTAAAATTTTTGAATATTTAGAATGAGATATTATTCCGAAATATTGCCAAATTGATTCCCAAAAATCTTCAAGATTTTCAACAGACCATTTCCAAACTTTTTCGTAATTTTTAATATTTTTAATAGGATCGTCTACTGAAACATCAAAATCTAGGCCGTAAAATTCTCTTAACCAAGTAATATATTTAAACATGGAGGATTTTTCAATAAAATCCTTATCAGGCATCCAAAGTATTTTAGATTCTTGATATGTGCTCATAATAAAAAAATCCCTTTAAAATATAAAAATTTTAATGAATTTTTGATTAATTTAGCTATTATTTGAGTAAAAGAAAATTTATAAGTTATTTTTTATTTAAGTATATATGGCGGAAGATGTTTATGAAGAATTTAGGATCAAAGTTAGAGAATGGCTCATTAAAAATACTCCTGAAAGTTTAAGAAGAAGAGAACTACTAAGTCCTGTGGTAGGAGGAGGGGTTGAAGAAAAGATAAACGAGTTAAAAGCTTGGCATAAAAAGGTTTATGAAGCAGGTTTCATAGGGATTTGGTGGCCTAAAGAATATGGAGGTTATGAAGATGATCCTGTTAAGGAAATAATTGTCTATGAAGAATTTATGAAATTTGGTGCCCCTCTTGGTAATCCTGCTTCAATATTAGGTTTAACTGTTGTAGGTCCTATTTTACTAATTGCAGGTACTGAGGAGCAAAAAAAGAAATATTTAAAAAGGATATTAACCGGTGAAGATATTTGGTGCGAAGGATTATCTGAACCAGCAGCCGGATCAGACTTAGCGAGTATTCAAACAGAGGCGATAGATAAAGGTGATCATTTTATTATACGTGGTCAAAAAATTTGGAGCAGCTATGCTCATTTAGCTGATTATATGTTGCTTTTAGCCAGAACAGGAAGACCTGAAGATAGATACAAAAACTTAACTCTAATGATTGTTGATATGAAATCTCCTGGAATAACTGTCAAACCTATAAAACAAATTACAGGCTTATCTGAATTTAATATAGAGTATTTTGATGATGTAAAAGTACCCAAGGAAAACGTTATAGGAAAAGTTAATGAAGGATGGAAATTGGTTGTTCAAGCTTTGAATTTTGAGCGTTTGCTTTTAATGCCTCCTACAATAATCTCTGCTGAAATTGCAGCAAAGGAAGTTATTCGATCTAAAGTTATAAAGAATATTGAACAAATTGAAGATGAAATATTGGATATTTTAGCAGTTAAAATATTGTATGAAAGAGTATTTGATTTATTAAAAAGAAAAATTATCCCGGGACCTGAAGTCGCTTCAGTAAAAATAGTTGCAACCGATGCTGCGCAAAAATTGTATAGAAAAGCAGTTGAAGAAGGAGACTATTCTATTCTTTTCCGAGAAAGTAATCTTTTTGGGCTAACTTTCGGCTTATTGAGCTCATTCGTAGGGACAATTGGCGGGGGTACCAATGAAGTGCTCAGAAATTTGATAGGAGAGCATGTTTTAAAACTTCCTAAATAGTATGACAAAAGTAGCTATTATAGGCGTAGGTTATTCAGATTGGTATGAGGCAAGGAATCCTGAGAGACCTCAATATTATGAATTAACTTTTATGGCTTCTAAAAGAGCTTTAGAGGAAGCAGGTATAAGCAGAGATAAAGTAGATATCTTCATAGAAGGTGGCGTAGACTGGGTAAATGGAAGACTTATATCTAATATGCACACTACTAGTGCAATGGGGACATATCTTGGAGATGAATCGCAAGCTGCTGAAGATGGACTATTGGCATTAATTTATGCTTGTTTAAAAATAAAAGCTGGTGCTGGAGAAATCGCCATCGTTACTTCTACGTATGGCGGTGATAGCGATTTAATCTTTACTTCTAATACTGTCTTCGACCCATTCATTTATAGGCCATTAGGAATGACCTATTTACATTCTTTAGCTTTAAAAGCTTCTTCTTATAAATTAAAGTTTAATGTAAACGAAGAATCTGCAGCTGCTGTAGTTGTTAAGAATAGAGAAAATGGTTCTAAAAATCCTAGAGCTTATCTTAAGAGAAAAATTACAGTTGAAGAAGTTATGAATTCAGAATATGAAATTTGGCCGCTTAGAAGTCTCATGATACCTAAACCGATCGCAGGTGCTGTTGCTATAATTTTAGCAAGCGAAGAAGTCGCTAGAAGGTATGCAAAGGAGCCTATATGGATAGAAGATATGAAATGGATCACTGATAATTATTATTTAGGAAGCAAAGAACTATATTATTTAGCTTCTTTAAATTTCATAGCAAAAAAAGTTTATGATAAGCTTAATATTAACAATCCTTTAAGACAAATAGATGCATTTGAAATTGCTGACGTCACACCTTATCATGAATTAATGGTATGCGAGGCTCTTGAATTGACTGAGATAGGTCAGGCTTCTAAGCATGTTTCTGATCTTCAAAATATAAATTTAAGCGGAGGGACAATTTGTACAGACCTATCGATAGCTTCAGGACTTTTTAAAGTTGGCGAAGCATACTATCAATTAATTGGAAAAGAGCCATATAAGCTTAATATAAATAAAGTTTTAGTTCATAGTATGAGCTATCATGCTGGAGCTTCTGCTCAAACTCATGCAATTTTAGTTCTTTCCAAATAAAATGAGGAAAGTCGCAATTGTAGGTGTAGGGCTTACTAGAACAGGAAGGAGAGCAGATATTTCACATCAAGAACTAGCATGGGAAGCAGTTAGGGCAGCACTTGACGATGCTAAGATAAGTATAGATGAAATTGAGGCTGTAGTTCATGGTTGTATGGATAATTTTGATGGAATTTCTTCTCCTGAAAGATTCGATTCACCTGCATTAGGATGCGGAAGAGGGTTTGGTAAGCCTTTAATTAAAATTAGTACAGGAGGCACAACTGGGATTTCCACAGCCCTCGCAGCATATTATCATGTTGCTAGCGGCTTATACGATGTAGTTTTGGCTTTTGCTATTCAAAAAGTAAGTGAAAATGTAGAAGCACAACAGGTTCTCAATACAGCAATAGAACCAATCCTTGAAAGAGTTTTTGGAATGGGTGCAATTCATGCTGCAGCGCTTCAACAAATTAGATATGCAGCTGTTTATAAGAAAAATATCGAGGATTACTTAGCAGAAGTAGCAATTAAAAATAGACAAGATGCTATAAGGAATCCTTATGCTCATTTAAGACTTAATCTAACACTTAAAGATTATTACAATTCTCCTTATCTGGTTTGGCCTGTAAGATTATTAGATTGCTGTCCTAGCAGCGATGGTGCCGCAGCAATAATCTTTGCTTCAGAAGACAAAGCCAGAAAAATTACCGATAATCCTGCATGGGTAAGAGCAGTAGAATATATAAGTGATACCTATTATTGGAGTCAAAAAACGATAGAATTCTGGGACAATTTAGCAATACTCGCTAGAAGATTGTATAGAAAGGCTAAAATAGAGAATCCTCTTAAAGAAATACATGTGGCTGAGCTTTATAATGCTTTTACTATACAAGAGATAATGGAATATGAAGCTTTTGGTTTTGCAGATAAAGGAATGGGATGGAAATTGTTAGAAGAAGGAATAACCAAATTCTATGGTTCTCTTCCTGTTTGTCCCAGCGGGGGTGTATTAGCTACGAACCCTATAGCTGCTACAGGGCTAATAAGAGTTGCTGAAGCTGCTTTACAAGTTATGGGTAAAGCTGGTCAGAGACAGGTTCCTAACGTAGTGAATGCATTAGCGCATGCATGGGGCGGAGCTTTACAGTTCCATGGAGCGATGATATTAAGTAGGGAAAAGATTTAAAATGTTAATGAATCTTTTACTCTTAATGCAAAATTTTTTAAAAATAAAATCTATTATTAAATAATGTCAAAAGGATTTGAAGTATTGGGAAAATGGGAAATAGAATACAGGTATGCAACTGGTCCCTTTATTGCTAAATTCTTAGAAGGACTTAAGGAAAAGAAAATTCTAGGAATAAAATGTCCATTATGTAGAAGAGTATTAATTCCTCCTCGCATGTTCTGTGAGCGCTGTTATGTTTTGCTTAATTTGAACGATGTAGTTGAATGTAAAGATGTGGGAACTGTCCAAACATTTTTTGTGGTATATAGGCAATTTTATGGATTACCTCCGCCTCCTTATGCTGTAGGATTAATAAAGCCTGATGGTGCAGATGAAGGGCTAGTTCACTTTATAGGAGAGGTAGATCTTTCAGATCCTAAAAAAGTAGAAGAAAAAATTAAGATAGGTATGAAAGTTCAGGCGGTTTGGAATGAAGAAAGAAAAGGGAGTATTTTAGATATCAAATATTTTAAACCAGTTTAAGAAAGATTTCATAAAAACCGCAGTATTCGTTTTAAACTAAATAAAAAAATTATTTTTTTATTTATAAGCTGCTTCAACAATTTTAGTTAAAAGCATCGTAGACATAACATCCTTACTTATACTTAATTTCCCTCTAAGAAAAGCCGTCATTGGATCTTCTTCTCTTTTAAGTAATTTAATTAAAGTTTCATAATCTGTTGAAATAATTGCCGTAGGATTTTGATGAGTGCCTTTTACAAAGTTAATTTTTCCATAATTTATTTCGATATAAAAATCTCCTGCATCTCTTATATTAAATTGAAAGATTCTATAAACATTCAGCTCATGTGATACTTTATCCTTTGCTTTTTCAAAGATATTCTTAAACAAATTTTCAATTTCCTCTATCTTTTCCATATTTTTAAATTATTTTAGATATTTAAAAATTTATCGTTGTTTTTAGAAAAGCGATTTGCAAATTTATAATTTTTGAACTTCTACTTTAATTAAATTTAAATTTATTCAATATTGAAATTGTTCATTATAATTATTCCTTTTTGTTACGTGCATTTTTATATATATATAAATTAGCAAATATAAGAGATTACGTCCTTTATTAAAATAACTTTTTTAATAAAGTTTCTTTTCAGAAATTAAAAGAGAAAATTCTCCTTCAACTACCTTTTCTTCTCTTTGATTTTTTACTTCAAAACTAAATGTAACAATACCCCCTTCATATTTTTCTTTTCTTACTTTATCTTTTACAGTCGCTTCTGCATATATTGTATCGCCTACTTTTACTGGAGATAAAAACCTAACATTCATTCCTAGAAAGGCAATTGCGGTACCTGCTACCAGCATTCCCATAGACCCTGAAATTAAAGAGAGTGTTAGAAGACCATGAGCAATTCTTCCTTTAAATATTGTCTTTTTAGCAAATTCTTCATCTACATGTAGCGGATTAAAATCTCCTGATAATCCTGCAAAAATTACAATATGTGCATCTGTAACAGTAATGCGGTGAGATACGAACTTTTGCCCTATTTGAAAGTCATTGAAAGTTAATCCCTGCATATATTAATAATTTCAAGATGATATTTAAAATTTTTTCACTTTTTGAATTTAAAAAAAACTTATATATTTTAAAAAAAATTATTATATTATGCGTAAATACCCTCTTATTTTTAAGAAATTATGGCTTACACCATTAAGGAGAAGTCCTGATAAAGAAATAGTGTATAGGTTTGAAAAAAGAGTTACGTATAGACAATTTTATGAAAGATTGAAAAAAGTAGCTAATGCTCTCGAATCTATTGGAGTAAAAAAGGGAGACAGAATAGGTGTCATAGATTGGAATACACTTGAATATTTGGAACTTTACTTTGCTATTCCGATGATGGGTGCAACACTCCATACTATAAATCTAAGGTTGCCTCCTGAACAAATTGTTTACACAACAAATTATGCAGAAGACACTTTCTTAATATTTAGAGACGAATTTCTTCCATTAGTAGAAAAAATATCTCCTCATTTAAAGACCGTAAAAGGATGGATTGTAATATCTGAAAAAGGAGTCACAACAAGTTTGAAACCTTTATACAATTATCATGATATAGTTAATTCAGCTTCTTCGGTTTATGAATTTCCTGAATTTGATGAAGATACCGATGCTGCAATATACTTTACAAGCGGAACTGTAGGATTACCAAAGCCAGTTAAATTTTCCCATCGACAACTTATATTACAACTTATGATAAATTTAATAAGTAACCTTTATCCAGGCGTTACAAGAATAGAATGTACCGATACAATATTACACTTACCTCCATTCTTCCATGGTTTAGGTTGGATGCTTCCATTCTTTGGAACATTACTAGGATGTAAGCAAGTTCTTCCTGGCAGATATGACGGTAAAGTAATTCTTGAATTAATCAAGAGGGAGAAAGTAACCTATACTGCAGGTGTACCTACATTGTTAATGCTTTTCCTAAATCATCCGGAGGTTGAGAATTATAGAGATGCCTTAAAAGGATTAAAATTCTTGATCGATGGAGAGCATCCTACCAGGAGCTTAATGATGAGGGCTTGGTCTTATGGAATTAGAATAGCTGAAGCTTATGGTATGTCTGAAGGTATAGGATTTACTTTCGCTAATCTTAAGGAACACATGCTTGATTGGGATTTAGAAAGACAAATGGACTATTTAAATAAGGCAGGTTTGCCTGCACCATTTGTAGAGATAAAGGTTGTAGATGAGAAGGGAAATGAGGTGAAATGGGACGGTAAAACTATTGGCGAGGTATGGATAAGAAGTCCAGGATTGATAACAGAGTATTGGAAGGATGAGGCTAAAACTAAAGAAGCTTTTACTCCGGATGGATGGTTTAAAACTGGTGATCTAGCTGTTATAGATGAAGAGGGATATCTATTGATTATAGATAGGGCTAAAGATGTAATAAAGAGCGGAGGCGAATGGATACCTTCAAAACAGGTAGAAGATCTTATCGCATCTCATGAAGCTGTTCTTGAAACTGCTGTAATAGCTGTAAGAAGTGAGAAATGGGGAGAACGTCCTCTTGCATTGGTAATTCCAAAACCAGATTATAAAGATAAAATTAGTGAACAAGAGTTAAGAAGTCATTTAATGAAGTATGTAGATATGGGAAAGATACCTAAATGGTGGATTCCTGATAAATTTGTATTTGTAAACGAATTCCCACGAACAAGTGTAGGTAAAGTGGATAAAAAAGTATTAAGGGATCAATACAAGGATCTAGTTTTACCGTAAAACTCTATAAGAAGTTTAAGATATCAGGTTTATAATTATAATACAATTTTCCTAAAGTTATTAATCTTTTAAAATATAAGTGAACATCAACATCATCTGTAAAACCTATTCCTCCGTGTACTTGAATGCCATCTATCATTACTTTTAATAATTTCTTATTTGCATAATATTTTGCAAGAGGAGCAAATTTTATATTTTGAGAAGCTTTCAGATATAGAGATCTTGCCAATTCAATGATCATTGCATCATCAACTAATTTATGTTTAACAGCTTGAAAAGATCCTATAGGTTTACCAAAGGCTATTCTATTCTTTGCATATTCTACGCTTAAATTTAAAACAGCTTCAGCACCTCCTACCATTTGGGAAGCTAGATTTAACATGGCAATTTCTTCATTGAATTCTATAGGTTGAGATTTTTTAAATTCTACTTTTGATATCCTCATTGAATTATCTATTGATTCATAAGATGTGAGAATGACTTCTTCTTTCCATGCGAAATTTTTTCCTATGATAATTAGATCAGCTAGATCTGCTGCTGGTACCATATTTGAATCAGAAATGGCTACTTTAATCTTTCCTTTATAAATTCCTTCTAAAATTTCTTTATCATTAATTGCTCTAGTAGCTACAATTGTAGAGGCGAGAATACCTGGCAAAAGTTTAGCACCTAAGACTTCATTTATGATGGCCACATCTGTTAAGTTAGCAGATGTAAGATAAGGAAATATTTCAAGTTTTAATAATTCTTGATGTAAAGCATTCATCACACTGTAATCTCCTTCGCTAAATTTTCGCAGAAGTTTCGTATTCCAACATCTGTTTAAAGATTCTTCAAGAGTATTTATGATCATTACAAGTTCTTCGCTTATGTATTTATCTCTAGCAATCAACATACTTATGATAAAAATAGTATTTACCATATATAAGGTTTAAATTATTTTAACTTTCTTAGACTTTTTATAAGCTTGTTATCCTCACTTAAAATTTTAGTTATTCTTATATACATCTGAATTTATATGTAAAATAAAATAATATTATAAAAATTAACGTAGTTTAACTTAGATATTACTTTTACATCTTCTTCTAAATATGCCTTGCTCTTCAATCTCTTTTTTAACCATTTCAATTACTAGTGGCTATCTATGATTTAAATTTAAACATTAGTAAATTTTGAAGAGAACAACAAAGATAAAATTTAATTTTCCTTAAATTTTTAACTTTTTTGATTAACGAAAAACTTCGAGTGAGGGTCTGATAAACGTAAAGAAAGACAATAAAAAGAGTGCTTAAAGAAGAACTAAACCGAATTTTAAAAGAAGCATGGTAAGAAACGGTATAGTAATTGATAAAAGCTTTCTGCTTTCATTAAAAACGAAATAATAATGGAAGCATTACATTGAGCTTATACTTAAGTACTATTTTTAAACATTTTATAAAAAAATAAGCCACTAAGAAGTAGCATGCGTTAATTTTAACGTAATTGAATAAAGTTAAAGTTAAAACCCATTGATAATATTTTTACCATCTAACCGTAAAATTTTTATATTTCAAAATATAAAAATAGAATCATGGTCAAAACGACTATAATCTTGGATGATGATTTGTATAGAGAACTTGTAGAAGAAGCTATTAAAAAGTATGGTAGTACTAGGAAGCTTTCGCTTATAATAAATGAAAAGCTTCGCCAAGCGAAAGTCTCTTCTAAGCGTAAAAAGAGAATGACAATAAAATTGGGAAGAATGCTTAAAGAAGAAGAGCTAAACCGAATCTTGGAGGAAATATGGCAAGAAATGGTATAAAAGAATGTGTAATAGATACAAATGCTCT
>JAVVGP010000004.1:0-27137 GCA_032249055.1 Thermoproteota archaeon | reverse complement strand
TATATAAATTTAATCTTTAAAACAAACAATTTTGCCATTCTTTTTTATAAAAGCTACTGGAATACCTTTTGAATAAGCTTTATGCATTAATTCTTCATCTGCAGTTGCTAAAATTCCATTATATTTATTACAAAGATCTATTAACAATTCGTCTGTATTTCCCTCAATAGTTGGAAATTCTTTAAATTTTGAAATTATTTGCAAAGCCAATTTAGCCTGTTTAGATAACTTTCCATCTTTAGAAGCAATTTGCTGTAATTCTAGCAGAACATTTTTAGGATAGCATGGGATTAAAACCTCGTTAAAATTTTCCTGCGCTAATTCAATATAATTTTTGCCAAATTTAGCCATATTAATCAAAAAACTTGTATCTACGAAGAAATATCTCATACAATTATTCCATATCCTACAAGCCTCCACTTACCTTGTATTTTCCTACTAATAGCAACTCTACTTTTAACGTTTGCACATATAGGAATTGATAAATTTAGAGATAATTTATTGCTTTTTATACTTGTGACTACTCCAACACTTCTGGCAGCACCAGCATTAATAGCCAATTCTTCATTTAATTTTATTGGCTCGACCTTCATTGTTTCCTTTGTTCCTATTACAAATTTGAATAATTCAAATTCTATTTCGAGAGAATTCCAAACAGGAGGAGATTTTCCTGGAATACTTATAATATTTCCTACAAGCTGATCATTTTTTGTTAAAGAAGGATCAAGTTCTGTTTCTATTCCTACTAAACCTCCAGGATAAGCTTTCTTTAATTTAATATTTTCACTTCTTAAGCTTACTATTCTTGTAATTAAAGGTTCATAAACAATTTTTCCTTCTTTTTTTATTCTTAAGCCAGGTTTTATTTCTATTTCTTGTCCTACTTCTAAGCATCCTTCTACAATAGAAGAACCTAATATTCCACCTACAAGGTCTTTATAATTTGTTCCTGGCTTATTTACATCGAAGGATCTTATTACATAAGCTAAGGGATTTTTTGTTTCATCTTTTACAGGATTTGGAAAGAATTTTTCAATTGCTTCTACTAAAAGATCTAGATTAATTTTATGTAGAGCAGAAATTGGTATTATAGGCACATCTTTTAATGAGTATTCTTCAAGAGTATTCTTTATTTCCTTATAGCTTTCCAAAGCTCTTTCTTTTGTAACAACATCAATTTTATTTTGAACAACTATTATATTTTTTAATCCTATTATTTCCAAAGCCTTTAAATGCTCCCTAGTTTGAGGTTGTGGACAAGGCATTGTTGCATCTATTACTACAATTGCTGCATCCATTACAGAAGCTCCGGATAACATTGTAGCTATAAGCATATCATGACCTGGACAATCAACAAAAGCTATATTTCTTAAAGGTATAAGTTTTGAACCGCAATGAACACAATAGCCATTATTTGACATTGCATAGGTTGTATAATTTTCAGGAGGTAAGCATCTTGGACATTTCATAGTTGTAACAAAAGCATAGCCTAATTTTATAGTAATTCCTCTTCTTATTTCTTCAGAATGTTTAGCAGTCCAAACACCTGTTAAAGCTTGAACTAAAGTAGTTTTACCATGATCAACATGACCAGCTGTACCTATATTGATTCTAGGTTGACCAACTTCTTCTAACATTGACATTATTTATAATATAAAATACTAAGTTTAAGAAAATTAGCTAACAATGACCACATTAATTAAAGCTGTATCTTCAGCTATTGTATTGCCTCGAACAGTTTTTCTTTTCCTTAGACCTTTCTTTTTGGGCTTAAAACCTATACCTTTTGTTAAAATTATACTTTTTTTAACAGGACCTTGTAGATAAGGCAACATAGGAAAACCTGATCTATCAGAACCTCCTGTTATTTTTAACTTAACACCGCTTAATCCTATCAAAGAACCATCAAAGATATCTCCAATTTTCAAGCCTATTAATGCCTTAGCTTTATCATCCTTAACAGTAACAGTCTTTGCTTTACCAGTCTTAGGATCTGAAACAACGATTTTAAACTCAGGCATAATTATGCTATTTAAAAATAAGTTTAAAAACTTATTGCTGGAACAATTTATTTTTAATTACTTTTTGCAAATATTCGATCTCTTCTTCGTTAAATTCCTCTTTGTATTTTTCTAAAAGATATTTTGCTTCTTCAGGCTCAATATAAACATATAATAAATCTCCTTCATGTAAGTTTCTTCCTATAAATGCTTCTCCTTTTAAAGAAATAGCTACTTGCATCCCCTTTGAAGCTTCCTTTAAAGGCTTATTTTGCTCCTGTATTTGCAGAATAGAACCTAATATTTTTCCTTTTTTATTTGCCATTTTATAGCCAGGTCTTATTTTACCTAATAAAACTTCTATACCAAAAATAGCCGGATCGCTTCTTCTAAAAGTATAACCTGGTAAAAATTTTATAATAGCAGGATAGGGATATTTTTCAAAATCTGCTCTTTTTTCTTCTTCTTTTAACTTTTTAACAAATTCAAAATAATCATCAACTAATTGATAAATTAGATTATTTCTAATAACAGGTATTTTTCTAGACAAAATTTCTTCTTCAGCTTCAGGCAAAATATCTACATTAAAAGCAAGAATTACTCCGTAATAAGGATTTATATTTTTTGAAACAAAAGCTTCAAAAACATCATTTTTTGTTACGTTACCTATATCAGCATATCTTATTGGTATATTCATACGTTTAAAATATGAAACAATTGCTTCCAAAGTTCCAAGAGTATCAGCTTTTATTATTAAACCTTCTTTATCCATTTTAAACTTAAATAACGATATTTCTTCTTTTATTCTGCTTAGAACATGATCCCTGTTTTCATTTGTAACAACAAATAAAGGAGAGCCTGCTAAGGCTTCATCTAAGTTATCTGCAACAATTTTTACACCTGCAGAAGCAACCACCTCTTCAACGGACATAAATTTATCTTCAGGAGCCCTCATTTCTTCCAAAGGCTTTGGCATAAGAAGAGCTCTAACTTTTGTTATTATAACATCAGATCTTGTAGCTAAAGCAATATAATCATTCTTTCTTATTATACCATTAAATATTATTGTATCTATAGTTGTTCCTAAGCCTATTTCTTGTTTTACATCAAGAATTACTCCTATAGCAGGACCTTCGGTATAAGCTATTCTTGTTTTAAGATAATTTTGACAAAATCCGCTAACTACCAAAAGAAGTTCAGCTATGCCTATTCCATAAATTGCACTGGTAGGTACTATTGCTACATATTTTGAAAAATCCCTAATCCTATCAAATCTTTCAGCATTTATTCCTAACATTGAAAGTTTGCCAACCAAATCATAAATTCTATAATCTAATCTTTCTTTCGTTTTTTCATCTTGTAATGATAAGGATTCGAGAAATGAATAAGTATATGTTGAATGCCATCCTTCAAGTTTATCAAGTTTATTTAAAGCTATAACAAAAGGAACATTTCGAGATTTTAATATATCCAAGCTTTCATATGTTTGTCTTTCCAATCCTTTATTTATATCAACAACAAGAATAGCCATGTCTGCTACGGAACCTCCACGCATTCTAAGATTTGAAAAGACTTCATGACCTGGCGTATCGATTAGTAAAATTCCTGAAATATTTAAGGTAATTTTATATTTTTCAATTAATTTTTTTGCAATATTATAAATAACTTGAATAGGTAAAAAAGAAGCTCCGATGTGTTGCGTCATTCCACCTGCTTCTTTAAGCTGAACAGCAGTACCTCTAATTTTATCTAATAATGTTGTTTTACCAACATTAACATGACCCAATACAGTTAAAATAGGCTGTCTTAATTTCATGAATAAAAATTAAATTTTAAAAATTCAATAAAAATTTATTTATTTTCTGCTTTTGCCTTTTGTTTAACATAGAAAGCAGTCCATTTATATTTCTTAGGATCACGTTTAAGAATTAGCATGTTTTTTCTACATTTACTTGAACAAAAGTATAAAATTGAGCCATCGCTTTTAACATAAAGCATACCTTTTCCTTTTGGAAAGGTTCCGCCACAAAAACTACATGTATATTGTGTTACCATTATCTTGGTACAAGCTTTTTAGCTTCTCTTTCAGTTTCTCTTAACATTAATATATCTCCTACTCTAACAGGCCCTATTACATTTCTTGTTAAAACTCTTCCCTGATCTTTTCCTTCAAGTATTCTAACTCTTACTTGAATTACTTCTCCTCCAACTCCTGTTCTTCCTAAAATTTCTAGAACTTCAGCAGGTGTAGCTTTATCTTGTTGAGAGCTCATATTTACTTCTTAGCCTCAGGCTTAGCTTCTTTAGTTTCTTTAGGAGCAATCTTAGCTCTTAATTCTGAAAATTTACTTACAAGTTCATCATATAAAGCTTTTGCTTCTCCTATTTCTATTATTGCTGTAGAAGAGGCAATTGTATTTATTCCTGCAACCTCTCCTAATTTCTTTTTATCTGGAACATATAAATATGGAACGTTTTTATCTTCACATAATAAAGGTAAATGTGCTACAATTTCAGGAGGATCGACATTCTCAGCTATAACTACAAATTTTGCCTGTCCTCTTTCAACAGCTTTTGTTGTTTCGTTTACTCCTCTTTTAACTTTTCCAGTTTCCCTAGCTATTCTTACAAATTCATAAATTTTCTCATATAATTCTGGAGGTACTTCAAATCTTACATACATTGGTTTTTTAGATGCCATGGTAATGTATTATAATCTAAGGAATTATAGGATATTTAAAGTTTTTTTATTTTTTAATCATGAAGATAATAAAATAGGTATTCATCATCTTTCTTATCCAATTTTACAAAACCAAACCTTAAAAATTGTATTACAGTATTAACTTTTAACTTGCTAACTTCTGCTTCACAATATCCTTCAATTAATTTATTTTTGTTCACTTTCGAAGGAGTTATTATTTTACATTTAATTTTTTTAGATGAAGGAACCCATTGGATAAATTTTAAATTCCTTTCCCTTGCATATTCTAAGCTTTGATCTTTTAAAAGTTCTCCTTCAAAATTTCCGTTTAATTTTTTAATTTTAAAATTTCCAAGACTTATCAATCTTACTTCAAATTCATTACCTTCCAAATCATTTTTACAAATTAAAATTTCAGGATTTGGTTCAAGTTCAAATTCAAAGAAATCTTTTCTTGAAGGATGCAACTGTCTTCTTATTGTAATTTTCTCAGAAATTTTTAGTTTTACAACAACAGGATCATAAACAAAGAAGTATCTATCTGTTGCATAATCTATAAGTTTTCTATTTATAGAGTATAGATTTTCTAAACTAATAGTAGCTTCTATTGGCTTTATCCCTAACTCTAATATTACATTTTTTATTGATTCAGGAAGGAAACCTCTTTTTCTAAATGCCATTATCGTTGCTAAATCAGGATCTGAAAAATCTTTATAGCCTTTTACAATTTTAGACTTAGAAAGAGTTAATTCTGCAACTTTTATTCTTCCGTAATGTATTGCTTTAGGTTCTTCCCAATTAAAATATTTAAAAATGTAGCTCTGCTTTATCGTATTATTAATATGTTCTTTAGCTCTAAATACAAGAGTAACACCCATGAAATGATCATCTATACTTACCGAAAAATTATATGTTGGCCATAGGTAAGGCTCATAACCTAGAATTTCTTTAATTTTTTCAATTCTAGGATGAACATATATCTTTGGATCTATTATTCTAAAAGCTATCCAATCTCTAACACTAGGATCTTCATGCTTCATATCTGTTTTTATCCTTATAACACCATTCTTTATACCTCCATTAAGCATTTCATAAAATAGCTTTAAATTATGTTCAGGATCTGAATTTCTATGAACACATTCGATACCTTTCATTCTATTTTCCTTTATTTCTTCTTTAGAACATAAACAGACATAAGCGAATCCTTTTTTTAACAATTCTTCAATACATTTATAATAAATGTTTAACCTATCTGATTGGATGTATATTTCATCAGGAATTATTCCTAACCATTCCAAATCTTCAATTATATATTGGTAATCCATCTTTTCTGAAGGACTTAAATGAAGAATAGGTTTTTTAGTTCTTGGATCAGTATCTTCAAATCTCAGTATAAATTTACCATCAAATCTTTTAGAATATTCATATGAAAGTAACGCTGACCTTATATTACCAATATGTAAGGGTCCATCAGGATTTGGAGCAAACCTTGTAACAACTTTTTTATTTAAATCATGTAATACTGGAAATTCAAACCTTTTCACTTGAACTTTTTCCTCCTTTAATTCTTCAGGATATCTAACTAAAAGAATGCTATATTGTTCATCTAAACTTAAAGAATTTACTTCCTCTACTACTTCTTTAATTATTTCTATATATTTTTTGATTTCCTTTTTAATTTCAGGCTTATAAAATACAATTTTTCTTACAACAGCATCAAGACTTGCCTTTCCATTATGTTTATATGCATTTATTAAGGCTTTTCTATATATTAACTCTCTTAAATCTTCCATCAAAATCTTCTCTGAATTAAGAAGTCAGAAAACTCCGATAAAAACTTTGCAAGTTCTTTAGGCAATTTTTCTGCATACTTTTTAGCTTTTTCATTATAATACATAGCTTTCTTTAAAGCAAAATCATAGGAATTTATTTCCTTTAACAATTCGATTACTTTTTTAATTTCTTCTTCACTAGCATTTTTATTGCCTAAAACTTTTAGAATTTTTTCTCTTTCGTTCTTATTAGAATTTTTTATGGCATAAATCACTATTAATGTCTTCTTTCCTTCTCTAATATCGTTACCTACAGGTTTTCCAGTTATTTTTTCATCTCCAAAGACTCCTAATATATCATCGTAAATTTGAAAAGCCAAACCTGAATTTCTTGCAAACATTCTTATATTTTTAATATCTTCATAATTAGCTTTACCTAATATCGCTCCTATTACACAGCTAGCTTCATATAAAGAAGCAGTTTTATTAATTACTGTTTTATAATAAAGTTTATAATTAAACAATTCTGTTGAAGGAAGATACATATCATAGCCTTGACCTATTGATAATCTATAAGTTGCTTTAGCCAATTCTTGTGTTACCTTTCTTACTATTTTTTCTGTAAATTTTTTACGCAGAAGTAATAAGGAATTGAAAGCTAATGAAAACAAAGTATCACCTGCCAAAATAGCATAGGGTATTCCATATTCTACATGAACAGTTTTAACACCGTGTCTAAATTGATCATTATCCATGATATCATCATGTATCAAACTAAAATTATGAATTAATTCAACAGCAATTGCTGCTGGAATAGAATCTTGAATGCTAACACCATAATATTCTGCAACTTTGGATAAAATAAAAGGTCTTAATCTTTTGCCACCGCTCTTTATTATATGCAAAGAAGCATTTCTTAATATTTCTGGTTCAATATTAGATAGAAACTCAATTATTTGCTTATTAAAAAATTCTGCATAATTCTTAATTTTTTCATAAATTTCCATGATATATATAATGCAGTTTTAAAATATTATAGTACCAATAAATTCCTCATTTCTAACAACTCTTCCTATTAAATTATGCTGTAAACCATTTATAAAAATGCTTTGAATTCCAACTTTGGCTGCTTCATAAGCTACCAATAATTTATTAGCTAATCCTCCAGTAACATCTTCTGCAGCAGAAAAATTTTTAATTAAATTTGGTATTTCTTTATAGTCTAAATTTCTTATAAGTTTTGCATCATTATATTTCTTAGGATCTTTATTATAAACTCCTGTAACGTCAATACAAAATATTATCCTTTTGGCACCTATAATTTTTGCTATTTCTAAGCAAAGTTGATCTCCAGAAATTATTGAACAACCAAGATCTTCATCAAATACAAAATCTCCATATGTTAAAGGTACATAATCTCTTTTAATAGCTTCAAGTATTGTATTATAATAAAAAGCGTGAATATTCCTATTCTTAGTTATTATTATACTTGAAGGAGAAATTGGAATCACGGGAACTCCATGGTTAATCATGGATTCAGCTATTATTAAGTTTAATCTTCTCATTTCTTTTTCCAATATTGACAAACCCAATTTTATTTTAGGTAAACCCATATGTATACCATACTTTTTAGCTACATAGTGTCCAAAAGAACCTCCTCCGTGAACTATTACTAAATTATAGTCGTTGACAAATTCAGCAATTTCCTTTGAAATTCTATTTATATCATGAATTCGTGTTTGAAAAGGTTTATCTTTATACGTTATTACAGATCCGCCTAGTTTTATAACCAAACTTTCCACATTTAAATAAATTCTAAATTTGATAATAAATATAGTGACTAAAGCAATAGCACCTTCAAAAATAATTTTAAGTGGAGAGCATTTCGTTGTAGAAGGCGAGCCTGCATTGGTAGCTGCTATAGATATATATGCAAAATGTATAGCTGAAGAAAGATTTGATGAAAGTATTAGGATAGAAAGTAAGGATTACTTTGGTAAAATTCATGTTATTAAATATTCGAAAAATAAAATAATTGATTACGCAGGTGATAAGAATACTAAGAGAATATTGAGACCTGTTTTAATTTCTGTTTTAAAAACTTTAGAGTATAGCGAAGAAAAGAAAGGATTGGATATTTATGTTGATTCTGAGATTCCTCCTTCAGCAGGACTAGGTTCTTCAGCAGCTGTAGCTGTAGCTGCTTCTGCAGCCGTTATTGGAGAAATAAAAGGAAATATTAATAAGGAAATAGTATGGAAAGCAGCATTTGAAGCTGAAAGAATAGTTCATAAAAATCCTTCTGGAATAGATGTTACTATAAGTACATTCGGAGGATTGATACTTTATAAAAAAGGCGAAAAACCTAATTTTATAAAATTAGATTACAGACCAATTTTTATAGTAGGTTTAATAGGAAAAAGAGCAAAAACAGGAAAATTAGTAGAAAAAGTTTTAAAGCTTAAAAATGAATTTCCTTCAATAATTAATCCTTTATATATTTCTGCGGGTAATTTGACAATAAAACTAGTGGAGGCATTAAAAAATAAAGACTTGCGAACTGCAGGATTACTAATGAATATAAATCATAGACTATTATCAGCAATAGGTGTATCTACTCCTAAAGTAGATATGATTGTAAATACTGCAATAAAGAAGGGTGCCTATGGAGCTAAGCTAACAGGAGCTGGCGGAGGAGGCTCTATAATAGCTTTAGTGGATGAAAATAAATTAGAAAAAGTAAAATCTTCGTTGGAGAAAAAAATAAAAAGAGTATTCGTATCTTCTATTGTTGAAGAAGGAGTGAAAATAATTTAATTAAAGTTCAAAGGCAGTAGCTAAGTAGCCAACTACACTATCCTTAGGACCCTCAGTATCTCCAGAATTTGCATGTTTTAGTATGTGTACTTTAGAAACACCCAGTTTTTTACAATAAGCTAGAACAGTTGCTGTAGGACAAGGCCCGCACATAGAAACATTTTTTTCTTCTATAATTTTCATCAAATATTCTGCATCTATTTTTCTCACCGCTTCTATTACATAACTATCCTTTTTATAAGTTGTATCATAGTCTTCATAATGATTTAAATCAGTAGAAGCTAAAACAATAGTATTTGTACCTTGTAATACTTTATACAATGCATTAGCTAAACCTAATGCTACATCTAAAGTCTGTAATAAAATACATATTGGAACAAAATCAAAATCCTTAAAAAAGTATTGAAGAAAAGGTAGCTGTACTTCTATTGAATGTTCATGTAAATGAGCCAAATAATCAGAGCTCGCTACCTTATATTCTTTTATAATTTTTAACGCCAAATCTTTATTTATTTTAACTCTTCCCAGCGGAGTTTCCCATTCTCCTTCGGTCATTATTGAAACCAAAGAACCCATGCCAGTATGATTTGGACCTAAAATTACAACTGTATCAGGTTTTTCATTTTCAACAAGCATTTTATATGCATGCGCAGCTACAGGTCCACTGTAAATATAACCTGCATGAGGAACAATAAAAGCAGGAAACTTTCCATTGTATTTTTCTTCAATTTTTACTGGTTTTCCTGGTCCAATTGCATGTTCAAAACACTTTTCTATTTGTTTTTTTAATTTATTAGGATCAGATTCATAAAAATATCCCGCTACGGCAGCTCTTCTGATCATGATGGTTTCTAAATATTAATTTGCTTATCTACTTAAAAATTCCACTTTAAATTCTTAAAAGAAAAGTTTTAAAAAGATCAAATTGGTAGTTTAAAATAAGATATAAATATACATCAAGCTTAAATTTTAAGATAAAGTTATTCTAATTCTTCTACTAATTCTGTTTCGAATTCATCTATAGTAAATTTAGGCATTTCATTAATACCAAGTACCCCTCTATTTCTCAAAACATACACTGTTAATAGCCAATAAATTGTAGCTAAAGCCCTTCTACCCTTATTATTACAAGGTATAACTAAATCAATATTAGCACAGGTATGCTCTGTATCACATAAAGCAACTATTGGTATACCTACTTCTGAAGCTTCTTTTACTGCCTGAGCATCATTCAAAGGATCATTAACAAACAAAACTTCCACTCTTTTATAACTTTTAAGCATAGGATTGGTTAAAGTACCAGGCAAGAATCTTCCAGTTATACATTGAGCACCTATGTATTCTGAAAATTTTGTAGCAGGTTTTATTGCATAAGGTCTTGAAGCTACAACTAAAATTTTTTCTCCTTCAAAATAGGATAAAAATTTACCAGCTATTCTTACTCTTTCATCTATACTTTGATAATTTATTATATTAACTCCTTCAGGTCTAGTCTTTGATATAAATCTACGCATGTATTTCGATTTAAACCTTGTACCTATAATTAATGCTGATTTTGTATAAAGATCACTTAATGCTTCTAAATCGTTAAGATTTATTATTTTTTCTTCTGACATTTTAATTAAATCTTTTTACAAAATCATTTATATTTGCCTTTTCTTTAAGAATTTCTTCAATTCTAATTAATTCATTTAATTTTGAAACTCTTTCTCCTCCAATTGTTCCTGTCTTTATCAAAGGTGCTTCTATAGCAGTAGCTAAATGAGCAATGAAAGAATCTTCAGTTTCTCCTGATCTATGGGAAACAATAGGTATTATATTATTATTTTTAGCATATTCAATAGTTTCAAATAATCTTGTTAAACAACCTACTTGGTTAGGTTTTATTATTATTCCATTAGTAGATTTGTTTTTAATTCCTTCCTTTAATCTCAAAACATTGGAAGCATATAAATCATCTCCTACAATTAATCTATCTTTGTAATTATTTAGCAGTTCTGAGAAATATTCAAAAGAATTCTCATGAAAAGGATCTTCTATATACCAGATATCATATTCCTCTATTAAATTGGAAATAAACTTTAATTGCTGTTCTTCATTTAATTCAAGAGATTCATATTTATATTCATAAACTTTTTTCTTTTCATTCCAAAGAGATGATGCAGCTATATCTAAACCAATTTTAAAATTAAAACCTTCTTTTTCTTTAACATATTTTATTGTTTCTTTAATAACATCCAAAGATTTTTTAATTCCCAAGGATGTTATCCATGCATTTTCATCGTTTTTACCACTAAAATAAGGATCAATACGAGATAATATTTCTGCAACTTTCCTATGTATTAAAATGTTTGCCTTTACAGATTCAAAAACATTATTTGCATTTGTACAAAAAACTAATATTTCTTGTATATCTATAGATCTTCCTTTTGCATGCTTTCCTCCACCAATAATATTTCCTAGAGGGATAGGTAGCTTGTAAAATTCTTTATTATTGATCTTTTTAAAATAAGGTATATTTAAAGAATTAGCTGCGGCTTTTAAATTTGCAATTGATGTAGAAAGAATAATAACAGCACCAAACCTTGAAAGATCTGGAGTCCCGTCACTTTTTAAAAGAAATTCATCAACTTCCTTTTGATTTAAAGAATCCATTCCAATTAATTTCTTTTTTACTTCATAGAAATCCTTTAATGCATTTAAGAGCCCAGATTTTGGTACATTTTGAACTTCATATGAACTTCTGCTTGCACCTGAAGGACAAGAAGCAATTCCTTTTGCTACTTTAGTTTCAATTTCTGTTTCTATAGTTTGATCTCCTCTGCTATCAAATATTATCCTATTATTAATATTTTGAATAATTGTTAATTCCATTTATCTGATCTTTTTTCTTCTTCCTCTTCTCTTTTTAGGAATTTCAGGTTCAGGTGGTGAAGGAGGTTTTGTTTCAAACTTTTCCCTTACTTTTACATATTGAAGAAACTCATCGATATATTCAAACGTTGAAATAAACATTCTTCTACAACAATATCTTTTAATATTTAAGCTATCAAGAATTTCCTCAGCTCTTTCTCCTTTACTTAATCTAGCTTTATATTCTTCCCAGTATATTGCTATCGGAAAACCACAAGTAAAGCATCTTATAGGCACTAACATTTTTATCTATATGATTTTTGTCTTTTAGCTCTGGCTTTAGTACCCCTGGGTTTTTTAGGTTCGACTTCTCTAACATCCCTCTTTAATAACATTGGATTATAGCTCAAATAAGCTTTTTTTAATTCTTCACTTTGGGTAAATTGAATTAGCGCTTGAGCTATTGCATTTCTAGTAGCTTGTGCTTGACCCATAAATCCTCCTCCTTTAACGTTAACATCTATATCTATTTTATTTCTTAATTCATCACTTATGAATAATAAAGGTTCTTCTATTGTATGTCTTACTATCCAAGGCTCGATTATTTCTAACGGTTTTCCATTAATTCTAATTCTACCTTTTCCAGGATATTTCAAATACGCTCTAGCTATCGCACATTTTCTTTTACCTGTTGCTATAATTACTTGAGAGCTCATCCTTTCCAACCAAATAATTTACATATTTCTCCTAAATAAACATATCCATTTCCTAATCTAGAAAGATCTGCATCTTCAAATCTTATAGGTTTTACTTTTTCAGGTAATTCTATTTGCCCACAATATACTCTTAACCTTTTATAAGCCATTCTTCCTCTGTATTTTTTATAAGGTAACATTCCTCTTATGCTTTTTCTTAATATACCATCAGGTGTTCTTGGATTTCTATGTCCTAATTTTTCAGGATTTTTTATTGTTCTTCTAGCAAATCTCCTTTTAAATTTTTCTATAATTCTTTGCTTATTTCCTGATAAAACAGCTTTTTCAGCGTTAAAAATTATTACTCTATAACCATTTAATAACATTTTAGCAACATGCGAAGCTAATCTTCCTAATATTTGATTTTCAGCGTTAACATAAACTGTCTCAGACATTTTAAATTATTATTTTAACATTTGTTCCTTTAGGATTTAAATTTATTAGTTCTTCATAAGTTAAACATTTTCCATTAATTTTTTCAATTTTATATTTTGCACTTTTTGAAAATGAAGCTGCAGCTATTATTACAGGATGATCTAAAAAACCGAAGCCTAATACTTTACCTGGAACAACTATTTGATCGTTTTCTTTTGTTAGCTTATTAATTTTCATTAAATTAACTCTTACCATATCTCTTCTTCTAACGTTTAATTTTTCTGCAACAGCTCTCCATATAGGAGCACCATAGGTTTTATAAGCTTTATACAAATATCTTATTTGTTTTCTTAATATAGGATTTGTTCTCCTAATTTCCATTTTTTATTTTGTTATGTAATTCTTTTTTAATTTCATCATAAGTATTAATAATTACATCAATAGCTTTCAGTAAAATTCTTTCAGGTTCATCTATTCCTGTAGATTCAAATGAAAAAATAAACGTATCATCGTTAACTTGCTTATAAGCACATGCAGAAACTGGTTGAAATCTCGCATGAATATTTCCAGTTTTTACACGAGCTATTGCTTCTAAGAAAATTCTTTGACCTTTTGCTAATTTGCAAATGGGAATATTTTCAAATGCTACTTTATAATTTGGATCTAAAGACTTCAAATCGCCTGAATAAACAACAACGTCATCTTTTTCAGCTGTAACTTCTAATCTAAAGTTTGCAGTAGTATCCTCCTTTAATGATAAAATATCAGCTTTTATAGGTATTAAACCTATTCTATGAGCTAACATTTCATCATGCATTACAGAAGTGTTATCCATTATTAAAACATCGTCAATAGCTAGGGTAGGCACTCTTGCTATCAATACTCTTCGAATTAAATTGGCAAACTGAGGATTTATACCGCTAATCTTGAATTTTATTGATAATCCCTTTTTTTCAATAAGCTCGAATTCCATAAATGTTTAAATAAATAACTCTATTTAGATTTAAATTTTATGTTAGAGGAGGAGCTTAGAAATTATTTAAATGCAGGAAGAATAGCTGCTTCTGCTTTAAAATTAGCATTAGATAAGATCCATGAAGGAATGCCTGTAATTGAATTATGTGAATTGGTAGAAAATTATATTGTTGCAAATGGTGCTGAATTAGCTTTTCCTTGTAATGTGTCAATAAATTATGTTGCAGCCCATGATACAGCTGAATTAAACGAAATTAGCGAAATACCAAAAAAATCTGTTGTAAAAATAGATGTTGGTGCTCATATTAATGGTTATATTGCTGATACGGCTAAGACTGTTATATTTGATGATAAATATGAGAAGCTTAAAGTAGCTACAGAAAAAGCTTTAATAAGAGCAATTGAAAATGTCAAAACAAAGATTCCATTATCTTACATAGGTAAGATCGTCGAGAAAACCGCCAAAGAAAATGGCTTTAATACAATAAAAAATTTAGCTGGACATCTAATGAAAAGATATTTATTACATGCAGGAAAAAGCGTTCCTAATTTTGATGATGGCAGCACTGAGTTAATAAAAGAAAATGAAGTATTTGCCATTGAACCATTTTTAACAACAGGTAGCGGTTATGTTAAAGAAATAAACACTGTAAAGATATTTTCATTAAAACAGCCTTTGAAAATAAAAAGTAAATTCAAAAGCTTATTTGACGAAATATGGAAAACACGTTATACATTACCTTTTTGCCTTAGATGGTATAAAGAAAAAATAAACTATGAAGAGATAAAAAATGAAGTTGAAAATTTTAATAAAAGAAAATTAATAGTAGGTTACCCAGTATTAATAGAGGAAAGCAAAGGAATAGTTGCTCAAGAAGAACATACTATAATTGTGCTTTCAAATGAAGTAATTATAACTACTAAAATAGACTAACTTCCTCAAATCCTAAAGAATAGATATATTCTTCAATTATAATTTTAAAAATAAATTTTTTAATAATTAATTGATTAAATGAATGAAAATTTTAGGTAAAGATATTGATGAATTTATTAACTTAACAATTAAAGAAATCAAGAAAATAGTTAATGGAGAAAAGGTTATAGCAGCAGTATCTGGAGGTGTTGACAGCACAGTAGCATCTTACCTAACTTGGTTAGCAGTAGGAGATAAAATGGAAGCAGTCATCATTGATACAGGTTTTATGAGAGAGAATGAAATTGAAGAAAATAAAGTAGCTTTAGAAGAAATGGGTATTAAAGTAAATGTGATAGATGCAAGTAATGAATTTTACGATGCTTTAATAAATAAAAAAGATGCTGAAGAAAAAAGAATTATTTTTAGGGAAAAATTTTATGAAGTTTTACATAGAGTTGTAAAAGAATTTAATGCAAGTTATTTAGTTCAAGGAACAATTGCACCAGATTGGATTGAAACTGTTGGTAAAATAAAAACCCAACATAATGTCCTTGTTCAAATAGGAATTAAGCCTGAAGAAAAATATGGTTTTAAAATATTAGAACCTTTAGCTAACTTATATAAGGATCAGGTAAGACTTATTGCAAAACACTTAAGGATAAGCGAAAAAATTATAAATAGACAGCCTTTTCCAGGTCCTGGATTACTTGTAAGATGTGTAGGTGAGTTCGATTTAGAAAAATTAAACGCATTAAGAAGTGCAACTGCACAAGTACAAAATTTACTTGATTCCATTAAATCTTCCCAAGCTTTTTTAGCTATATTCAGAAAACCTAGAATGGCAACTTCTCCTTCAATAGTTGAATTCATTAGAGAAGTTAAAAGTATACTAAAAATTGGAGGTAGAGGGTTTAAAACTTATGAATTCTACGAAAAAGTTACAGGCGTAAAAGGTGATAGTAGAGTTTATGCAAAAATGCTTGGAATTTATTATAAAGAGTATGAAGAAATAATAGAAAAAAAGGATGAGATAATTCAACAGTTTTCTAAAATACTTCAAGATTATACAAGATTGGTTGTTATGGTATCTGAACCAAGACCTGCAGGCAAATATGCAATAGTTATAAGAGCGGTAGTAACAAAAGATTTTATGACTGCAAAAGTAGCTGATGTAGATTTTGAAATATTTAAAGAAATGTCTGATATAATTTTAAAAGATAAAAGAATAACCCAAGTATATTATGATATTACACCTAAACCACCAGCAACAATAGAATATGAATAAAAAAGTATTAATTTTGGGTCCAGGAGGTCAATATAATCATTTAATATTAAGAAGAGTTACCGAACTAGGTTATACGGCTATTTTAAAAGAATTCGGAGAAGAAATCAAGGAAGATTTTGATGTAATAATAATAGGAGGAGGACCAGCAAGGCTAAATGAAAATAGTAAAGAAATTTCTTATGTAAAAGAACTTATTAAACTTAATAAACCTATATTAGGAATTTGCCTAGGACATCAGTTAATAAGTTTAGCTTTTAACGGCAAATTACAGCAATATCCTTGTTTTGGACCTCAAACAATTTATGTAAAAAGAAGAGATAAAATTTTAGAAAATATTCCTGATAAATTTACTGCATGGGAAAGCCATAATGATACAGTTATCAAAATCCCAAAAAATTTTGTTATCCTTGCTTATTCAGAAAAAAATAAAGCAGAAATAATTAAGCACAGAACTAAAAAAATCTATGGGGTTCAATTCCATCCAGAAGTTAATGAAACAGAGTTTGGCAATTTAATATTAAAAAACTTTATAGAGCTGTAAGATGGAGAAGCCTACGATAATAATAGATGAAAGAGAAAGAAGTTCAAAAGTTCCTGAATTGTTGGTAAAAAAAGGAGTAAGCATAAAATTTAGAGTAATAGAAGTTGGTGACTATATTGTTTCTCAAAGAATAGGTATTGAAAGAAAGACAATAAAAGATTTTATAAAGTCCATATATGATGGAAGAATTTTTGACCAAATAACTAGATTAAAGGAAAAATTTGAAATACCTGTAATCATAGTAGAAGGAGATTTAAACGATCTTATTTTATTTGTAGATAACCCAAATGTTTTCAGAGGTGCTCTTATAACTTTGGTATTATTTCACAATGCAAAGATATTCTTTTCAATAAATGAAGAAGAAACAGCAGATTACATATCTTTGATGGCTAAGAAAGAAATCAAAGAGAAAAAGGAATTTTTCTTACCTTTTTTAAAAACTAAGCCAAAAGCAAAGGATATTAAACAAATACAGCTAAATATAATCAAAAGTTTTCCTTACATAGGAACAAAAACTGCTTTTAAAATTTTAAAGGAATATAAAACAATAAAAAACTTTGTAAATACAAATGAAGCTCAGTTAACTAAAATAATTGGATTAGCTAAAGCAAGGAAAATACTTGAAATATTAAATAAAAATTTTGAAGAAGAAGAAAGTTTAATATCTTGATTCTCCAGGGAATAATAAATCTGGAGCTTTAGAATAAATTGAACTTGATACTCTTCTAACTTTTGCCTTTGTTTGTAATTCTTTAATGTTTCTTACTCCTGCATATCCCATAGCTACTTTTAATGCTGCAGCAAGTTCTTGTATTACAGAAGTAGCATCTCCTTTATATGGTATCCACGCTTCTGTACCCTCAGCTATTTCCTTTGACAATTTTGCATATCTATCCACAGCAAGTCTTTTCTGCCTTGCACTAGCGCTACCCATTCCACGATGAAGCTTATAATATCTTCCACCGATCATCATAATGGGCGAAGGACTTTCCTTGCAACCTGCAAATATATAACCCATCATTGCTGAAGATGCTCCGAAAGCAATAGCCAAAGCTATATCTCCAGCATTTCTTATACCTCCATCAGCAATTATTGGTATATCAAGACCAAGTTCATCTAATGCTTCTTTTGCCAATGCTACAGCATATAGCGTTGGTGAGCCGGCCTTAGTTATTTGAGTTGTTGTACACACAGAGCCACTTCCTATACCTACCCTCAATCCTGCAACCTTATCTAATTTGCTTACTGAATCTAAAACTCCTTCTTTTGTACCTAAATTTCCTATAATAACATCCACATCTACATTTTTGATAATTTTATACGTAGCTGAAATTACATTTTGATTGTGAAAATGCGAAACATCAATAACTAAAGCATCAGCATACTTTGATAGCTTGATAGCCCTTTCTAAATCAAAAGGAGATACTGCTGCTGCAACCCTTAATCTTCCATCCTCATCTCTTGTTGCATGCTTAAATTTTCCTCTTAAACTAACATCTTTATAAGTAATTAATCCTACAAGTTTTCCATCTTTATCTACTACAGGTAATTTCTCTATCTTATACTTTTTCATCAATTCAATAGATTCTTCTGGAGTAATTTTTTCATGAGCGGTAATTACATCAGTAGTCATGGCTTCTTTAACTTTTATTTCAGGAGAAGCAAATCTTACATCTCTTCCTGTTATTATTCCAAGAAGCTTATTATTTTCATCAACAACAGGTAAGCCAGAAATTCCATGTTCTTGCATAACTCTTGCTGCTTCTCCTACAGTTGCATCAGGACTTATTGTTATTACATCTCTTATAATAAAAGATTCTGCTCTTTTAACTTTTTTAACTTGCTCAATTTGCTCTTCAATTGAATTATTTCTATGAATTACACCTATTCCTCCATTTCTTGCTAAAGTAATCGCCATTTCTGCTTCTGTAACTGTATCCATAGGAGCAGAGACAAAGGGAATATTTAGATCTATATTAACAGAGAATTTTGTTGCTAAAGATATTTCATTAGGTTCTATGTCTATATAAGATGGCAGAAGAATAAAGTCATCAAAACTAAAGGCATAACTTTTTTCTATATCTAGTTCTGATAGCTTTACCATATTAATAATTAAAAGAAGTTCTATATCAATTTACTCAATTAAATTTTCTATCTCTTGTTCAAATAAATCATCCTTTTCAACTTCATTAATATATATAACATATTGATTTTGTTCCGTAAACTTAGGGATCCCTTGATGTTTTTTAAGAGAAAAATTCGTAGCATCAAAAATATATACTGATGGTGTAATTTCTGATTTTGTATAGTATATTACAGCACATTCACCAATGAATTCTGTAAAATATACATAGCCTTTATAAAAATTTAAAGTATAAAAAGGCAATAGTATTGTAGTTGCAGATATTACATGACAAATCAAATCAGATACATTTTTAAATTTTATCTTGTAAACTTCCATGAAATTATTATAGAATAAAAAATATAATAACATTCATGAGTATAAAAAGAAAATATGTAACAACTTTAAGGGAAATAGAAAATATTATTAATTCTAACAATTTCGATAATAAAACAAAAATAAAAGAAGTTCTTAAAATTTTAAGGAAAAATTTTTCAAAATATAACTGGATAGGAATATATTTGCTTCAAGGAGATAAACTTGTTTTATATGAATATGATGGGGATAAAGAAACACAACATAAAATTATTCCATTAGATAAAGGACTTTGCGGACTTGCTGCAAGAGAAAAAAGAATTGTAAATGTATCTGATGTATCATTAAATCCTTTTTATTTGGAATGCTTTCCTGAAACAAAATCTGAATTAATTGTACCTATTTTTAAAAACGGGGAAATTATAGGAGAAATAGATATCGATAGTTATAAATTAAATGCTTTTGATTCGAATGATGAATGGTTTATAACCAAAGTTGCAAACATTATTGTTAAATTATACACTTTTATATAAATTCATATACTAATGAAATAATATTTATAATTTATAAACTGAACTTAAATATTAAACTATGGAAAATCAAATAGATGAAAAAAGAAGGAATTTTATTAAAGGATTATTAACGGCTTCAGCAATTGCAACTATAGCAGCTATTGTTCCTGTTGGTACGTATATTTCTTCACCTTCACAAATAACAGAAACAGGCAAATATCCTAGAATAAAAATAGCAAATATAAAGGACTTTGATAAAATATCTGAAAAATCTGATGGAAGAGGCATGTTAGGTAAAGCTATACCATTTTGTTATCCTTTAACAGGAACAACCAATGTTTTAATTAAAGCAGGTGTTCCTGTTAAAAACGGAATAGGACCAGATAAAGATATTATTGCATTTAGTACAATTTGTCAGCATTTAGGATGTAGAGTAATTTATTATAAAGAAATTGATGAAAATTTTTCTCCTAAAAAACAAAAGCAAGTATTATGGTGTCCATGCCATGCTGGAACTTATGATATTGAAAATAATGCTGAAGTGGTTTATGGTCCTCCACCAAGAAGGGTTCCTAGAGTACTTTTAGAAATTGATGAAAATGGAGATATATATGCAGTAGGAATGGAAGGACCTGTAATAAAAGGTCTAGGCCCGGAAGGACTTGAAGGAATAAATTTAAAAGAAAATCTTCGAGGAGGATTTGGAGCAGGCAGATTAGTTAGAGATCAGCATGATGCTTTAACTTGTGGTGGTAAATAATGTCGCTTTTAAGAAAAATAATTAATTATATTGATGAAAGAATAGGATTTTCTAATACTTTTTTAAAACCAATACCTGAGTATGCTTTTAATATAACATATTGGTTAGGAGCAATAGTTGTAACAAACTTTGTAATATTAATTATAACTGGAGTTTTATTAGCTTTCTATTATGTTCCTACCGCAGCTCCTGATCCATCTGGAATACCATGGGCTTATTCAAGTACAAAATTTATCGATGAAAATGTTCCTTTTGGACATACGATAAGGACATTACATTTGTATGCAACATACGGCATGATAGGTTCAGCATTTATACATTTAATAAGACAATTTATAACAGGCGCATATAAAAGACCTAGAGAAATAATGTGGATAATAGGCATAATTTTAGGAGGATTGGTTTTAGTGCAAGGCTTTACAGGATATCTTTTACCCTATACTGATCAATCTGTATATGCTACAAAAGTGGGTTATAATGTAGCTCGTTCAGCTCCTTTAATAGGAGATACTTTAGCATATCTAGTAGAAGGTATAGGTACACAAGATATAATACAAAGATTTTATATGTTGCATATCTTTATAGTTCCTGGATCAATTTTAATTCTTCTATTAATAAAAATGTATATGTTTGAGATCCATGGAGCATTTGATCCTCATAGAGATATAAGGAAAAGCAAAATAAGATATTATAAATGGTTCCCTGAAGGATTTTACTTTATCTTTCCAATATCATTAATTTATGCAGGAATTTTGATCGTTTTCGCTTCATTATTTCCCAATAGGTTAGGAGATTATTTTGATCCAGCTAAACCAATTCCTGCTGAATTACCTTTGCCTGAATGGTACTTTTATTGGATGTATCAAATAGTAAGAATTTCTTATCCTCCTGAACTTGTTAATCTATTAAGATCATTTGGTATAGCAGATGTTGCAACATTTATAACACTACTTGTAGTAACAATAGCTGCATTATACTTGATATTTGTACCATTTATTGATAGAAGAAAGGAAGTAGCAATTTCAAAAAGATTTTTGCATGTAACGATAGGTTCAATAATGTTTGCAGAAGTTATTTTGTTATCCTTTTTTGTATTCTTATTCCAGATTGGAGCTATAAGCTTAGCTACATCAACATCATTCTTCTTAACAATAGTAAGCGGTATTATCTTAGCAGTTATAATTGCTGTGATACTTTACGTTTTATATAAAAGAAAGGGATGGTTATGAGCAAGGAATTTAAAATTTATTTAGGTTTAACTTTGTTAAATGCAATATTTGTATTTGTTCTGCTTAACTTAGCATCATTAATTCGTGTAATTTTAAACAATAATTTAAGTTTACCAGTTTTAATCCTTACTATTATATTAACGATTATTGCTTCTGTTATTTTATATATTCTAATGGTAATAATAAGAGCAGGTGAGAGAAAATGAAAAAGGAATTGGCTTCTAGAATTATTTTAGGCATAGCAATATTACAGTTCATACTGTTACCTCTAATATTCCTTGAAGCTCAAAAAAGTGAAGTAATTCCAACAATTACTTCTTACACAACAACAATAACACGAACAATTACAGGAAGTAACGAAGTGCAGGTTATCACAACAATAGAGAAAAAAATTACATACTATACTGTATTTGGTTTTGCAGCATCAGATGCACAAAGAAATGCAGGAGTTTACATAGGAATCATTGTCATGTTATTCGGAATAGCTTTGTTAATTTATTATAGAGCATTTGTTAAAGGCAAACATGTACAATATGAAAAAGAGTTATGAAAATATGTTTTTTTATAACAAAATTTTATAACGAAGATACAATTTTTATTCCTTTAACTTTTATACTTTCCTTAATAAGAGGAAATGAATTATATTGTATATTTGTAAATGAAAGTGTTAAAATGGCTTCAAAAAATATTTTAAGAAAAATAAAAATAAAAGAAAATATAAAAAATATAATAGAAGCTCAAACAGGAATTAATTTAAATAACTTAACATCTATTTACGATCTATTACTTTTCTTAAAAAATAAATATTATTTATTTTTAAAAGTCTGTAATACTTCAGCTATTATATATGGAATATCAAAAAGTATAGGAGATAGTAAAGAAATTGAAGAAATTTTTGAATTAACAACAATACATGATATTACAACAACTTTAACTAACTGCGATAAAGTTTTTTATTTTTAAATTCTGAAGCTTATTTCAGAAGGATCAACATATATTAATATAAAAATTATTGCTAAAAAAGGAGAAGAAAACTTAAACAATACCCAAGCATTTTTCTCGGTAGGTTTAAGATAAAGCCATGTTGCTAATGAAATAAAAACAATGTTTAAAATCAAACTAAAAATAATAAAGTAAAAGCTTAAGTTTCCTATAAAAGCTAATAAAGCGGTTGTTAAAGGTAAAGGTAAACTGGAAATGGCTATTATTCTTGCTGAGCTTTTCTCATCTTTAATGGCAGTTAGCATAGGAAGATTTGCTCTTTTATAATCATCTTTATATTTTAAAGCTAAAGCCCAAAAATGAGGATTCGTCCAAAAATAAATTAACATACCTAACAAAAAAGCAAATAAATTTAAACTTCCAGCAGCTGCAGCCCAACCTCCCCAAGCAGTACAGTTACCTGCAAAACCTCCTATTAAAACATTTAAAGATGTTTTACGCTTTAAATAAGCAGAATAAAAGTAATAAATTATTGAAGCTAAAAAAATGAAGAATGCTGTTAAAATATTTATGAAAATTAAAGCTAAAATAATACCCAATGAAATAAAAAGAATTCCAGTGATTAAAGCAAACTCTTTACTAATGGTATTTTTAACCAATGGTCTGTTTGAAGTTCTTTTCATAATCCTATCAGTTTCAACTTCTAAGTAATTGTTTAATGCACCGTTGCCCCAAATCGAAAGAGAACCTGCAAAAAACAATATAATTAAAGTACTCAGATTGAATTCGTAACCTACCTTAGTAGCTATTAGATAAGAAAATATACCTGTAAATATTAGTAAAGTCCAAACTCTAAATTTGTAAAGCAAAAGTATGTCTTTAATACTCATTTCAGCTATCATTAAACTTCTCTTAACATATATATAAGACTAAATCTCTATTTTTAAGGCGGAGAAAGAAATATAATGTTTAAAGAAAATTTGCTATCGTTAGACTGTGAGCTACCCCGCCCTAAAGGGTGAAGTTTTTATTCTTTATTATAAATAGCGAATTCATCGTTTATTATAATTATGTTTTTAAAATCAAAATTTTTAATAATTAATAAAATTAAGGTGCTTTTAAATAATATGAAGGATCTTTTACGTTTGCTTCTTTAAAAGCCAATATCCTTCTTCTACAATTACTACACCAACCACAATGTATTGGTATTTTCTCGCCTTCTACTTCAGCAAAACCTAAGCCTCCACGATAGCAACTGTAAGTATATTTCCATGGAACACCCAATTCTTCTCCTAATTTTACTACTTTATCTTTATCGTAAGTTATTAAAGGTGCATAAACTTTATAACCTCCATAATGAGTAGCATGTTCAGCTAATTTATTCATAACATCTATGAATTCTGGTGTATTATCTTTCATAGCAACTGGAGTTTCACGTCTTATACCAATATAGACATCATATTTAACATTATATTTGATATCTAAACTTTCAGCATGAGCCAAAGCTACCAATATTAAAATTGCATTTCTGCAAGGATCCCACCATCTTAATATTCTAGCTTTGGCTTTTTCTGGATCAAAAAGATCTTCAAATTTTGTTTCCGGTATTTCCAAATCTTTTTTAGTTAATAAAGAAGTGCTTATTTCACCTAACCAAGATATATCTACTATTTTCATTTCTAAATTTAGCAAATTTGAAATCTTAGAAATGCAATATTTTTCTTCTTCAAAAGTCCTTTGACCATAATTACAAAATATAATTTTTATGTCGGCTGGTTTAATTCTGTGATAAACATAATATAAAGCTGTTACACTATCTACTCCTCCACTAACTAAACAAATTGCTCCTCTTTTATTCATTACAAGATTTTATAAACAATATCTTTTTCTCTAACTCTATCTTTAACCTTTAAGCCTATTTTCTGCCCTGCAAAAGCTCTTTCTATATTCTTTTTTTCTATTTGAATTGATTCAACAACTTGTTCAAAGTTTGTAGTTGCTCCTTTTATTAATATTTTATCTCCAACAGATATTTCATCACTTAATTCTATAACTGCTACATTTATCTTTGGATAATAATGAGTAACTTTTCCAATTACTTTTAATTTTCTTTCTTCCATATTTTGTGAATGAAAATGAAAATATAAAACTCTAATTCTAACTCTAGCTTGAAAGTCTAAGTTTTTTATCTATAAAAGAGCTTTAGCTATTTTAAATGCAAGCCTAGGATGAGATAGAAGTTTCAAAGCAACCTTTTTTATATCTAAACCATTAGCTAAGTCAAGAATATCTTCAGCAGAAAGAATATCTGCAAGTTCATCTAAATCTTCATCAGGTAAATTTTCTAGTACTCTCATAGCTTTTAGACTTTTCTTTATTCTTAAACCCCAATATTCATCATATCTCCTTCGATATTCTAACAATCTTTCCCTTGAATTATTATTTTCTAAAGCTGCTTTTGCAGCAACTTCACCAGCAATTTTTCCAGCAGCAACACTGCTATGTATTCCAGCACCTGTTAAAGGAATTACCGTTCCTGCAGCATCTCCTATAAATATTACACCATCAAGAACGTCATTACTTATCATTCCTCCTATTGGAACAGGAGCGCCTCTATAATCTATTATCTGTGCATCACCTAATTCATCCTTAAAGTCATGTATGAATTTATCTAAGAAGATCTTTGCAGGAGCACCTCTAACACCTACTCCTACTTCAGCCATTTTTTCATTTTTTGGAAAGATCCATGCATAACCTTTAGGAGCCCATTTATTGGAAATGTAGAATCTTACAGCATCTACATCTCTAAATTTTTTTCCTACCATTACATATTGAACTGTAGGTATAGGTTCAGATTTTTCATTTACTCCCAAACATCTTGCTACCGTTGAATTAAATCCATCTGCTGCAATTAAAACTTTGCATGTGTATTCACCTTGGGTAGTTTTAACTTTTACAATTCTTTTCTCTTTATCAAAAATTACATCTTTTACTTCTTCCCTTACTCTTACATGAGCCCCATAATCACAGGCATGAATAACCAATTCTTGAATAAATCTAGATTTATTTATCAAATATCCTTTTTCTTTAATATCTATCCTTTTTAAAGAAGGAGAATAAACTTGAGCATAAGCAGTATTCACAATTATTTCACTTTTTATAGGCATTTCTGCAGTTTCAAATACCTTAGCTCCAGTCGCTTCTCCACATGGCTTATTTGCTTGAATGGTAGGATACTTTTCAATTATTAAAGTTTCAGCACCAAATTTTGAAGAAAATTTTGCTGCGGAAGCTCCTGCAGGTCCTGCACCTACGATTATTACATCATAATTAGTTTTCATTATAATCTCTTATTATTATAGCTTTAAAAATCTAATCCTTTATTTCGCTAAGCTTTTTAATTAGATATTTATCAATTATAGCAGTTAGTCCATATTTGCTGAAGGCTTCAAGTTCTGATTTACACTTTAACTTTAAAAACCAATTTATTTGCTCATTCCAAAATTCCTCTTCATACCTAGGATCCTTTTTCATTGTTTCTAATCTATGAAGATCCAGTTGATTTAAAGGAATCGAAGGAAGCTTGTATTTCTTAATATCTGAAGCCCATATTCCAAGCCATTTAGCTTCAGGAGTTGCAAGATCTTTTATATGCGCAGAAAGAGCAGAACCTGAAATAATTACCCTTGCTATATGCATTCCCCACGGATCAGCATCAGTTAATATATAAACAGGCAAGTTTAATTCTTTATTCAATCTTCTAATAAGCATTCTTGTAAATCTCGGTGCTTGACCTCCTGTATCAATTAATATTGCATTTAATCTTTTATAAACTTGTTCTTCAACAAATCTTCTAAAAATTGCACCTTTTTCAATAGCTATAACCATCTTTGCATTACATTCAATAAACTTTGCAGTAGCTATAGACAAACCTATATTTTTGCCATCAGGATCTGTTTGTAAATTTACTCTTTGTCCTTTATGCGTTTCAGGCATTGTATATTCGATCGTTAAGTCTCCAAAAATTGAGCTTTTTTCTTCAGGTATTATATTAAAGTATTCCCTTGGATAACCTAGAATTGTTTCTATTTCTACAACTATCTTATCTGATTCATCCTGATCATCAAATTTTATCTTAATATCGTTGAAAGAATTATAATATAAATCTCTAAGACTACACGACTTTCCTTTCTTAACTAAATTTTCCTTAGCAAAATATGAAACCCAAAGTAATTGTGCAAATATCTTAGCTTGTCTTACATTTGAA
>JAVVGP010000003.1:0-34607 GCA_032249055.1 Thermoproteota archaeon | reverse complement strand
TCCACTTCCGATCTGGATATGTTCGCAATGTAAAAACATAATCGTAATTGGTTCACTGCAAGAACTTATTGCAAATTCTATTAGCTTAATCGACCCTAAGAATATTGATTTGCACAGACCTTGGATAGACAACATTGAAATTAAATGCAATAAATGCGGAAGCATAGCAAAAAGAATACCCGATGTTTTAGACGTATGGGGTGATTCTGGCGCAGCATCATGGGCAAGTTTAAATTATCCTTCAAAATCTGAAAATTTCGAAAGATTATTCCCAGCAGATCTTATAATAGAAGGTTTAGATCAAACAAGAGGATGGTTTTATACATTATTGGTTACTTCCGTTATAACTTTTGGAAAAGCACCTTATAAAAGAGTAATTATGCATGGCTGGTCTTTAGATGAAACAGGTAGAGCAATGCATAAAAGTTTAGGAAACGTGATTAATCCAGAGGAAGTCATTCCTAAATACGGTAGAGATGCGTTAAGAGTTTACGAATTAATGAATACTACATGGGAAGACCTAAAGTTTTCTCTTAGAGGGTTACAAGAAGTATTTAAAATGCTTAATATAGTATGGAATACTTATTATTTTGCTTCTTTATACATGAGTTTAGATAAGTTTAATCCATTAGAGTTTAAAGATTTCAATTACTTAGAATTAGAAGATATATGGTTACTAGAAAAGTTGGAAGAAATAAAGAAAAATGTTACAGAAAGTTTTGAAAAATTATCCAATTTTATAGGTTTAAAGGCATTGCTAGACTTTATTGTTAATGATATTAGTAGATGGTATATAAGAATAATAAGAAGAAGGGTTTGGATTGAAAAAGAGGACCCAAGCAAAAATGCAGCATATTATGCTTTATTTAAAGCATTGTTTGAAAGTTTAATCTTATTGAGTCCATATGCACCATTTATAACTGAATATATTTATCAATTTTTTGCCAAAGAATTATACAAAGTAGAAAGTATTCATCTTTTATCTTGGCCTTCCTATAAAGAAGCAAATATGAAAATATTGAATGAAATGGAAATAATAAGAGAAATTGTTTCCAGCTCATTTGCTTTAAGAATGAAAAAAGGAATAAAGATTAGAAAGCCAGTAAAAAGAATGATCTTTGCTACAAACAATAAAGAAATAATAAATATAATACAAAGTTATTCAAAGATGTTAAAAGATCAATTAAACGTTAAAGAATTGGAAATTATGAGCGAAGAAGAAGCAAAAGAAACGTTTATGATTTATATTATAAAATTGAATTATGCTAAAGCAGGACCAATTCTTAAAGATAAAATAAAAGAAGTAGAAAAGGTTATCCAAAGTTCAGATCCAAAGAAAATATTAAAAGAGCTAAAAGAAAAAGGTGAAGTAGAAATTAGCATAAGTTCTGGTCCTGTAAAAATAAATTCTGAAATGTTGATCGTTACTGAAAATGTTAAAGACGAATTTTCTTATATTGAAACTAAATATGGAATTTTATTTACAGATTTTACTACTACAATAGAGTTGGAAAGCGAAAGTTTAGCAAGAGAAATTATAAGAAGAATACAGGTGATGAGAAAAATTTTGGATTTAAAAATTACAGATAAAATCTCAATTTATATTAATACACCTTCAAAAGAGGAGGAGGAAATGTTAAAAACACAAGTAAATTACATATTAGCAGAAACACAGGGTTTAAGTATAGAATTTAAGCCAAAGGAAGAAATCAAAGGAGATTTGGTAAAGGAATGGGAAATCGATGATGAGACATATTTAATTGGTATAAAAAAACTTATTTAAACGTGTTTTCATTAAACTAATATGTACGGTGCAGTTATTGGAAGCGAATCTACCCCTTCATATACAAGCTTATGCTTTTTAAAAGAGATGAAAAGAAGGAATTATCATGCTTATTATTTAAATATAGATAAATTTGCTTGTGAAATTAAAAATGGAAATGTTATTGTTACCTACGGTGGTAAACCGATAAATAAAATTGATTTTTTTATTTTAAGAAGCATTGGTACTTCATTAAGCGCTGAAAAATTGGAATACAGAACAAATTTATTACATCATATAGAAAAAATGGGTAAGCTTGTAGTAAACCCTATAGATGCTTTTATGAAAGCAAGAAATAAATTTGTTTCTTTAAGTATTTTGGCTTCAAAAAAAATAAAAGTACCTGAAACACTAATTACAGAAAATGAATTCTTGGCTTATGAATTTATTAAAAGAAATAAAAAGTGTGTAATTAAACCTCTTATAGGTTCACGAGGAATTGGAAGCTTTTTAGCTGAAGACCCAGATATTGGTTTTAGATTGATATCTCAACTTAAAGAGAAAGGATACACGCTTTATTTGCAAAAATATATAAACAAACCTGGTAGAGATTTAAGAATTTTTGTTGTCGGAGATAAAATTATAGGAGGAATAGCAAGAGAATCAAGCTACTGGAAAACAAACATTTATCAAGGAGCCAAAGAAGCTAAGATAGAAGTACCTAAAGAATTAGAAGAATTATCTATAACGATAAATAAAGAACTAGGATTATATTATAGCGGCATAGATATAGCAGAAGAAAATAACGAATACTATGTTTTAGAAGTTAATGCTTCACCATTATGGCATGGCTTTCAAAGGGCAACAGGAATTAATCCTGCTGTAAGTATAATAGATCTAATTGAAAAAATGATAAAAACTTAATGATAAAATAAAGAAAATCTTTAAATTTACCATCAAATTCAGCTTTTTAAATGGATGTTTTGAAAGTATTTAACAAATGGACTATACCTTATACATTACAAACGCAATAATCTGGATACTAATATTCGTATTAATAGGAGTTACATTACAAAAGAAAATAGGAGCATTAGGTTTTACATTTGCAATGGGAGGAAGTTTGGCAGTATTGTTTTCAATATTACAAGATGCCTATTACTTAGGTCCTACAATTTTAACCATATTTCCATTTAACGTTTACACATCTACTTTTACACTATTTAATCCAATATTAATATCTATACTATTATTTATAACAGCATTCTTAGTTTCCTTCATTATTGAAAGAGAAATATACAAACATACTGTTCCAAAATATTAAAATAATTTTTTTATTCTTTACATTTTTAACAATTTTTATGGAATATAAGGTCAAGGATATTTATATTTATGATAAAGGAGAACAAGATTTAGATTGGGCTGAAACAAGAATGTCCGTGTTAAGACTAATTAAAGAAAATTTTGAAAAAGAAAAACCTTTAAAAAATTTAAAAATAGCTGCATGTTTACATGTTACAAAAGAAACAGGAGTTTTAGTTCAAGTTTTAAAAGCAGGAGGAGCCGAAGTTTATTTAGCTGGTTCTAATCCTTTATCCACCCAAGATCATGTAGCAGCCGCTTTAGTTAAAAGAGGCATTCATGTTTTTGCATGGAGAGGAGAAACAGAAGAAGAATATTATTGGTGTTTAGAAAAGATCCTTGAAATAAATCCAGATATTACAATGGATGATGGTGCAGATTTGACTGTTTTAGCTCATAAAAAAAATATCAAAGCTATAGGTGGAACAGAGGAAACAACCACAGGTGTTATAAGATTAAAATCTATGGAAGCAAATAACGTTTTAAAATACCCAATAATAAGCGTTAATGATGCTTATACAAAATATCTTTTTGATAATAGGTATGGAACTGGTCAAAGTACGTTAGATGGAATTATTAGAGCCACTTCTGCATTATTAGCAGGAAAAACAATAGTAATTGCAGGTTATGGTTGGGTAGGTAAAGGTTTAGCTTTAAGAGCAAAAGGAATGGGTGCAAATGTGATAGTTACAGAAGTTGATCCAATAAAAGCTCTTGAAGCAGTGATGGAAGGATATAGGGTAATGAAATTAGAAGAAGCTGCTAAAGAAGGAGATATATTCATAACTGCAACAGGTAATATAAATGTAATAAGAAAAGAACACATGTTAAAAATGAAAGATGGTGCAATACTTGCAAATACTGGACATTTTAACGTTGAAATTTCCTTACCTGATTTAAAATCAATAGCGGTATCTGAGAGAAAAGTTAGAGAATATGTAACAGAATATACTTTGATTAATGGTAAAAAACTTTATTTACTCGCTGAAGGAAGACTTGTTAATTTGGTTTGCGCCGAAGGTCATCCTTCAGATGTCATGGATCTTTCATTTTCCTTACAAGCTTTATCTGTAAAATATTTAAAAGAAAAAGGAAGAGATTTGGAAGTTAAAGTTCATAAAGTTCCTTATGAAATAGATAAACAAGTAGCTTTATTAAAACTTAAAACAATGAATATAGAGATTGATACTCTAACAGAGGAACAAGCTAATTATTTAAAAAGCTGGGAATTAGGCACCTAAAATACTACTTATTTTATTTTTTAAAATTTCAGCAACTAAGGATGCATCAGCTTTTCCTCTAACATTGCTCATTATAATTTTCATAGCCAAATCAAAAGCTTTATTTTTATCCTTAATTAAGTCATTGTATCTTTCTTTTATTACATTTTCTACAATCTTTTCTATTTGGCTACGATCCAAAATTTCCAATCCTAACTCTTTAATGGCATGATCTATACTTACATTCGGATTTTGGGCGAAAAACTTTAAAATAGGTTCAATAGCTTCTTTAGTTATTTTACCTTCTTTTAAGGCTGTAAAAATCTCAAGAAAATGTTTATCAGTAAGATTATCAATGTTAATTCCACTTCTTTTTAAATATTTAACTAACTGGGTAATAACAGTAGCAGCTAAAGAGGGTTTTATTCCTATTTGTACAGCCTTTTCAAATATATCTTCAAATTGCGAATCAATTAATTCTTGAGCCAACTGGGGATTTAAGCCGTAATTCTTTTGTAAAAATATTAATCTATCTTCAATAGTAGAAGGCAACCTTTGTTTTATTTTATCAATTAATTCTTGAGTTATTATATAAGGCGGAATATCTGTTTCAGGATACATTCTTGCAGCTCCTGGCCTTGGCCTAGCATATCTAGTAGTACCATCAACATGCGCAACCCTTGTTTCTTCAGGTATACCTTCAAAAGCATAATTTATTCTGTCTACCAGAACTTTAATTGCTTCTTTGCATTTTCCTTCTTCTCCAGCTACAATTATAAAAGCATCTTTACCTTTTTCTAATTTTGCAAATGAATACATTAATTCGACCTCATGTTCAGATATACCGTAAGAAGGAAGTTCATCACTATGAATTATTCCTTCCAATGATGTCCATGCTCTTACATAGTCTGCTAATTCAGAAGCAAAACGTCTATTTGGATTTATTTCAAATTTTAAAAGACCATGCATATGCTTTAAAGGAAGCAGAAATACTTTTCCTCCTTTCTCTATTTTACTTTTAATTATTTTGCTTGAAGTATTATACAACAATTCAGTAATATCATAGTATTCTAATTTTGATTTAGGAATTCTATTTTCATTTAATATCTTTTTAAGTTCTAATAATTTAATTTGCCTTAAGACCTCATACTCTATTACTTTTGGTATCAATCCAAGTTCCTGTACACCTTTTATTTCAACTTTGCTACCTTGTTTTATAGATAAATTTATGTCTTGCCTAATTGTTCCTAAACCTCTTTTTACTCTACCAGTACTTCTTAAAATTAAACCTATTTTATAAGCTACTCTTTTAGCTTGTTCAGGATCTGAAATATCTGGATTTGTTGCTATTTCTATTAAAGGTACACCTTGTCTATCTAAGCGATAAACAACCTTTTCATTATCTTCATAAATTTTCCTCGAAGCATCCTCTTCAATAGTTATAGATTGTATACCTATTTTTTCTTTTCCGTCATAAATAAAGCCTCCTAAAGCTAAAAGAGCTGTTCTTTGAAAACCTGTAGTATTGCTACCATCAATTACTTCTTTTCTCATAACATGTATCTCATCTAAGATTTTACTATTCAAAAGCAAGGCACACATTATTGCTATTTCAATAGCTTCCTCATTTATATTATGAGGAGGTTCTTCATCTAGTTCAACTAAGCAGCTTGCCTCTTTAACTACTTGATAAACATAATACCTGTTTCTTTTAAATTCCATTAAAGCAGCAGGATCAATTTCTCCTAGCTCACTTTCTGTAGGTCTAAGTTTTCTTACAACTTCATATAAAAATTCTTCTTCTAGCTTATTTTTACAAGAACAGAATAATTTATATTTTGTATCAAGTTGTTGATGAATTTCAAGACCAACCTTTAATCCGAGTTCTTTATAATTTTTATTCATGTTGTTCGCTGAGAAATCTCACCAGCTATATTTTTCAAGAATAATTCCTTAGCAGATTCTAGATCTTTAGCATTACCTAAGCTCCACATCATCTTAACCAAGGCTGTCTCAGGAAACATATCTTCTGTTCCAATAACTCCTGCTTTTAATAATAATCTTCCTTTTTCATAAACTTGCATATTTACTCTTCCATATAAACACTGCGAAGACATTGCTACCAATAAACCCTTTTCTATAGCATACTTTATAGCTTCAATTATTCTGAAAGGAACGTGACCTAGTCCTGTGCCTTCAATTAAAATTCCTTTATATCCTTTTTCAATTAAAAAATAAATTATTTCATCATTCATCGAAGGAAATACCTTTAAAGGAAATACTCTTTCTTCAAATTTATTAAACATTTCTATATTACGATTGGGATTTCTCTCTAAAAGCCCTTCTGTATCTATATAAACTATTTCATTATCAAATATTTTTGCTACAGGATAAGCGTTTATAGATTTAAAAGCATCTCTAGCACTTGTATGCATCTTCCTAACCCTAGTTCCGCGATAAGCATAACAATAACTATCAGAGGTTGTTGAATGCATTACTACATATACACCACTATATTTAGATTTATACGAAAAAAGTAAAGAATGTTTTAAATTTAATGCCGCATCTGAAGAAGGCCTATCAAGACTTCTTTGGGCACCTACCAAAACTACAGGATGAGGAAGATTTTGCAAAGAAAAACTTAAAGCAGCTGCTGTATATCCTAAAGTATCTGTTCCATGAGCAACTACTATTCCTTGAGAACCATTTTTAAATTCGTTATATATTGTTTCGGATAACTTTTCCCAATGATAAACAGTAATATCTTCACTAAAAATTTTGAAAAGTTCAATCATATTTATTTTAAGTTCTTCACGATATTCTTCTACCAATTTTATTAAATCTTCTACATTAAAAGAAGGCTTTACAGCACCTGTTTTATAATCTATCTTACTTAATATTGTACCTCCTGTACCAATGAAAGATATTGTTATTTTCTTTTTTGTTTCTTCTTGTTCAGCTTTTACAACTTCTACTTCACTTTTTGAATATTTACTAATTAATTTGATCTCCAAGTCAGGTTTATATCTAATACCGATATTGTAACCATTACTAAGTTTAATTGTTATATAATTAGGATCAAATATCTCATATCTAGGCATCAATAATCCTTCATAAATCATATCATTATCTTTAATAAGAATTAAATCGCCAATATCTATGTTAGATTTTTCTAATATTTCCCTAACTTTTCCAGTATAACCTTCCAGCATTAATTTTAAAATAAAAAGTAAAACCTAAAAGATTATATTTTCTCTTGAACAGGTACAGCTTGGGCAGCTAACTGAGGATAAATTATACGCTTATAATATTTAGCTCTTATATGTTTTCTAGGAAAGGGACTTGTTTTAGGCTTGGGAGGAATCTTAGGAGTAGCCATTCTTACTTTACCAGCTTTAGTTAAACTACCGTGGGATGGCATACAATATTATAATTTAACAGGAACTATTTAAAAATTAAACTGATTTGCTACTACTAAAGAATTAGGATTTCATTTTAACAAGATAATTTTTAATTTATAAAAAACTAAAGATTATAGTGTACTTAGTATTTACTGCCTTAGGATATTTAGCTATAGATGAAAAAGGTAATGTAAAGAGTTATAAAAATTTGTCCTTTGAGGAAGCAATAGAAGAAAATTTAAAATTAGATAGAGGAGAATTTACAGAAAATTTGAAATCATTTGTTGGTCAATTTGATAAAAAAACGGAGCTGAAAATTGTTGATGATAAAATATTCAATGTATTGGAAAAAAATAAATACAAAGTCAAACTTATTGAAGAACCAAAAATAATAAATTCTCTGCAAAAAAAAGCTAAGGAGTATCTGATAAAAGAAAAGAAGCTAAGTGAAGAAGAGTATTATAATTTAATCAGAAGTTTCTCTATAGAAATAACAAAAATAAGAATAAAAGAACAACAACAAAGAAGAGATAGAATAATAATTCAAGTAATTGAAGGAATTGACGAATTAAACAAAACAATTAATATATTAGTAGGAAGACTGGTAGAATGGTATGGTTTGTATTTTCCAGAATTATATGGCATTTTAAAAGATAATGAAAAATTTGTTGACTTAATAACAAAGGAACCTAATAGATTCAATTTAAATGAAGAAATTTTAACTAAATTAGGATTTTCTGAAAAAGTTTCTAAAAAAATAATAGAGACTTCAATTACATCAGCAGGAGCAGATTTTGATGAGAAAGATTTAAATATGATAAGAATGTTTGCTGAAAAAATAAAGTATCTTTATGAGGAAAATAGAAAGTTAGAAAAATATTTGGAAGAACTTATGAAAGAAGTAGCACCAAATCTTGAATCAATTACAGGAGCTACCATAGGGGCTAGACTTATTGCTAAAAGCGGCGGCTTAAAAGAGTTGGCAAGTTTACCTGCTAGTACAATTCAAGTTTTAGGTGCAGAAAAAGCTTTATTTAAACATTTAAAGTACGGTACAAAACCTCCAAAACATGGTATACTCTTTCAGCATCCTTTAGTTCATAGCGCTCCTAAATGGCAAAGAGGGAAAATAGCAAGGTTATTGGCAAATAAAATATCTATCGCTGCAAGAGCAGATTATTTTAGTCAAAAGGATATAAGAGATATTCTTAGAAGAGATATAGATAAAAGAGTAGAAATGATAAAGAAACTATACGCAGAACCGCCTAAAATTAAAAAGAAAAAGAAAACATAAAATAAACAATGATAAGACCACATGAAAAATTTGAAGAAGTATATTGGGCATATTTAGAAGATGGAAGCAAATCTTTAGCAACAAAAAACCTTGCTCCAGGAATAAAAGTTTATGATGAAAGGTTAATAAATTATATGGATGTTGAATATAGACTTTGGAATCCTTATAGAAGTAAACTTGCAGGAGCAATTTTAAATGGTCTCAAAGAATTACCAATTAAGCCTTCTACAAAAGTATTATATTTAGGTTCTGCTACAGGAACAACTGTAAGTCATGTTTCAGATATTGTAGGAGGGAAAGGAATAGTTTATGCTGTAGATATAGCTCCTAGAGTTATGAGAGAATTTCTTATAAAATGTGCTCAGCATAGAAAAAATATAATACCTATATTGGCAGATGCCAGAAAGCCTAAGTCTTATTATAATATAGTTGATGAAGTCGATGTGATTTACACAGATATAGCCCAGCCTCAACAAGCTGCTGTTGTAATAGCTAATAGTGAATTTTATTTAAAAAAAGGAGGGAAAATTCTTTTTATAATTAAAGCAATGAGTATAGATGTAACCAGAAAACCAGATATAACATTCCAAATGGAAATAGATGAACTGAAAAAAAGCGGATTTAATATAATTCAAACATTAAATTTAGAACCATACGACGTAGATCATGCTTTAGTCTTAGCTAGCTATTAACCAAGTTTATTCTCTTAAATGCAATTAAAAAATCTTTAAAAGAATATAATTTTCAAGATAACAAAGTTTAGTTCATAATCAATAATCAGCACTAAATTTAAATAAACTATTTTCCTCAATAAGCTTTCTATATGTTTTCCAGCTCTTTCTCACTTCCTCAGGTATTTCCCCTTTCGATATTTTTTCTTTAAGGAAATTAATCGTTCTTTTATCTGAAGTATAACCTGAACCGAAGTTTCCATATTTTTCGTACATTTTTCTTATTTCTTTATCTCTTTCTACTTTTGCTAAAATTGAAGCTGCTGAAACTTGTACATATTTTTTATCAGCTTTTATTTCACAAACAACATTTTTTATATCAGTAAATTTGTTCAATACTTTTAAAAAGGAGTTTGGATTATTTTGAGGAGAATCTATATAATAAATTTCTGCTTCAACTTTCTTCATTATTTCAGCTATATATTTGGCTTCAAGTTTAGTTAATTTTAAACCAGAAAAAATGGCATTGTCTATTTCTGCAGGAGAAATTTTTACTATATGATAATTTTCAGCCAAATCTTTGATTCTATAATATAGTTCCTCACGTTTAGTAGGAGATAAAGTTTTAGAATCCCTCACTCCTATTTTTGCTAACTTTAAAAGAACTTCTTCTTTAAAGCTTACACCTGCGATAACCATAGGTCCTATAATTGGCCCTCGACCAGCTTCATCAATACCGCAAACAATCATAATTTAGAAATACAATACATATTATATGAAAATATTTGAAGAAGGAAAAGCAAAAATATACGTTTTCGAGAATGTTTTTTATAATCCTCTAGCTAAGTTATCAAGAGATGTTGGAGTTGCTTTTTTAGCTGAAATAGGTAAGCTAATGAAAAGAAAATTAAAAGTTTGTGAACCATTAGCTGCCACAGGTATTAGAGCTATAAGATACTTTTTAGAAACTAATACAATAGAAAGGATAACAATTAATGATGTGCTACCTATAGCCTATGATAATATTATGAAAAATTTGGAACTAAATAAAATTGAAAAAGATGCACAAGTCTTTTGCAAAGATGCTAATTTATTATTAAGTGAAAATGCTAAGAAAGGAAGCAGATTCGATTTCATAGATATTGATCCTTATGGCTCCCCTATGCCTTTTATACAATCTGCAACAAGAGCTTTAGCACATAAGGGTTATTTAGCAATAACGGCTACAGATACCGCTGCTTTATGCGGTGTAGCAATAAAAGCATGTATTAGAAAATACATGGCTATTCCTTTGAGAAATGAATTTATGAATGAGGTAGGATTAAGAATATTAATCGGGGCAGCTATAAAAAATGCTGCAATAAATGAGGTGGCTTTGGAACCTGTATTAGCTCATTCAACAATGCACTACATGCGGGTTTATTTAAGATATTATGTTAGTTCTAGGAAAACAGATGAAATTTTAGATAAAATTGGTTACTTATTATATTGTTTTAATTGTTTATGGAGAGACTCTTATGCTAGCATAAAACCAAATTTTGATAGAAATTGTCCTTTATGTGGAAATAAAATCGAAATAGCTGGTCCTTTATGGTTAGGAAGCTTTATAGATAAAGAAATAGCAAGAGGAATGATAAATTTTGGAATAAAAGAAGTAAGTGATTTATGTTCGGTATTGATCGAAGAGGATAATTTGCCACCATTTTATTATAATTTAGATGTTATAAGTAGTAAGCTGAAAGTTTCAAGCCCAAAAGTATCAACTGTTATTGAAAGATTGAAAAATTTAGGTTTTAAAGTAAGCAGAACACATTTTTCTCCTAAAGGCATAAGGACAAACGCTACAATTAAAGAAATAAGAGAAATAATGAAATAAATTTAAAAATCATTTTAAATAAATTTTTATTGGAGCCGGGTTGGCAGAGTGGCTATGCGGCGGCCTGCAGAGCCGCATCACGGGGGTTCGAATCCCTCACCCGGCTTTTATATTCAAAACATTTGCATAAACGTTCAAGAAATCAAATTTTATATTATAAGTAAAAAATTATTAATTTATGCAAAGGAATAAGACTATTTTAGCTACGAGTTTAATAGTAATATTAGTTGCAATATCTGTAATAGCAATATATAATGTAGGCAATCAGATTATTAAAGCTCAAACACCACAACTAAATGAAAAAGATATTACAATTAGTTTATCAAAGAGAATAGAAAAATATCGCGAAAATATTACCACACAAAACGATGGACAATGGAGCGTGACGATTAAAAGTTTAAATGGAAAAATTAAAGTAATAGCAATCCATATAGTAAATCTTGATAATTGGAGAAACCATTCTACAAAATGGGTTAAATTAGATCCAAGCGTAGGAGATTCATTTACAGTCAATTTGCCTGCTGGCAAATATAAGTTAATAATTCTTGTTGCAGGTCAAGTAAACTCTAAAATTACTGTAACGTTAGTTTATCCCTAACTCCTTTCCAATCCAACAAATTTATAAGAAATAGAAAGATTTCTATTGTAGTTAAATTTATTTATTTTTATTTATAGTTTTATGAATAAGTTTTTGTTAGAGTTAGAAGACTTTTATCAAAGAGAAAGTAAAAATTTGGATGAAAAACAGAGAAAATTATTTAAAGGTATTGTTGATAGAGTAATAGATTTATATCTTAGGCAGCTCTTAAAGTCCAATCACACTATGATGGAACTAGTGTTAGCATTGAATTTAATAAAAGAAAACAAAGAAATTGAAATTGAAAAGGAAATAAATAATCTAACAGTTGATTTAATTGTTTATTATGAAAACAAAAAAGAAATAATTGAAGTAGAAACAGGATTTGTCCCACCTGAATATTCTACAGATCCTGTAACATATAGATATGCAAGAGAAATAAGTAAAATAGCAAGATATTCAAAGTATGCTGATATTTTTTCTTTAGCAATTCCTCCTTTTCATTTGTTACAAATTCCTGAAATTTTTGCGCTAGACCCTGATGAACGGAGAGAAGAATATATGAAAAATATAAAAGATGTTTTAGATAGGTATTACAAAGCACCTCCAATAACACTAGAGGAGTTAAGAAACGCCAAGATTAATTATATTTATATAATCCATGTTGATAAAGTTTCAATTAAAAAGTTGGAATTTAAAGAATATTTGAATTACATCAAAGAAATGAGAAAAGAACTATTTTAGAATGGTGCATTTAAGCCCATAACCAAGCTTGTCTTGTACCTATGTATTGGATATAAACAACACCTTCCATAGGCGGGGGCGACCTATGGAAGCCCCCGGTGTTGCTTATATCCAATACATAGGTACAAGACAAACCTGGTTATAGGTTTGCCCTGCACCTATTTACCTTTCTTTCTTTTGTAATATAAAATTGATCTCTTCATAAAAATTGGTGAAAATTCCTTTATTTGAAAAACTAACTTTATGGTTAATTAAATCTTAATTCATTTTTTCCATAAAATTTTTATGGAAAATATACCTTAAACAAAAGTTAACATTTTTGTTTTAATTTAATTAAAAATAAAAAATTTAAGTCACTTAAGATGAGAGAGATAATATTCAATTAATTTAAATTTTAATTCTGCTTCTTTGTCTTTTTCCATAATTTCATTCAAGGTTAAATAATAATTTCTCCATGGTTCCAAAAATTCATCCCATGGTAACACATTATATTTCTTAGTTTCCAAAAATAACTTAAAATCTTCATAACTTGCTCTCTTCTCAGGAAGCATTTCTTCATAACTTAAATCAAAATGTTGGGATAAGAATGAAAATTCTTTTGTTTTTAATTTCTTATCTATCAACTTTCTATAAAATTTTATTAAAACATTTTTATTTTTTATAAATTTTTCTATGTTTTTAAGTTCTTTTAATTCTTCTTCTATAATTTCATTTTTTATTTTTAATGATTTATATTTATTTTCTAATTCTTTTATTTTTTTATTTATTTTTTGATAAATTTCTTCATAAATCATTTATTTGTTTCTAAATTCTTTAGAAATTCATAAACTTCCTTACCATGTTCAGCAGCATTAACTTTTCTAAATATTTTAACTATTTTTCCTTCATTATTGATTATAAAGGTAACACGCGATGCGAACTTTTTACCAAATATGCTTTTAAGAACACCATACTTTTCAGAAATTTTTCCATCTTCATCATAGATCAAATCGAATGGCAAATTATATTTTTGGGCAAACTTTTTATGCGATTCTATATCATCGAGACTCACACCTACAACTTCAGCATTTAACTCTTTAATGTTATGGAAATAATCTCTAAAGCTACAGGCTTCTTTTGTACAACCCATTGTATCATCCTTTGGATAAAAATACAATACTAAGTACTTTTTATCCTTTATTAGATCTCTTAGACTAACTTTCCCTCTTAACAATGATAATGCTTCAAAATCTGGAGCTATTTGACCCTCTTCTAATTTACTCATATTAAAAATAATAAAAAGTAACACTTAAATAAATGATGAAAAGTATTATTTTAGAATGCTAAAAATTCAAGAAGTTTTTGATGTTAAAAAAATTAAAGAAGATTTTCCTATTTTTCAAAGAAAAATAAACAATAAGGATTTGGTTTATTTGGATAGCACTGCTACATCCCAAAAGCCAATACAAGTGATAAAGGCTATAGAAAATTTTTATAAAAATTATTGTGCAAATGTTCATCGTGGAGTATATACATTAGCTGAAGAAGCTACTCTAGCTTACGAAGAAAGTAGAAAAGAAGTCGCTAGATTTATAAACGCTAAAAGTTATGAAGAAATTCTCTTTGTAAGAAATGCTACAGAAGCAATAAATCTTGTTGCTTATGCATGGGGGAGAAAAAATGTAGTAAAGGGAGATAGAATATTAATAACTCAAATGGAACATCATAGCAATATAGTTCCATGGCAGATCCTTTCAAAAGAAAAAGAAGCGAAATTGGAATACATAGGAATAACTGATGAAGGCTTATTAGATTCAAATGATTTTTATAAAATAGATAAACCTTTAAAGATTTTCGCCTTTACACATGTTTCAAATACTTTAGGAACAATAAATCCTGTTAAAGAATTAACAAAAATGGCTCATGAAGCTGGAGCACTAGTTTTAATTGATGGAGCACAATCTGTACCTCATATGCCAGTAAATGTAAGAGAAATTGATTGTGATTTTTTAGCCTTTTCTGGACATAAAATGCTAGGCCCAATGGGAATAGGTGTTTTATATGCTAAAAAAGAAATTCTTGAAGAAATGGAGCCATTTTTAACGGGAGGAGAAATGATAAAAGAAGTAGATTATTATTATTCGACATGGAACGATTTACCTTGGAAATATGAAGCTGGTACTCCTAATGTTGAAGGAGGAATAGCTTTAGGTGAAGCTATAAGATATTTAACAAAAATTGGTATGGATAAAGTAAGGGAACATGAAAAACTTTTGGTTGAATATGCTTTGGATAAATTACAAGAAATTAAAGGGTTAACAATTTATGGTCCAAAGAATAGCGAGATTAGAGGAGGAGTTATTTCATTTAATATCAAAGATGTTCATGCCCATGATGTGGCAACAATTTTAGATCAAGAAGGAATACAAATAAGAGCAGGACATCATTGTGCTAAATTAGTAATGAAAAGATTTGATGTACCAGCAATGGCAAGAGCAAGTTTTTACATTTATAACTGTTATGAAGATATAGACAGATTATATGAAGGTTTAATGCTAGTTAAAAAAATTTTTAAAATAGACTAAATTAAAAATTCCTCTAAAATTTTTTCTATATGTGTTAAAGGTCTTCCATAAGCATCGCATATTTTTTGCTTTGCAGGAGGATTTAATCTATAAGCAGGAATTCTTGATTCTATTCTTTCTTCATAAGTGGTATATCTTAAATCTCTATAAAATATACCTATAGGTATTCTATTACCCCATTCACTAGCTTTTTTAATTAGTAATGATACTTTTCTTAAATATTCTTCTTCGCTTGTTTCATTTGTTATTACACATTCATAACCTTCCTGTTCTAATTTATATAATCTAGTAGAATACCATTCTTTTGTATTTATATCGTTATATACAGGACATGGTTGTAAAACATGAACCAAAGCTAAGCCTTTATGATTTATAGCTTCTTTAATTAAATTTTTTAAATGAGGCACGTCATATGCATAACCTCTTGCTATGAATGTATATCCTGAAGCAAAAGCTAAAAGTATTGGATTTACTGCTTGATTAATATTTGGTTTTGGTAGAGATTTTGTCTTTAGACCCAATTTCAAAGTTGGCGAAGCCTGACCTTTAGTTAATCCATAAACTCCATTATCATATAATATTACAGTTATATCAACATTCCTCCTTCCTGTATTAACAAAATGACCTGCACCTATTCCTAAACCATCACCGTCGCCAAGCACAACTAGAACAGTAAGATCTGGATTAGCTAATTTAGCACCTACTGCATAAGGTAAAGCTCTGCCATGTAAAGTATGTATTCCGTATGCATTAATATAATGAGGAGTTTTTGCACTGCATCCTATTCCTGAAAATATAGCTACATTGCTAGGATCAAGTTTTAGCTCATATAATGCTTGCTGTATAGAACTTAGTATACCATAGTCTCCGCATCCTGGACACCAGTTTGCATGTACCTCAGTTCTATAATCTGTTAGTTTAAGCTCCACCTCTCAACACCACCCTATAACTTGATCTACCTTCCAATATTGATTTAACAGCTATATAAATTTCATCTAAAGATATTTGTCTTCCATTATATTTAACTATCAAATTGTTTGGTTTTAATCCTGTTTTTTCTCTTATTAATCCTGCAAGTTGTCCTGAATAATTGTTCTCTACACATACCCATTTTTTACCGTTTAAAACTTTTTCTACATAGCTTGAAGGAAATGGTAACATTAATCTTATTTGTAAAAATTCTATTTTATAGCCTTCCTTTGATAATTCTTCAATTAAATCTAATATTACTCCTTTAGTTGAACCCCAGCTTACAATTGTTAAGTCTGGATTTTCTGAAGCATAGAAGTGATTAACTTTTTCTTCTAAAGGAATTTCTTTATCTGCTATTTCAAGTTTTTTCATTCTTTTCTCCATCATTTTATCTCTTATTACTGGATCCTCTGTTATATGTCCAAACTCATCATGCTCATCCCCTGTAATCCAAAATACAGCATTTTTTGTTCCTAGAAAAACTCTTGGAGAAATCCCTGTAGAATTAAAAGCAAAACGTTTATATTTTTCTCCAGCAGCTTTTAATTTTTCCAAATCTTTTTCTTCAAATATTATTCCTCTATCTATTCTTATTGATTTAGTATCAAAGGGTTCAATGGATGCAGTAGATTGAGCTAAAAATCTATCTACTAAATGAATTACAGGTAATTGGTATCTTTCAGCATAGTTAAAGCACCTTATAGCATCATAGAAACACTCTGTTATATCTCCTGAAGCTAATACAATTCTAGGAAATTCTCCATGCGATGCATGAAGTACAAATCTTAAATCTCCTTGCTCTGTTCTAGTCGGCATACCTGTAGAAGGGGCTCCCCTTTGATAATGTGTAATTACAACAGGAATTTCATTCATTCCTGCAAAACCCAAACCTTCAACCATTAAAGAAAAACCAGGGCCTGAAGTTGAAGTTGAAGCTCTTGCTCCAGCCAAAGCTGCACCTGAAGCCATTGTTATCGCTGCTATCTCATCTTCTGTTTCTACAACAACGATTGAGCCAGCTCCTTTTAAGATTTCTCTTTCTGATCTTGATGGATCATAATATTCAACATCAAAAATTTCATGCTCTTCTAAAAAAGAGCTTTCATCGGTAGCAGGAGTTATAGGATAATATGTTTGAAATCTGCAACCTCCCAAAAGTTTTCCTAAAGCTATAGCTTGGTTACCGTTTATTAGAAGTCTTTTGTTATTATTATTAATTGGATTTACTCTTATATTAAATTCATTGGGGTAGCCTAAGGAATTAACAAAATTGTACGTTTCTTCAGCTACAATAGAATTTAATTCTACGACAGCTTTTCTTCCTTTAAAAACCCTATTTATAGCTTTTTTTAATAAATCTAGATCAAATTTTAAAATAGCAAGAGAAGCTGAAACTGCTATTACGTTATTCATTCTAGTTAATTCTGAAAGCTTTTCTCCTGTTCTTAATGAAACTTTATTTAAAATTTCATTATAATTTATTGGAAAGCTTTTGATACCATAAGATTGTGCTTCTTTTAAAACATCAGATATGGAAACAAGGTCATTGTTGAATCTTTTATGAATATCTTCTCTTACTCTTTTATCTAATGTAGGAATATCTTTGGTTTTAACATTTATATGAGCAGAATTATAAATTATAGCTGAACCTGTCAATCCTTCTAAGCTATGTCTAAAGATTGTTTCTGCATCATATGAAGCTAATATATTATATCTTTCAATATGGGAATGTACAGGTTTAGAATCGAATCTTACATAATAATAACTATGTTCTCCCATAATGTTCGAATGATATTCTCTCTTACCAAAAACATAATAACCAGCACTAACAATAGCGGTCAGAAATATGCTTGCACCCCTTTCTATTCCAGTTCCTTGGGCTCCTCCTATAAGCCAGCTTATGCCTCTAATATTCATCTTGAAATACTTTCTAGTAAGTAATTAATAAATTTTTATTTTAAGATTTTTAGATTGTAAAAAATTGCTTATTTTATTCCTTCATTTTGATATCTTCCTTTATATAACTTTTCAGATTTTGATTCTGTTCTTAAAAAAATGATTTGAGCTACCCGTGCTCCTTTTTCAATTGCTACTCTTTTATGGACAACTAACAATGCTCTTGACTTTCCTTTATATCCACTATCCCATAAAGCAGTTCTAATATCGCATCCCATCCTTAGCAAAGATGACCTTGGGAAACATATTCCTATAGCATCAGGAGGAATCTCTATTATTTCAAAGAATTCGAGAAGATAAACACCTTCTTGTAGGAAAAAAACATATTTATCGTCAATTTTTTCAGGAATTATTTCCTTATATGAAGGAAGTTTTACTTCATCTATAAAAAGAGTACCAAAAGAAATAATTTCATAAATTTTATCTACTCTAAGGTCTATTCCGTTAACTTGTATTTGATTTTCTTCTATTCCTATAGCAGAGGTTATGTATTTTTTTAATTCTTCAACAGGAATAACCATAATTTTTAACTTTTATTTTTTAATAAAAATTTAGCTAAATCTACTCATTAAACGAATGATTCCTTTACCAGTTATGTAAACATTATCATTAATATATTCAATGTACCCATCATCCTTTAATTTCTTAAGCTCAAATTCTAATAATGATAAGTCGATGTTTAAATGATTGGCAATTTCGAATTTACTTTTTGAAGAATTTGAAGAATAGGCTCTTGAAGAATTTAAGTAAAGCAAAATTTTTTCTTCAATTTTAAGCTCTTCCCTTCTCATGATTTAATTTTCTAGTACTGATTTATAAACTTCTAATGTTCTTCTTGCAACTTCTTTCCAGCTAAATTTTAAGACTTTATTTCTTGCATTATTTACTAAATATTTAGCATAATCTTCATTATTTATTATTGAAAGAATTGCTGAAGCAAGTTCATGAATATTAAAAGGGTTTACACGTATTCCATCAACATTATGTTCAACTATTTCTTTAAATCCTCCAATATTTGAAACTATTACAGGAATTCCGCTAGCCATACCTTCTAATGCAACCATTCCAAAAGGTTCATATATTGATGGAGCTACTAATACATCTGCAGATTTTATTATTTGTTTTAAAGTAAAATCATCAACATAACCAGTAAGTTTAATAGCCCAATTTAAATTTAGATCATTTATTCTTTGTTTAATTTCATTAATTTGCCAGCCATCACCCACTATTACAAACCTTACATTGCTATTATTTTTTAAAACATGAGGAGAAGCTTCTATTAAGTATTTAACACCTTTTTGTTCTGTTATTCTTCCAACAAATAAGACTATTTTACAATGTTCAGGTATTCCTAACCTTCTTTTTACCTCATTTTTATCTACATATATATTGTAATCATTAACATCTATGCCATTGAATATTACTTCAATTTTATTTTCAGGAACTTTAAAATGATTAATTATTTCTTGCTTCATAAAATTTGTTGTTGTAATTATCTTTTTAGCTTCATACGTAGACCACCATTCTATACTAGAGATTACCAAAGATATTGGACTAGAAATTGAACCAACTCTTCCTATTTCTAAGCTATGTAGAGTTAAAATTAAGGGTTTTTTAAAAAAATATTTTAAGGAAATTCCTGCAGGAGCAACTAACCAGTCATGAATATGAATGATATCGAAGGATTTATTCAACATTGCTACTTTTTTCTCAAAAAAATGATTAAAAGCGTAAACCCATGTTAAAAAATCATAAGAAGGAAACTCTACTTTTACTCGATAAACATAAACATTATTATAATGTTCTTCAAAAGGGGTATTAGGAAATTCTAAAGTTACAACATATACTTCATTACCTAAATTTGCCAATTCTTGAGCTATGTAGTAAACATGTCTAGAAATGCCACCTATAATTCTAGGTGGATATTCCCATGTTAAATGAAGAATTTTCATTTATTTTCTAAGTTTTATTTTTCTTAGATCTATTGTATCAAAAACTTCATTTCCAGTACCTATTAATGTTACAGGAATTCCTAGTTCAGCTTCTATGTTTTCTATAAAATCTTTAGCTTCTTTAGATAATTTTTCATACTCAACTACTTTATGCGAAGAAGGATATAGCGCATCTATTTTTGTAATTGCTACTTGAGTTGCACTATTCAGCATTACACTTCTTTTAGCTAACTTTATATTAAAAGGAGCAACCCTCCTAGGTCTTCCGGTTACTGTACCATATTCAACTAAATTTAATCTTTTTGCTTCTTCAAAAGAAAGCTCATTTTCCAAGGGTCCTCCTCCTACCCTTGTAAAATAAGATTTAAAAACAATAATTACTTCATCGACTCTTTTTGGACCAACACCTACATCGGCACATAATGAAGAAGCAGAAGTATCTTTAGAGGTAACATAAGGATATGTTCCGTGATATAATGATAGTAATGTTCCTTGAGTTCCTTCTATAATTACGTTTTGTTTTTTATCCAAAGCTTCATTTATTCTTAAAGAAACATCATCACAAAATTCTTTTAAAATATCTATTTCTTTACATGTTTTAGCAATTCTTCTTACCCTATCTTCCAAAGCTGGACCGCATCCTGAACCTGTTGTACCAACAACTTTAGATAAATGTGGATCAGATCTATCTCTGATTTTATGACTTTCTTCTATTACTGTACAATTGTAATCTATCCAAATTCGGTTTTTTAAATTTAGTTCGTTAACCTCTTTTAAAAAAACCTCAGGATCAACAAGAACCCCTGCACCAATAAATAATTTGGTATTTTCGTTAACAAAAGCAGAAGGAACCTGTCTTAATCTATAAATTTTACCATTATAAACTACAGTATGTCCTGCATTTGTTCCAACACCAGCTCTTGCAGCTACATCTACATTATCTTTTAAAGCAAGATAAGATACTATTTTTCCTTTTCCCTCATCTCCAAATGCACCTCCAACTACTACTGTTAACATTACCAAAATTTCAATTGTATAAACAAATATTAATCTATTGTTAAGATATCAAAAGCTTTTTGAATATCGCTAGAGCTAAAACAATTAACATTACTGCTAATATACCAATTAAAGCATAAGCTGTTATACTTTTATCTGTAATTATTAAATTTATTTCATAATCATAAGAACCAACATTTGCCCCAAGTGTAATACTTGAAAAGTTCTGCTCATTATAATAAGAAATTGAGGCATAATTAATAAAATATAAAGGGATGAATAGAATTTCATTTCTACCAGATTTAACTTTGATTTTATCTATGGAAATAATAAGACCTTTTGAACCATAAATTACATATACCATACCAGGTGAATCTGTTGTAAGATTAAACTGAGAGCCTCTAATTTTTATGCTATTTATTTTAGAATTTGAGAAAACGACAAATGTTATGTTAGTAGTAGTTTTAAATTCTAATTTGTTAAGATTCATTTTTCTTTTCAAATTAAAACCTTCTTCTTTAACTAATTCAAATTTATATTTTATTTCATAAGAAAAACTATTAGCAATAGGTAATGGAAGATTAATACCAGTTAAAGGTAAAGAATAACTTGTTTCAAAATTGCCTTTTATATAAGTTTCAGAATATAATGGAATATTATAATAAAAAGAATTGAACATTTTAGAAGAAAAGAAAGAAAAAGACTTTGTATAATTTTTACCTGAAGTAACAGTGATATCAAAATACCCCTCTATATTATATTCAATTGCTTGATAATCATTATACATTACAGGAGCATTATATGTGAAATTCTTGATATTATAATTGTATTTAAGAGTTTGATTAAAAGAAGCTATATTACTTTGTGAAAATAATTGTTGATTTATATATTTAGATAGAGGGAAACAAACAATAGTATGATTTTTTGAATCGATTGTTTGAGTTTGAGGTAATGGTAACAATTTAAGAGTTATTTTTCCCTTTATATAAGAGGTAACATTATAACAGGTTTGATTATATTTTAAAAATTCTAAAATATTATTTCCCTTAAAATCTATAGTTAAAGGAATATTTAATTTTTGAATATAAATATTGGTATTTGCTTCAAAATTATAAACCAAAATTAATTTAGTATTTTCTTCCGAATAAAAATATGGCAAATTTAATATTAATAATAAAAATATTCCCGTTAAAGATAATAATAACGGTAACTTCATAGTCTCTACTAACTAATGAAATATTTATTTTGTTTTTATAAATAATGGATATTATTAATGAAAAAGTACATTTTTGTAACTGGAGGAGTTTTATCTTCAGTAGGAAAAGGTGTAATTGCTGCTTCCATAGGAAAAATGTTGCAAGCTAGGGGTTATAATGTTGATATAATAAAAATTGATCCTTATCTAAACGTTGATAGTGGAACAATGAATCCTTATGCCCACGGAGAAGTATTTGTTACTGAGGACAGTTCAGAAACTGATTTAGATATTGGACATTACGAGAGATTTTTAAATAAAGATTTAACTAAGGATCATAACATTACAACAGGCCAAATTTATTTAGAAGTCATAACGAAAGAAAGGAGGGGAGATTTTCTTGGAGAGTGTGTTCAAATAATTCCGCATGTCACGGAAGAAATAAAAAGAAGAATTAGAAAAGTGGCATATTCTAGCAATACAGATATTATTGTAGTTGAAATAGGAGGGACTGTAGGAGATATAGAAAGTTTACCTTTTTTAGAAGCTGCAAGACAAATGAAGCTGGAAGAACCTCTTAATAACGTAATATTTGTACATGTGGCGCTTGTACCAACTTTATCTGTAACTGGAGAACAGAAAACGAAACCGCTACAGCATAGTGTAAATGAATTAAGAAGAATTGGTATTCAGCCTGAAATAATAGTAGCTAGAAGCGTAAAACCCATTAGTCCAGAAATTAGAAGGAAAATAGCACTGTTTGGTAATGTTAGAGAAGAATTTGTGTTTAATTCCTATGACGTTGAAAACATTTACAAAATGCCTTTGATTTTAGAAGAACAAGGAATGGGAGAAATATTAGTTAGATTACTAAACTTGCAAAGAAATGAACCAAAATGGGATGAGTGGAAACAATTGATGTACAATGCAGATAATCCTAAATATACTGTTAGCGTAGCAATGATAGGTAAATACTTAAAATTAAAGGATTCTTATGTGAGCATAAATGAAGCACTAAGAATTGCTGGATTTTGGCTAAGAACAAAAGTAAACCAAGTTTGGATAGATGCAGAAGAACTGGAAAAAAAGGAAAGCACAAAATTATTTGATGAAATTTTATCTTGTGATGGAGCTATTCTTTTACCTGGTTTTGGAAAAAGAGGAGCTGAAGGAAAGATTTTAGCAGCACAAATAATAAGAGAAAATAAAATGCCTATGTTAGGAATTTGCTTTGGATTTCAATTGGCAATAGTAGAATTTGCGAGAAATGTATGCAAGCTAGAAGGAGCTAACAGTACTGAAATAGACCCATATACAAAATATTCTGTTATAGATTTGCTTCCTGAACAAAAAAATATAAAAGAAAAAGGCGGAACTATGAGACTAGGAGCTCATGAAATAAAAATCATTAAAGGAACATTAGCTTATGAAATATATAAACAGGAGATAGTTAAAGAAAGGCATAGACATAGATATGAAGTTAATCCTAAATTTTATGATATATTGCAAGAAAAAGGATTGGTATTTTCAGGATTTAGCTTAGATAACAACTTAGTAGAGATTGCTGAAATAAAAGACCATTTTTACTTTTTAACTCAAGCACACCCTGAATTTAAAGCAAGGGTATTAAATCCTTCTCCTCCTTATTATGCTTTTATAAATTACTTAATAAAAAATAAAACAAGTAGAAGAAAATGATAGATATTAATCTTATAAGAAAAAATCCCAAGATAGTAGAAGAAGCATTAAAAAAGCGAAACTTAGATTTTCCACTAAATGATCTTATAGAATATGATAAACTTTACAGGCAGAAGTTAAGAGAGCTGGAAAAAAATAGACATATAAAAAATGAATTAACGTTGAAAGTTCCCAAATTAAATGATGAAGAAAAACAAAAAGTAATACAGGAAGTAAAAAAAATTGATGAAATTATTAGTTTACTTGAAAAAGAAGTAAAGGAATTAAAAGAAAAAAGAGACTATCTATTATACAGAATTCCTAATATACCACACGAAAGTGTACCTTATGGTAGAGGAGAGGAAGACAACATTACAGTAAGAGAATGGGGAGAAAAAAAGGTCTTTAAATTCAAACCCTTGCCTCATTATGTTTTAGGAGAAAAATTTAATATAATAGATTTTGAAAGAGGAGTAAAATTAGCAGGTTCAGGATTTTATGCTTTAAAAGGCAAAGGAGCTGCATTGGAAAGAGCATTGATCAACTTCATGATAGATACTCATGTAAAAAAAGGTTATAAAGAAATATTTCCTCCTTTTCTAATAACAACTGAAGGAGCATTTGGAACAGGACATTTGCCTAAGTTTGCAGATGATATGTATAAAACGGAAAAAGATGATTTATGGCTTTTACCTACAGCAGAGCTTGCCTTAGTTAATTTTCATGCGAATGAAACATTAAATTATAAAGATTTACCAATATACTACGTAGCTTATTCAGCATGCTTTAGAAGAGAAGCTGGAAGACATGTAGATCTAAAAGGCGTCTTAAGAGTGCATCAATTTAACAAAGTTGAGCTTGTCAAAATCACAACGCCTGAAACAAGCTTTGAAGAGCTGGAAAAACTTGTAAATGATGCAGAAGATATTTTAAGATTGTTAAACATTCCTTATAGGGTAAGATTACTATGCACTGGAGATCTTGGTTTTGCTTCAGCAAAAACATACGATATTGAAGCATGGTTCCCTTCTCAAAATAAATATATAGAGGTCTCTTCATGCAGCAATTGCACAGATTTTCAAGCAAGAAGGATAAATTTAAAATTTGTAGGAGGCGGAAGAAAAACTCCTGAATATGTTCATACATTAAATGGATCAGGATTAGCTGTTGGAAGAACATTTGCAGCTTTAATAGAAAATTATCAAGAAGAAGATAGAATCATAATTCCTGATGTGCTCAGGCCTTACTTAAATTTCTCTGAGATAACCTTAGAAGATTAATTTTTAAGAATAATTCCTAAATAGTTTTCTTTTATAAATTTTCCTCTAAAAGATGTTATTAACAAAATTTTTACATTAAAACTTCTAAGAAGCTTCTTCATTTCATTTAAAGTAAACAAATGATGATATCTTTTAGCTTTTTTACCCCATCCAATATAAACATCCCCAAATTCTAAAATTTCTCCTTTAAATTTTAAAGGATATTGTATAATACATAAAAAAAATCTTTTTAAATTCATTATATTCCAAGCTGTCAATAGAATTATTCCATTTCTTTTAGTAATATTTAAGCAATTCTCGAGAAATTTTTTCCTGTAATAAAATGAAGGAATATGATGAATCGTAGCTACTGATATTACAGCGTCAAAATAATTATTCCTAAAAGGCATATATAATGCATCGCTTACTACAGGCAAAAATATTTTTCCCATTTTTTTGATCTTCGTATGAGCTATTTTTATTAAATTAAATGAAAAATCTAAACCTACTACTAAATTATCATTAACTAAAGGTAAAGAATGTCTACCATTACCACAACCTACATCGCAAATAATAGAGTTCTTTTTAAAAAGATTATAATAATAGACTACTTCATTCCATGGCTTAATACGTGTAGCACTAAATTCTTTTGAAAAATCTTCATAAAATTTTTTAACCAATTTTTTTATTTTTAACCTTTTATCCAAAATTAAACAAAACTTAGAATAAAGGTTGTCTTCGTGTTATAGGTTGTATAGCATAGATTAGCTTAATATACATATTATTTGAACATTTTGGACATTTTTCATCAGTTAATTTATTAACGTAATCTCCTTCTTTATGATCTCTTTCAACTTTTTCTTTGCATTTTTCACACTCAAGCAAAGTTTTAGTATTAACTTTTAAACTTTCTTCTATAATTTCCATTATTTCCCTACTCATGATACTTCACCTATTCCTAAAGTATTTCCTATTCCTATTATTAATGCTGTTCCTCCTTCAGGAACTGTTTCAATAACTAATTTTTTAACTTTTTCAACTACAACATCTGCCTTCTCAGCTATCACTTTTAGCATAGGTGAAACTGCCTCTGCAAAGCTTTGCTTGATAATTATAGCTAACAATGGTATTCTATATTTCATTGCACTTTCTTCAATTTTAAACTTTTCAGGACCTGGATCTCCTATAGCTGCACCTACACCTTGAGCAATAGAACCAGTTTCTTCTCCTTCATACTTTAATGCAGCATCTATTGTGACAATCAAATCTACTTTTCCTTGCAATTCTTCCATTATTTGTCTAACCGCTGCACCTGGCTTTCCTACTCTTGAAGCAGGTCCTTTGGCTTTCATTAGTAATAACTTTCTATTTTGATATATAGCTTCACCTAAAATCATATCATTACCTACATTTCTTAATTGCGTTACACCTAAATCTTTATACATTCTTGCAATAACTAAAGGACCAATACCATCTCCTATTGGAATTTGCATTGTAGTTGCTGGAATGGCTCTTAAAAAGCTTCTTGCAAGGTCTAAAATTATAGGCATAAGAAATTCAAGCTGAACAGCAAGATAATAATTTTTGTATTTTTCAGCTAATAAATACCAGTGCTTTGCTTGCTTATTTAATAAGTGAATGACAAGTGCAACTGCAGCTGTATCAGATAGCGAATCCAATTCATCTTTATTTACTTTTGGTGCATATGTTTTAATTAAAGTTTGAAATCTATATTTTGTTACATCGAGGATATATTCTAATCTATTAAGAATGCCGCTTGGATCTCTTTCTACAGGGTCTATTTCAAAATATTCAACAATTTCTTTTACATTATCCTTCAACTCTTCAACATTACCACCATACTTTTTTAATTGTTCAGCTAATATTTTTTTAGCCCTATTATCTAAGGCATCTAAAATTCTTAATTTTCCCTGTATTCTATTTAATATAGACCTTCTTGCAATGGATAGTTGAAAACCTGGCATGAGAAAAGCCATCATACCAAACAAAAGAAAGAAAATCCAAAATAAATAAAACAAATATACTAAGGCGTCTGAGGAATTTGAACTGGTTGGATTAAACGGTGAAGGGAATGCACGAGGAAAATAGGGATACAAAATAAATAAAAGAATTATCATAGCAATAATTAATACTACAACTATTATTGACGTAGAAATTTGAGATTGAGCTTTTTTATTATATTTCATTTTTTTAAATTTCTTAGTTAAAAACATGTTTCTTAAAAATAAAAATTTGTAAAAAATTAAATAAAATCTTCTTAACATTACAAAAATAGGCATAACTAAATATTCTCCAATGCTGAAGGTACTATTCTTATTCATTAATATTAAATTATTCACTAAAACTTTTAAATGCTTCCCATGAAAAACTTTTTATAATCCTAAAAAGTGAACTTGTCTTTAAAGGAAAAATCAATCCTTATGAAACTTTTATTTGATAAGCTTTAAAAGCCAGCCGGCATGGCTACCTTCGCACGGCCTTTCGGACCGTACTAAAAGTAGCCACGGTGAGCGGTTTAACTTCCGGGTTCGGAAAGGGTCCGGGTATTTCCCGCTCCCTATGGCCGGCTGGCTATTATTAATTTTTTTATTGCAATATATTAATTTTTCTTTAATTTTAAGAAGTAGTGTTATAAATAACAAGAAAATTTTAAAATAACTCCTTAAAATATAATATGTGTAAGGGGCCGTAGTTCAGCTTGGTTAGAATGCTTAAAGCATGACCAAAATGTGCGGCTTGGGACCGCATGGTCCCAGGTTCAAATCCTGGCGGCCCCATTTTTTAACAATTTTATTTAATTTTCCTATTATCTAACTTGTGAAGACTAAAATAATTAAAGTTGATCCTTTTAATCCTGAAGATCATCTTATAAAAGAAGCAGCAGAGTATATAAAGAAAGGAGAGGTAGTAGCTTTTCCAACAGAAACAGTTTATGGTTTAGGAGCAGATGCAACGAATTCATTTGCTGTTAAAAAAATTTTTCTAGCAAAAGGTAGACCTTTAGATAACCCTATAATTGTACATATATCTAAACATGAAGATATTGAAAATGTTGCATATGATATTCCTGAAGTAATTTACAATTTAACTAAAAAATTTTGGCCGGGTCCTTTGACAGTCGTATTAAAAAGAAGAAAAACAATCGTTGATGAAGTTTCTGCAGGATTACCTACAGTAGCAGTAAGAATGCCTTCCCATCCTGTAGCTTTAAAATTGATTGATCTATCAGAAAAACCTATAGCTGCTCCTAGTGCTAACAAAGCAGGTAAACCTAGTCCTACTTGTGCTGAGCATGTTTTAAATGATTTAGAAGGATTGATACCTTTAATTATTGATGGAGGAAAAACATTATTCGGTGTAGAATCTACTGTAATAGATTTTACAAAAGAACCACCTTTATTACTTAGACCAGGTGCTCTGCCAATAGAAGAAATTTTAAAAGAAGTTGGAGAAGTTATAGTAAATGAGATTGCAAAGGGATTAAAAAAGTTTACCGAGAAAGATATCGTAGTTTCTCCAGGATTAAAATACAGACATTATGCTCCTCAAAAACCTTTAATATTAGTTGAGGGAGAAGAAAATAAAAAAATACAAAAAATTCATGAATTATTAGAATTAGAAAAAAGAAAAGGTAAAAGAGTTGGACTGCTAATTACTGAAGAAAACTTTGAATTATTTAAGGGAAAATGCGAAGTCATAATAAAACTTGGAAGCAAGAATAATTATTTCCAAATAGCTTATAGCTTATTCGATAACTTAAGAATGGTAGATAAAAGCAACGCTGATATCTTTATAGTAGAAGGAATTGATGATAAAGGTCTTGGTTTAACTATAATGAATAGACTAAGAAAAGCTTCAAGTGAAAGAATTGAAGTTTGACTTCTTCCTTGTCTTAAAGAGCAGGTTTTCATTTTAATTAATCGCTTCAAATTTTGATTAAGCCTAAAAATCTCATAAAATTAACATAAATATCGAAAAATTAGCATCATAGATTTTTTAAGAGAAAAATATAACCAAATTTTTCTATATATTGATATCCATGAAAATCAAATTCATAAGTGGTTGCAGCATAGGAAAGCCAAATTTAATATTGTTCAGTGTAAATAATGAAGGAATAGTATTCGACTGTGGTTACCAATATGAAATGCCAGATTTTACTAAAATTGATAAAGAAGTCAAACATATCTTTATAACGCATGCACATGCAGACCATGTAGGAAGCTTAACAATACTTAAAAGAATGTTTCCAGATGCGAATGTTTATATGAGCGAGCCGACAAAAGAGTTAAGCAAAATTACGATAAGTAATTTAGAAATCAAACAGAAATATAGAATTCCTAAGAAAGAAATCGATGAGGTAATTGAAACGGTGAATTTTGTAAAAGAAGGAGAAATAATAAAAATAGGTGACAACATAAAAGTCTTACCTATACAAGCTGGACATATATTAGGAGCATTATCTTATTTAATAAGAATTGATTCAGAATTAATTCTCTATACAGGCGATATAAGTTTAATGAATTTACCTTTGGCAGGACAATTTTTCCTGCCTCAAACAGGAACTGATCTGTTAATTTCAGAATGTAATTTTAGTTTAGGTGAAGAAACATTCTTTAAAAGCATGGAAAAAATTATTCAGATAATCTCAAACACCATTAAGCTGAAAGGAAAGGTTATAATGCCAATTCCAGCTATTGGAAGGGCTCAGGAAATTGCAACTTATTTAGCAAGCAAAATTTTATCAAACGAATTACCACGTGTTAATATTTTCATTGATGGAAGTGTAAGAGATGCTTTTAAAATATACGATAGGTACTATTTAATGCTTAAAGGTTACTTAAAAGATACGTACTTAAATGTTAAATCTGCAGGATTAATAAAGGAAGTAAGCGATGTTATGAGAAAGGATATAATAAAGTCAGAACAGCCTTATATAGTTTTAACAACACCAGCCAACTTAAGACATGGACCAAGTTTAATTTATGTTCAAGAATACATTTTGGATGAAAGAAGTACAGTTATATTTACAGGTAAAGTTGAGGAGAAGACAATAGCTAAAAAGCTTATAATGGCTAGAAAAGGAGAACTAATAGATTTTGAAGGGGTAGCTTTAGGCAAAAGATGTGGTGTTCATTTAATAGAAATAAATGAACATGGTAATGTTTCAGATTATCTTCAACTTATTAAAAAATCATCAGTAAAAGGAGTAATTCTCACCCATGGAAACGATTTGACAAAAGAATTTCTGAGTAATATTTTTGCTAAAGATTTTCAAAACATTTACTTATCTGTACCAAAAGAACTGGATGAATTAAACTTGGAACTTACTTTAAAAGTATGCAAAAAGATGCAAATAATGGAAGAAGAAGTTTTAGATTTTTTAATTGAAAGAATGAATAAAGAATTCAAAGGTTTATTTGATGAAAGAAAGACAATAAACGAAGAAAATATTTTAAAATGGTTAGAAAATCAAGAAATTTTACATCAAATTAAAAACCATGAAAAGGTTAAATCAGTATTTTTTATTGCTTTTAGGTATGCAGTAAAATATTCTTATAGAGATAATGCAATAGATTTTACGTATCCTGCCTTTATTTTAGAAAACTTGGCAAATATATTAGAAAAAATTCATGGAAAAAGTGCAATAAAAATGTTATTTGACCAGCTAAACGAAACAGCACCGAAATTCTTTAAAAACCTAGTATTAAAAGGCGGAACAATGAAAGCCCAGCTAAATATAGAAATTTCTTCCTTATCCAAATTAAAAGAAACATTAAAAAGTTTTGAAGAAAACTTTTCAAGATTTAATATTAAAGCTCCTTCAATAGAAGAAATAAAGAAATTATGCGAAGAAGAAATCAAAATTAATCCTGATTTAAGAAGTGTTTATGAAAGAGTATTTAAAGAAATTTAATTTTTTTAATTTAATTATTATATTAAAAAAGCCGGGGTCATCTAGCCTGGCTAGGATGCCGGACTCATAATGCAATGCCAAGGGTCAGGCATGCGTGAAATCCGGTGTCGTGGGTTCAAATCCCACCCCCGGCACTTTAAAATTAGCATTTTTAAATATACATTGCTTTTAATGTCTTTTGAATTATAGAAGGTTCTGAAATTAACTTTAATATTTCTAATATGCTTGGTTTTTTTCCTTCAATAAAAGCTTCCATTAAAGTCATAGGTTTTAATGTTTTAACTATTTTTATTATCTCCTTCTCATTTAATTTCATCCAGAAATTTACAAATTTTTTGCCAAAAATCAACTTTTCACCATACTTTTCCCAAAAAATTTTCTCATAATCATTTTTAAAGCAATTTTTTCCTACAAAAAGGGCAAAACGAATCCCTTCACCGCTTGAAGGCATAACCATACCAGCAGAATCTCCTGCAACAACCACTTTACCTATTCTTAGCTGTTTTAAAGGACCACTTACAGGAAAAGCTGCTCCTTCAATTTTTCCCAGAGGTTCAACATCAAATTTTTTTAAAAATCTTTGCATTCTTTCAAGATAAAAGTTTTTAGAAGTTAAAAGTCCTCCTATACCATAGTTTACATAGCCTTTACCATAAGGAAATATCCAAACATATCCTGAACCAAAAAAATCAATGTAAAGAGTATCTTCCTTAATTTTATTAGTTTTCCCATAACCTCTAATTGCAGGTGCCAATTTGTAATTTTTATAATCCAAGCCTTTTCTTCTAGCATATGTAGCTACATAGCCTGCTGCGTCAACTATTAAATCATATTTTTCTTCTTCGATGCTTTCTATTTTTTTATTTAAGAAAATTTTTGCTCCTTCATCTACTGCTTGATTCATAAGATCTTCAAGAAATAAAGATTTGTTTATAATCCAACCATAATAAGGTTTTGTGTCTATTTCAAATATTTCTTCTCCTTCATAGTATACTACAGCCTTATCAACATAATTTAAAGCCCATTTTGATTCTTCAGGTTTTATAGGAACGAAGTCAAAACCTTCAGAAAAAACCGCTTCTCCACAGGGCTTAAAGGCTAACTTATTTCTCATTTCATATAACTCCACCTCATGACCTTCCCTTGATGCCCAATATGCGCAATTTAAACCTGCAGGCCCGGCACCTATTATTAATATTTTCACAATTTATGTTATTTCTTTCCTATTAAATAAATTAAAAGGAAATTAAGCAATTAAAAAATAAAGGGTATTTTTAAGATAGAAAGAAAGAGCAATAATTTGATCTTAGTTAAAAAAACAAAAGCAATTTTCACAAATATATCTCTTAAGTATTTATTACATAGAATTATTAATTCATAATGGAATTTTGGATAGACATACTTACAGCAAAACAAGCAAGATTTTTTAAATATTTTGCTGAAAAATATCCTTCTTTAATAACTTCAAGAGAATATTCTGAAAGTATAACTGCTCTAAATAATCTTGGGATTAAATACGAAGTTATCGGAAAACATGGAAAAAATATAACAGAAAAACTTGTTTTTAGTATCGAAAGAAGTTATGAATTATTAAAATGGTTTTTAAAGAATAACCCTAAAGCTTTAATTCATCATGGAAGTGTGGAAGCTTCAAGAATATGCTTTCAAGCAGGAAAACCTATATTTGATTTCAATGATTCTCCAGAATCTGTGTTTGCATCAAGACTTACTGCTCCTTTGGCAACTTTGATGATCGTACCTAAAGGATGCGGAGATGAATTTAAAAAGTTAGGAGCACAAAAAGTCATAGAATACAATGGTTTAACTCCAGTAACATGGTTAAAGAGACATGAATATAACTATGAAAATATTAAAAATTTAATTGTAGAAAACAAAATAAACGTTATAATTAGAGAGCCTGCATACTTAGCTTCCCATATTGAAAGAGATAAAAATACTTTTAATTATTTAGTTAATGAATTGAGAAAGTTAAGCGAGGAAATAAATTTAATTACATTGGAAAGATATGTCGGAAAATTTGTTGATGTTCCTACATTATTAACAAAAGCTGATATAGTTATTGCTACGGGTTCAATAATAGGAGAAGCCTTGGTTAGCGGTGTGCCTTTAATTATAGATTATCTTCCTATTGTTCAAAAAATGTATGAAAGATTTGTAAGAGAAAATATGATAATTCATGCTACTAAAAGTGAGGAAATAATAAAATTGGTTAAAGATTTTGCTAAAAATCCTTTGAAAAGAAAAGAATCTTTGTATAATAAAATGGAAGATCCTTTGGAAATTTTTGATGATATAATCAAAAAAGATTTTCCATATTTGTTGGAATAATGGAAATAAATATAATTTCTGCAGAAACATTAGGAACAAGGTCTTTAGCAACTTTCGTTGAATGCAAGAATATCAAAATTTTAATTGATCCAGGAGTAGCTTTAGGACCTAGATTTGGATTAATGCCACATGAAATTGAATATAAAGAATTATATAAAGCAAGAAGAAGAATTGAAGAAATTTCTAATTTAGCTGATATAATTTGTATTACCCATTACCATTATGACCATTATACTCCTTTCTGGGACAAGATAGATAATCTGTGGACTTTTGCCAATTTTGAAAGTGCCAAAAAAATTTACTCAAACAAAATTGTCTTTTTAAAAGATTATTATAATAACATAAATCATAGCCAAAGGGAAAGAGCAAATGAATTTATACCTAAATTAAAAAAAGTAGCAAGGGAAATTAAAATAGCTGATGAAAAAGAAGAGAAATTTAATAGTGTAAAACTAAAATTTTCCAAAGCTGTTCCTCATGGGGAAGAAAATACTCAGCTTGGCTATGTTATAATGGTAATAATTGAAGAGAGTGGAGAAAAGTTCATCTTTGGTTCAGATATTGAAGGTCCAATGAGCAAAATAACTTGTGATTTAATCATAAGGGAAAAACCTGATACTTTATTGCTGAGCGGCCCTCCTTTATATTTAGTTGGAAGCAAAGTTAGCATAGAAAATTTTAATAAAGGAATTGAAAATTTAAAGATCCTTTGTAAATATATTCCAAATTTAATAGTAGATCACCATTTGCTAAGAAGTTCTGAAGCATTGAATTACATTAATGAATTAAAAACCATAGCTAAAAGTTATAATAATAAAGTTATGTTGGTAGCAGAAAAAGAAAGGAAA
>JAVVGP010000002.1:0-48796 GCA_032249055.1 Thermoproteota archaeon | reverse complement strand
GAAACATTGGTATAGCTCATACAAGATGGGCAACACATGGTGCTCCTTCACAGATCAATGCCCATCCTCATTTAGATTGTACTAAAAACATAGCAATAGTCCATAATGGAATAATAGAAAATTTTCTGGAGTTAAAGCAGGAACTTGAACAGCTCAATCATAAATTTGTTTCAAGAACAGATACAGAAGTAATAGTACATTTAATTGAAGAATATTACAAGCTAACAAAAGATTTTAAAGAAGCTTTTATACAAGCTATAAAAAGATTGCAAGGCTCATATGCTATTGCGGTAATTACAATTTATGAACCAGATAAAATTTTCCTTGCAAGAAACGGTGCTCCTTTATTATTAGGAATAGGAAAAGAATTCAATTTTGCTTCCTCAGATACTATAGCTTTTATAGATAAAACTAAGGAATGCATTCCTTTAGAAGATAACGAAATAGCAATAATTTCTCTTAATGGTTATGAAATATACAAATTAGAAGGTAAAATAAAGGTTAATAGAAAGCCTATAATTTTAAATTGGAGCTTGGAACAAGCAAGCAAGGAAGGTTATGATCATTATATGCTAAAGGAAATAATGGAACAAGAAACATCTATGAGATGGTCTTTAAATGCTCAAAAGATTTATTTAGATTTAATTTCAGAATTTATAGATAAAGCAAATAAAGTATTTTTAGTAGGAGCAGGAACTTCATATCATTCATGTGTTGTAGGTTCATATTATTATTCAAAGCTTGCTACAATTACTACAATTCCTGTAATAGCTTCAGAATTCATAGAAAATTATGGCTCCTCAATAGATATTAACACAGCAATATTGTTTGTTTCTCAATCAGGAGAAACAGCTGATGTATTAAATGCAGTAGATTTTGCAAGAAAAAGAGCATGTACAATATTAGCTATTTGTAATGTAATAGGTTCAACTTTAACAAGAGTAGCAAGAGCATATGTTTTGCAACAATCAGGACCCGAAATAGGAGTAGCTGCTACTAAAACATATACATCGCAGCTAATAATACATTTACTTTTAGCTTTGAATTTAGCTAAAAAAAGAGGAAAAATTTCACAATATGAAATGGATGAAATGAAAGAAACTCTTAGCGAAATACCAATTTTAGCAGGAAAAATTTTAAAAGAAAAAAGCAAAGAAGTAAAGGAAGTAGCAAAGAAAATAATGAATAAGAACCATGTATTCTTTTTAGCTAGAGGATTAAATTATGGAACAGCTTTGGAAGGAAGATTAAAGCTTTTAGAAATAGCATATATTCCTTCAACAGCCTATCCTGCAGGAGAATCTAAGCATGGACCAATAAGCTTGATAGAAGAAGGAGTGCCAGTTATTTTTATAGCTCCTAAGGATGAAACAAGGAAGCAAATAATTGGAAATATAATGGAAATGAAAGCAAGAGGAGCAGAAATAATTGCTTTAGCAGAAGAAGATGATGAAGAAATAAGATCTTTAAGCAATATATTCATAGGAATGCCTAAAATGAATAGCATAATTACACCTATTTTATACATTTTACCTTTACAGCTTTTAGCATATTATACTGCAGTATTAAAAGGACTCGACCCTGATAAACCAAGGAATTTAGCCAAATCCGTAACTGTACTTTAAAAAAAGATAAAGTAAACCTAAAACTATGAACCAGATAAAACTATGTTTTCTGCTTATTATTTAATAGCTAATTATTCTAATAACAGCTCATTTTTCAATAACATAGTTTTATATATTTTACCCGATTTTTCACCAAGTTTATATTTTTTAAAACTACTAATCTTTTGAATGAAAGTTATTGCTTTAATTCCTGCTTATAACGAAGAAAATACAATAGCAAAAGTCATATTAAAAGCGAAAAAATATGTTGATAAAATAATAGTTTGTGATGATGGCTCTCAAGATATGACATATGAAATAGCCAAAAGTCTTGGAGCTGAAGTAATAAAAAATGAAAGAAATTATGGCAAAGGATATTGTTTAGCTGAATTATTTAAAAGAGCTTTGAAAGAAGATGCTGATGTTGTAATAACTTTAGATGCTGATATGCAGCATGATCCAGATCTAATACCTTTTTTTATAAATACTTTAACAGAAAATGATGCTGATGTTGTAATAGGTTCAAGATTTTTAAATTCAAAAAGCAAGGAAGTACCAGGTTATAGAGTTATTGGTAATAAAATATTAAACATTGTTACAAACAAAAAATATACAGATTCCCAATGCGGTTTTAGAGCTTATAAAAAAGAAGTATTAAAGCTCTTAATTCCATCAGAAATGGGTTATGGAGCTGATTCTGAAATTTTGCTAAAAGCTTTAGATAATAACTTAAAAGTAATAGAAATTCCTATTTCTGTTAAATATGACGTTCCAAAGCCTTCAAAAACAAATCCTATTTTACATGGCTTAGATGTTTTGCTTACAGTTTTAAAAAGACATGCTATAAGACATCCTTTAATTTTGTTTGGAATTCCATCCTTTATTTTCTTACTAATTTCCATAATTGCTGGAATATTAGCTATGGATTACTTTAATACTACTAGACAATTACCAACAAATTTGCTTATAATATCTGGAATGAGTTTGATAATTTCAATAATTTTAGCTACGACTGGTTTGTTAATATTTATACTTGTTTCTTTAATAAGGGAAGAAATATCAAAATCTAAATGAAAAAGATATGCATAATATCACAATATTGGCTTCCAGATTTAAATGGAGATGTAATTAGATTAAAGAATTGTATAAAAGTTTTAATAGATCTCGGGTATGAGGTAACCTTAATAACATCTTTACCGCATTATCCATATGGAGATAGAAAGGGTTACAAATCGAAACCTATTATAATAGAGAAAGGAAAAAATATTAAAATAATAAGAGTTTACATTCCTCCTTTAAAGCATGAAGGTTTACATAGAAGATTAATATTATATATTACATTTACTTTCACTTCTCTCTTTCCATTGTTTATTTTAAAGAAAGCAGATTACGTTTGGGCTTTTAGTCAAAGAATATTTTCTTCCATTTCTGGAATAATATTTAAAATTTTTCATAAATGCAAATTGATAAGCGACATTACAGATCTTTGGCCAGAGGCTTTAGTAAACACTGGTTATGCAAGATATAATAGTACATTTTATAAAATAGGCAGACTTTTGGCTAAAATTGTCTACTTGTTAAGTGATAAAGTAACTGTATTAACAGATTCGATGAAGGATTTTATTGCAAAAGAATATAAAATTGAACCTAAAAAAATTGAAATTTTGCCAAATATAGCAAAAAAACATGATTGCGAAGAAAATGTTAGTAAGGATAAATTAAGGATCGTTTATTCAGGAAATCTTGGTAAAAATTATGATCTAATTTCAATAATTGAAGTCGCTAAAATTTTGAATAACGAAAAGATAGAGTTTATCATAAGAGGCCAAGGAGAAATGTACAGCATTCTAAGCAAATTAATAAAAGAATATGATTTAAAGAATGTAAAAATTGAAAATAAGCCTTTACCTTATAAAGAATATTTAAAAGAAATGTGCAATTCAGATATTTTTATGCTTCCTTTAAAAAGTTCAATGTTTCCAGATGCATCCTTTCCAATAAAATTTGTAGAATATTTAGGATTTGGGAAACCAATGTTAATAATATCAAAAGGATATTTAGCAAAGTTTTCAAAAGAAAAAAATATTGGTTTTGTATTTGAAGAAGCTAACCATCAAGAAATTGCATCCTTGTTAATAAAAATTTCCAAAGAAAAAAATTCATTAAAAGAGTTTAAATTGAGGAATTTTAAAGTTCTGGATGAATATTTTTCAGAAAATAAATTAAAGAAAGCCATTAAGAAAATCTTCGAATGAAAATATTTAAACAGATAAAGCATTAACTAAAGAAATGAATTTTAAGGAATTTGAAGGAAGCAACGTTTTAATTACAGGCGGTGCAGGATTTATAGGTTCAAATTTGGCTAAGAAACTAGTAGAGATAGGTGCAAATGTTATAGTTGCGGATAATCTTTCCAGAGGAAGCTTAGAAAATTTAAGCGAGGTAATTAATAAAATAAAATTTTACAAAGTAGATTTAACAGACATAAATAATTGCATAAAAGTTAGTCAAGGAGTCGATTACATTTTTCATTTAGCTTCATCTGTTGGTGGAATTCATTATATTTCAAAGGTGAATGTTGAACAATTATCTCCTTCAGTAACAATGAATATAAACATGCTTGAAGCTGCAAGAAAAAATGATGTTAAAGGCTTTTTATTTACAAGTTCTGCTTGTGTTTATAGAAGCAAAACAAATGGATTGAATGTATTTAAAGAAGAAGATGCTTATCCAGCAAATCCACCTACAACATATGGATGGGCAAAAATATTGGGAGAAATAGCATGTAAAGCTTATTATAAAGACTATGGTATAAAATGTTCAGTTCCTAGAATATTTAATGCTTATGGTGAAAATGAAAATCTTGATCTAAAATGGGCTCATGTAATTCCATCATTGATAAGAAAGGCAATAATGTATCCAAAGGAAAGATTTGTAATATTAGGTGATGGAAGTCAGCAAAGAGCATTCTTATATGTTCAAGATTGTGTTGAAGGTCTTCTTAGATGCATGCTAAAAGCTAATGATGCTGAACCAATAAATCTTGGAAGTGATGAAGTAGTTACAATAAATGAAGTTGCTTCAAAAATTATTAAAATTCTTGGTAAGGAGATAAAAATAGAATATGATCTAAATGGAACAGTAGGAGTAAAAGGATACTGCGCAGATCTTACAAAAATGAAGGAAAAGCTTGAATGGATGCCAAAGACAAAATTAGAAGAAGGGTTGAGGAGAACAATAGAATGGGCTTATAAGAAATTGAACAATGTATAAAGGTAAAAAAGTTCTTGTTACAGGAGGGGCATCATTCATAGGAAGTCACCTTGTAGATAGATTGTTAAAAGAAGGTGCTGAAGTTATTGTAGCTGATAATTTCTCAAGCGGAAAATGGGAAAATTTGCAATACAATTTTTCAAAAATTGCAAGAGGAGAATATATTGCAAAGGAAGCAAATTTAAAGGTTTATGTTGGAGATTTAAAAGATAGAAGATTTGTAAGAAAAGCAGTTAAAAATATAGATATTGTGTTTCATTTAGCAGCAATTCATGGAGGAAGAGGATACATAGCTACACATCCTGCAGATGTTTGTACAGGAATGATAATAGATCAGCTAGTTTTTGAAGAAGCATGTAAAAATAACGTAGAAAGAATATGCTATGCTAGTTCTGCATGTGTTTACCCTGTTTATTTACAGGAAGATCCTGAAGGTAATTATAAATTAAAAGAAGAAGATGCTGATCCTTTTACTTATGGTAAAGCCAATGCAGATCTAGAATATGGTTGGACTAAATTGATGGGAGAAATGGCTTTAAAAGCTTATCATAGACAGTACGGAATGAAAACTTCTTCTGTTAGAATATTTACAGCCTATGGACCAAGGGAAAATGAAACACATTCTGTTATAGCTTTAATAGCTAAAGCTTTCATAAAAATGGATCCGTTTGTAATTTGGGGGAACGGTAAGCAAAAAAGAAACTATACTTATATAGATGATATTGTAGATGCCTTGATCTTGGCTTGTGAAAAAATTGAAGATGGTACTGCTGTAAATGCTGGAAGGGAAGATAGCATAACGATCAATGAATTAGCTGAAATGATATTTGAAATAGTTAACTGGAGACCAAATAAGATTGTTTATGATACAAACAAACCTGTTGGAGTATTGTCTAGAGCTGCAGATCTAACTTTAGCTAGAAAATTACTTAGCTGGGAACCTAAAGTTAGTTATAAAGAAGGATTGAAAAGAACAATAGAATGGTATTTTTCTACAAAAGATCCTGAAGAAATAAAGAAAAAACTTGATTATTTGCTTTTTGAAAGAAGTTAATGCCACATAGACCAATAACAGTTCTAGGTATAAACGATGGACATGATTGTGGAGCAGCTTTAATAAGAGATGGAAAAGTTTTAGCAGCAATACAAGAAGAAAGATTATCAAATATAAAGCATCACAGCGGAATACCTAAATTATCTATAAAAGAAGTATATAAAATAGCAAAAGTTGACCCTTCCGAAACAGATGCTATAGCTATAGTAAGTCTAAATCGAGTTTATTCACCTTTGGAAGAATATCCTTTAAAAGTAAAGATATTTGAAAAAATTTCTCCTTATATTCATTTTAAATCTTTTGTAAAATTTTACGTAAAAATATTAAGTAAATTTAGAAATATAAAGGAATTAAAGAAAATATTTGAAGAACTAGGAATTGAAAACAAAGAAGTATTCTTTGTAGAACATCATTTAGCCCATGCTTCATGTGCTTACAGAACTTCCCCCTTTGGCTACGATGAAAAGATTCTAATAATGACTGCAGATGGTGCTGGCGATGGCGTTTCTTCAACAGTTTCAATAGGAGAAAAGGGAGAAATTAGAAGAATTGCATGGTCAACTTTCTACGATTCTCTAGGCAATGCATTCTATAGCGAAATAACTAGATATTTGGGAATGAAACCTTGGGATCATGAATATAAAGTAATGGGTCTTGCTCCATATGGAAAGCCAGAATATTGCATTGATAAGATGAGAAAAATAATAAGAATAAATCCAAAAAATCCTTTGGAATTTCAGAATACTTTCAGAAGCTACTTGAAATCTATGCAGAAAAAATTAAGAAAGCTACTTGAAGGAGAAAGATTTGATAATATAGCTGCTGCATGTCAAGCTTATTATGAAGAACTATTTACACAATGGGTAAGAAATGCCATAAATATTACAGGTATTCATAAAGTAGTATTTGCAGGAGGAAATATATTGAATGTTAAAGCAAATAAAAGAGTTTTGGAAATGGAAGAAGTTGATGATGCTTTCTTTTATCCTGCAGCTGGAGATGACGGAACTCCTGTTGGTGCTGCTTTACAAATTTACTATGAGCTTTGTAAAAGAGATGGAAGAAAACCAGAATTTCATCCTTTAGAAGATCTTTATTACGGATGCGAATTTGATGATGATTATATAAGAGAAGTAATAAAGAGAGAAGGATTGGAAAATAAAACTGAAAAATATGATGGTATAGAAGAAGTTGTAGGAGAACTATTAGCTAAAGGAGAAATTGTAGCAAGATTTAATGGAAGAGTTGAGTGGGGACCAAGAGCGTTAGGCAACAGAAGTATTTTAGCAGATCCAAGAGATTTTAGAGTTGTAAGAAAATTAAATAGCGCAATAAAGCAAAGAGATTTTTGGATGCCATTTGCACCAACAATACTTGAAGAAAGAATGCATGAATATTTAGTAAATGCGAGACCTGCGAGATATATGATACTTGCCTTTGATACAACAGAAAAAAGAGATGAAATAATTGCGGCTATTCATCCCCAAGATTTTACAGCAAGACCCCAAACTTTAAATGAATGGAATCCTTCTTATAGAAAAATATTAAAAACTTTTGAAAAAATTACAGGAGTTGGAGCTGTTTTAAATACGAGCTTTAATTTGCATGGATATCCAATTGTAGGAACACCTGAGCTTGCTATATGGACTTTCAAAAATTCAGGCTTAAAATATTTAGCTATTGGTAATTATTTGATCAAAAAATAACTCGGTATGGAGTTTCAAAATTGCAAAAATCCCCGTTTAAAAGTTTTTAAAGAATGAAGTAATTATATTATAAAATGCTTGCTTTATCATTTTCAGATTTATCAAGATTTTATAGATTATGCTTAAGAAAAGGATCATGGAATAATCTTTCAGCAATTGATAAAGCATTTTACATTGCTTGCATGAAATTATCAAAAATTAAAAAGATAATAAACAAAGAGATCATCGAAACAGTAATATCAATAATGAAGAAATTAAATTCCTTTAAAGAAAAAATAATGAAGAAAGGAAAAGAAGTTTCAGAAGTGTTATTGAAAAGCAAAACAGCAATAATGATACCAAAAATAAAAGATTGGTTAAAAGATCCTAATTATATCTTTTGGTTAGGATTAACATATTCGAATTTAAAAAGATAGCAAGCATGAGATGAAGATTGCAGTTATAACTGAAACGTTTTATCCATTTAAAGGAGGATCGGCAAAAAGATATTATGAAGTATTGAGAAGGTTAGTAAAGAGAAATTATGAGATTGACTTATACACAGTTAGATTAAATAAAGAATGGCCAACATATGAGAATATTCATGGCATTAATGTATATAGAACTGAAATTCCTTTAACAAATTACATAACTAAAGATGGATTTCGTTCTATATCACAAGTTCTACTCTATGCAGCATGGGCTATTAAAAAGACTTCTAATAAGGATTATCAAATCATAGAGGCAAATCATTGTCCAATATTTCCTGTTATAAGTTCGTGGATACATACCAGAATGAACAAAATTCCGTTAAGCGTTACATTTCATGAAGTTTGGTATTCTCATTGGTATTGGTATTCTCCGACAATCTTTCATGTTCCATTAGGAATCATTTTGGAAAAAATCTATGTAAAGATGCCAAATATTGGTATAGCGGTAAGCAATACAACGGCATTACGTTTAATATCTTTATTAAAGATGGATAAAAGCAAAGTTGTCGTAATACCCAATGGCGTTGATTTGGAGCTTTTTAATAGAATTAAATCAGAAAGAAAGCATAATAAAATAGTATACATAGGCAGATTAAATTGGCATAAAAAGATTGAGCTATTAATAGATGCAATACCTATAGTAAAAAAGCACATTAATGATGTTCATTTAGAAATCATTGGAGATGGTCCTATGAAAGCTAAATATGAGGAATACATTAAAAAGAAGGGGCTTCAAAATTGTATTACTATACTTGGCGATGTGAGTGATGAGGAATTAGTTAAAAGGCTAAAAAGTGCATATGTATATGTTCTTCCATCAATAAGGGAGGGGCAAAGCATTACAACACTTGAAGCAATGGCTGCAGGAACACCTCAAGTAGTTGTCTCTGTTGAAGGAAATGGAGCATCAGATTTGATAAAAGAAAGTAAAAGCGGTTTAGTAGCAAAACTTTCACCTTATCATCTTGCAGAAGCAATATTACAGATAATGAATGATAGAAATTTATGGTTAAAATTGCAACAAAATGGTTATGAATTTATAAAAAGATATGATTGGAATAATATTGCGGAAGAGTATGATAGGGTTTATAGAAATTTAATTTAAAAAATACATTCTAAGAATAAGGAATTTGAAAACTAGTAACATAATTCTAATATTTTTACTTATACCCCTAGCTATATTGGTATTTTATGTATCAACATTAGGACTAATAATAGCGACAAGACCTGATGATATAAAATGGCTTACACTTCTAAATGAAATTATTAAAGGGAAACCAAATACAATAATACTTTTCCCATATATTGCATGGATATTTTCTCCATTTTTCGCAAACTTATCTTATGCTATAATGAGCTCTGCACTTCTTACTTTTATCTTGCTACCTCTTCCTGCTTTTTACATAACATATAAAATAACAAATAATAAAATTGCATCATTTATTGCAGGCATATTAGTTATAATTTATCCATTACATTCATGGTTAATAATGTCTTCTAATTATGCACAACTACAAGGATTATTATTCCTTTCAGTTTCAATCATATTCATTACAAGATTTACTAAACTTAATGTAGCAAAAAAATCAATAATTATAGCAATATTTTCACTTTTAACTGCCTTAGCTGATTCAAACGCAATGTCTATTTTAGTTATCGCATCTTCGTTGATTGTAATAATAAACATTATAATGAATAAAAAGATCAAACTTAATTTTATGTATCCATTAGCATCATATATTTCACTACCAATCACTTTATTATATAAACAGCAAACTATTAACATTCCAACAGATATCTACCAAACAATTATAATAGGTTTTATAAGCGGAATTTTTGGACTCTATCTCATATTAAAACGCTCAAAAGAAGATTTTCTTGTAATTGCATCATGGTTACTAGCATCAATAATTTCTATAGTTATAATAAGTCCGCAACTGGCTATAATTTACCTTTTCTATCCGTTAGCGATATCAACATCAGTATTGCTTCCTGAAATAATAAAAGGTTTAGCATTAAGCAAACGGGTTGAAAATGAGGAAGTAGTAGAAATAGACTTAGCAAAACTCTTTGCGCTCATACTTATAGCATTCCTTATAATCTCAAACACGTTTATAACCTATAATGTAGTGAATAAAACGATCCAGAACTATTCAATATATATTGATAGATACGGTGATATTGACTTACTTAACGCATTAGCATGGATAAATGAAAATACACCAAAAGATGCTGTAATCCTTGCAGAATATCCTTTAAGTAGTTGGATACAATCATATACTAAAAGAACAGTAATAACAAATTTACCTACGAATCCAAACGACATAAACAATTTTATCAAAAGTTATGATGCAGATACGATACTCAATGCTAACTATGAACTTAGAAATCAATTCATAAGACTAAGAGATTGGGGAAGTAAAGCGCCACAAAGATTGCCAACAATAGCATCATCAGACGGAAATAATTATTCCGAATTCATATATATTGATGAAAATCACGCACGTGTATCATATACATATAATAACAAACTATTAAGTCCAGACTTTTACCAGTACAAGGGTACTAATACAACATGGATTATACGTACAGAGAATATAGCAACAATTCAACACATATTTTCGCTTGAAGGAGGGGTGACAATAATTAAACAATTAACACTTACAACAGACCCTAAAGCTACAATAGAATATTACATATCTTCAACAACTTCAATAATAAACTCATTTACACTAAAAATGTGGGTACCATGGGAAAGAAAACTTGGATTCACACAGGTAATAGGAAATACATTTCATTTCTCAACAGATATAGGCGAATATAAAATAACTTTTAATGGTACTCTAGTGAGATTAACATTTGGTCCAGATGAAACATGGACGCAGCCAAGAGTATTAGCAACATTCGTGCCAATACAAAACAGTATAAGAGTTAAAGTAACGGTAGAAATACTGAATCCCAAACCAATCAATTGGATGAATAGCAAAGTTATAGCAGCAGACATAAAAGAATTATTAGCTAAATATAAAATAAGCTATGCTATAATACCAACAGTAGTTAAAAAAGAAAACATGGATAAATTCGGTCTCTATTATGAAATATTTAAATCGCTGTACCAAAACGATTATCTAACGATCTATAAAGTAATAATACAGTGAAAAGAAAAAATCAAATCATTTTATTAATACTTCCCTCGTTTATAAACTTCGTTGTATATCTATTAATATTTGGACCAGATCCTTTTCCTCCAATTAATGATCCTGCAATATGGCTAAAAAATGCTAACGCATTACTAGGTAATACATATCCACTTTGGGATCAAACAGTACTTCAATATCCTCCATTTTTTAATATAATATTGGCTATATTTATCATTCTAACACATAATGCATTGTTATCATTAAAAATGCTAGGCATAACTTTAATATCATTATTACCCCTCACAGTATATCCACTGGCAAAAGAAATAACAAATAGTTACAAAGCAGGAATAATAGCAGTATGGCTAACAGCATTCCATCCAGCTTTTTCAGAAATGTACGGATGGGGAGGATACCCGAATTTATTAGGAATAATGTTTCTTAACTTATCATTATACTACCTTTATAAAATAATGAAAGGAGAAAAGAATAACAAAAACATATTAATGGCATCAATCTTTACATCACTACTCTCAATAACACATCATTTAACATTAATAGTCTACGCAGTAATAGGTTCAATAATTATATTATTAACATTTTTAAGTATCATCAGAAAACGCGCTCAATTATCACAACTTAAAATATTAATTCCAATTACAATATCTGTAATTACCTTCATAATTTGGAGAATCTTGGCAGGACCATTTCAATATATAATATTTAATTATGCATCTCAATTAAACAGACCATTTGATATGGATGCTTTTTGGTGGATATTTAAAGATCCATTAGCAGCATCGCTTCTTTTTCTAACAGCAACAATAGGTTCACTAGGACTATACTACCTTAACAAAAAAGAAGAATTAATAATATTACTAGTTTGGATATTTTTTCCATTTCTTTTCACACAGTCATACATATTAGGAATAGCATTAGACCCGAGAAGATTCCCTATTTTTTCAATACCAGCGATAATAATACTAAGCTCAATAACCATAGCGATATTAAAAGAAAAGAATGACTCCAAAACACTTACACAAAACCTGAATCCCCAAATAATAGTCGCATCACTCTTGCTACTTACAGTTATGATTAACATTTTAACTGGAGTAATAACAGTATATAAAGTAAATGAATATTATCATTACATTACAGATTATACATATGCTTCAGACCAAAGATTAGAAGCACTAAACTGGATAAAAACAAATACTTCGCCAAACGCAATATTTGTAGCAGATGAAACTTTAGGAAGATGGATAGAAGGATATGCGGAAAGAAGAACATTATTACAATTACCTCCATTTCAAATATTCATGATAGGAGAATTAGAAAGGTATGAAGCAGCAAGCTTAATTCTTAGCGGATATAACATAGAAATGAGAAATGAATATCTAAGAATATTAGACGGAATACCATATGAAACAGACAAAACACCATGGATAGAACAATCAACAGGACCAGACTACACAAAAGCCATATATCTAGTAGATGGCACAGTAGAAACATCATTTATATATGCTAACAATACATGGATTGAATCACCATATAAAGCAACGATATCAAACATAACATGGATAAATAAAACACCAACGTCTGCATCAATATCAATAACATATAATTCAAAATCTCTCAAAATAATAAAAACAATAGGGCTCGCAAAAGATTCTAAAACAGTAAATATAAATTACATAATAATACCAACGATAAATGCAACACTACAAGAAACAAAAATACCAATATGGATACCCTTTGAATCAAAATTGAAAGATTACACGTATTATTCAAATAAACTTAGACTAATCATAGATGAAAAAATAATTGAAATTGAAACAAACGCTAAGAACTATACGGTAGGATCAGATCCAAAATGGGGGCAACTTCGAGTATTATACACATTCACGCCAACAAATAATACAGTTAAAGCAGAGCTCAGTATGACGTTCATAACCGCAAAAAAAAGTTGGTGGAATGATCACCTATGGGCTTATACAGTAGATGAAATAATCAAAAAATATAATATTGATTACATAGCATTATCAAAGTCAGTACAAGATTATGTAAAATTCCTAAAAAATGATAAATATATACCAGTATTTGAGAACAATTTAATAATAATCTTCAAAGTAAAGAAGCAAACAACATAATTAATATGAACAGTAAAATAAACGTTTTAGATGAAAAAATAACAAAAGCATGGAACTTTATTAATCAGAAGACTTCAGGAAAAATAGAACTTGTATTATTATCCTTATCAATACTAATACCTATGGCTTATGTAACAATAATATTTTCACAACGAAGTTTGCCATGGTGGAGTGATCCAGGAGAATGGTTAATGTATGCAAACGCAATCAAATCAACAATAGAAAAAGCATTTGGTGTAAACAATCCAACAGTAGAACAAGGACTTTATCCAATGTGGAATATAGGAGCGTGGCAGTACCCACCATTACCATTCTTTATAATATTGCTACTAGAAATTTTTCTAGATCCAATAACAACACTAAAAATACTTGGAATAGTATTTTTTTCATTACAGCCATTACCTATATTTTTAATAGCAAAGAAAATAACTAAAAAACCGATACCAGCATTAATAACAGCTTATGCATCAGTAATGCCAATATATTCAGAAATGTTAGGATGGGGAGGATATCCCAATTTATTAGGGTTAATATTGTTAGGATTTACATTTTATATGATAATAAAAATAATAGAAAATCCAATAACCAAAGACAAAATTATCCTAGTAATATTAAGCATATTATTACCATTAACGCACCACTTAACCTACACCATATATTTAGGAGTAACATTACTATGGTTACTCTTGCTAATACTTTACAAAAACAAAATCGCACTAAAAGAAATAACAAAACCAATACTTACTTCGCTGATAATATCATTAACCATATTCATAATATATAGATACACACTCGCATATCCTTCACAATTCTTAACATATAATGAAGCAGCATACTATGAATTAAGATTTAATCCAATAGTTACAATACCATGGGTATTTAAATCCCCATTACCGTTTATCTCCCTAATTATACTAATAATTATGATCATATTAATAATCTTACTATCGCTAGGAACGTATAAATTAATAAAACCGCAACACTTAACACTAATAATTAGTTGGTCCCTATTTCCAATAATAGCTACACAAGGATATTTGTTAGGCATAGCAATCGATTACAACAGAATATTCTTCTTTTCAATACAACCAATCCCGCTTCTACTAGCAACAGCTCTTACAATGCTAGATATACCAATCCATCCATCCAAAGCTATAAAGAAAATAATGAAATATAAAACAATAGAGGGAATAGTAATTATAATACTCACACTAACTGCATCAATAAACACATTTACGCTAGGATTGCAAACAATAAATAATGTAAACTCATGGGTACCAATACATGATCCATATGGAGATCATGAAAAGCTTGCGGCACTAAACTGGATAAAAACAAACACATTACCAAACGAAACTTTCATAGCAGATGAGATGATAGGGAAATGGATAGAAGGATATTCGCAAAGGAGGGTATATAGGTACGCTGACCCCCGATTCTTTTTCCTAGAAGGACAATTAGAAAGATATTATATAGCATCAGCAATATTAAAGTCAACATATGACATTAGAAACGGATATTTTAGAATACAAGATCAAAACCCTTATAACCAGTCCTTTACACCAATAATAAGTATCTGGAAACAAGGGAAATATCATGAAACATTAATCGTAAATGACCAAAAACTAATCATTGCAACGAACAAAACATCAACAAAAGATTTTACAACTGCTATATTAATGACGAAGAACTTCACAGCAACCTCAACATTAAAAGCGCAAAAAAGCATAGCAGTAATTCAAACAATATATAATAACCAAGATGTCATGATAAATAAAACGATAACAATAAGTACAATGCCTACATTAACTATAAACTACATAATAAAAACAAATCTTCAAATCAAAAATACAACACTCATAATAGAAATATCGCCACAAAGACAAGTAAACTTAATAGAAATAGCACAAGATACCAAAATTTATACAGATATAGATACAATAATTATTACAACAAATGCAGAAACAGTAACAAATACGCCAGATAATCGACAAATTAGACTAACATGCACACAAAATAACATAATAATAAACATTAAAAGACAAAATCCACAAAAAGACGCAACTCAAAATGAATTGTCAATATTAGACACAAGGCAAATTATAAAACAAAACAATATAACTTATATAGTAATACCAAGAATACCAACGGCAACTATACAAACATGGCCAGAATATCAACATTTGATCAAACAATTCAAAATAGCATACATGAACAATAAAGTAATAATATTAGATACTAGAACATGAAATCTCTAAAAGTTACAATAAATCTAAAAAAACACGCAATAATATTATCATTTATAATTCCTGCAACAATAAGAGCAATACCAGAAATACAATTCCCATATCCAATAGGATACGATACGCCATTATATTTTGCATATGCAAAATATCATGCACAAGAAGGTTTATGGCCGCCATACAGATTGTTCCAAACTGTTATATTAGGAGGATTATACGCAATAGGAATCGATGTAGTAATAGCAATGAAAATTTTACCAATAATTATTTACGGATTCTTCGGATTATCAATATATCTATTAACAAAAAACTACTTACAATGGAACAATACAAAATCATTACTCGCATCCATAATAACGACTCTTTCAATAGCTAACCTACGCATATCTTGGGATTTGCATGACCAGATGCTCGGATTAGTTTTTCTAACATTGACAGTATCAATAATAAAATCAATAACAAAAAAACCCCATATTACAATAACATTCATAATATTAACAACGCTAACAATTTTAGCACACCAATTAACAGGCGTAATACTAATATCATTATTACTAATCCTAGCATTAACTAATATTAAAAACAAACATGGTCTAATCTTCCTAGCAATCCTATTTATAGCATTCACACTTTTCATATACAAATACTTAAACATAGATAACTTACTCAAATTATACCAGATCCCAATATTTACATACCCAACATTTCAATCAATAATGTATGAATCACAAAACATCATAATGATCATGAAACTTTACTTACCTATTATCCCGCTTTCTATAATAGGTTACTTCAAAGATAAAGTAATGACTACTTGGTTAATATTAATACTGTTAGGCTCATTATCAACAATAATTTCACCATCATTTCTACTTGGAATGGTAGAGCCATGGAGAATTATACTATTACTAGCAATACCGTTAGCAATATACGCAACAAATACAGTATGGAAAATAAAAATGAAAATTAGTAAAAATCAAACAATAACGATAGCAATAATACTTTTGATGAATTTATCAACATTCACATTCATAGGACTAAAAATAATCCCCCCATATTATGAAATGCCAGGCAAGATGCCAACTAGTATGGTCCAAACATCAATACCATTATACGATATTGAACCAACAATAACATTACTAAACCAAATAAAAAACGAAAAAGACATAATACTATTAGTATATGGAGACTTCGCAGGATGGGCATTATATTACACAAACGCACAAATCATAGGATTTGGTGGAGGCGGAACATATAACATGTTTCCTAGTCTACAACAAGCATTTGAAAATGTACCAAAACATAACCTATATTTATTATATTGGAATGATTATGAAGCTTACTCACTCGGATTTAAAAAAATATCACAACGAGGCAATCTAGCCTTATATAAATATAGTAGCGCAGCATAAAAAAGAAAGACTTGTTTACTTCAAAAATTCTGAGGAGCGCCATTTATAATTGTATTCATGATACAATAATAGCATTAATGCATTCTCGCTAAGAAACAGAATACTCATATAAAATAGTAATATATTATATATATGAAATTGAGATTGAAGTATACTTCAATCCGGATTATATAATATTATTATATATAAAAAGAAAAACAAACATTAAACCAAAACTAAATATTTAATATTTAAGGACTCCTTAAATGGTCTTAATGAAAAACACAAAGCTAGTTATAATTTTTATACCAATAACATCAAACTTTAAATGGTTACTTATTTGTAGAAGAATTTTAGCTTTTGGAAAAGTGTTTTTAATTTAGAGACGTAAGAGCCATTTTATATGAGTTTTATTTGTATGATTCCCCTTTGTAAGAAAACATGGCTCCTTGCATTGACTTTTAAAATTTAGGCTAAAAATTTAGCCTCAAGTAATTATTTAATTAAAAAATTGAGTATGGCGCTAGATTCTCTTTAATAAGAATAGTCTTATTTTAAAGTTTTTAAACAATAAGGTGATTAATTAATTAAATGCATAGTTTATCATTTTCAGATCTATCAAGATTTTATAGATCATGCTTAAGAAAAGGATTATGGAATAATCTTTCAGCAATTGATAAAGCATTTTACATTGCTTGCATGAAATTATCAAAAATTAAAAAGATAATAAACAAAGAGATCATCGAAACAGTAATATCAATAATGAAGAAATTAAATTCTTTTAAAGAAAAAATAATGAAGAAAGGAAAAGAAGTTGCAGAAGCGTTATTAAAAATCAAAACAGTAATAATGATACCAAAAATAAAAGATTGGTTAAAAGATACTAATTATATCTTTTGGTTAGGATTAACATATTCGAATATAAAAAGATAAATAACTCATTTCTAAAAAATAAACTTACAAATCCTTAAATGATTAAGAACAAGCTTATACTGGATTACGTATTACCTAAATTAAAAAGGTTATTTGAAAGATTTGAAAGTGTTGAAACAGCAATATTATTTGGTTCCATAGCAAAAAATAAGTTCAGCGTCCATGACATAGATATAGCCCTAAAATTAAAAAAAGAAGATTTGCTAGAAATTGGATATATTGTAACCCAGATAGCAAAAACTCTACAGATCAACGAAGATCATATAGATATTGTGCTCTTAAACCAAACAAATCCAATAATTCTCTCAAAAATACTCAAAGAAGGTATCATAATCAAAGCACAGCCTAAAATTACTGAACATCTCTCATAAAAAGCAGAACGAAAACCAGATGCTTTAATAGAAATTAAACTTTTGATAACTTTTGATCCAAAATTAAATAAAACGGTTATTTCATCAAGAATCGAAGAAAGCAGAAGAAATACGCAGTTTATCAGAAACGAAATACTATCGAAGAAAATTGAAGACCTAGACTACAAAGATATGTTAGCTTTAGAAAAGGCAATGCATAGAATTATAGAAGCAATGCTCGATATACACAGGCATCTAGTCGCAGCATATTCGCTTGGATTCGTTGAAAGATAGGTGAATATCCACAAAGACTGGCAAAAGCAAAGAAAGATGCTAATTAATCTTATGGTTAGAATTAAATATTCCAACTTTAAATAAATAGACACATTATCTCATTCTTAAAAAAATTAAGTTATTCAAATGATTTATCCAAATAATCTTAAAAAGAAATTATTAAATTTACTAATTACTTTAATTATTTCTATTCTTATTATATCAAATAACTCTGTGTATTTAAATGCTCAAATTACTTATGATGAGGTCCAAAATAAAATTATAGAAGCTTATAAAGCTTTATTACATGCCGAACAAAATGGTGGTAATATAACAAATTTGTCAAACAAGCTTAATGAAGCAGTTAAGCTAGTAGATTTAGGTAATTATTATTCAAAAATAAACTCAACTTTAGCATCAAAATATTATAATGAAGCTTTTTTAATTGCAGAAAACGTTTTGAATCAAGTTCCTAGCATTGCACAAGAAGCCATGATAAACCAAAGGAATTCCATGATTCTTTTCATATTTCAAATAGTTATGTTAGTAATTATAGGCTTTATGCTTTACAAATACTTACCATCCTTGTATTGGGAGCTTTGGTATAGAGCACATAAAGATTGGAGAATAATTAAATTGAAATCTAATAAAAGAAGAAATGAGAATAAAGAAGGTTCATATAAGATTGATGAGCAAATTACGATTGTTACATTAACAGTAATAATAATAATAGGAGCATTTCTTGTTTCGAATTATTTTTTAGCAGATCTAAACAAAAATCCATTCTCATCACTCGGTATACTTGGACCTGATGGAAAAATTGGCGATTATCCTAAAAATGTAACCTTAGGACAAAACTTTACTTTGTATCTTTATGTCGAAAATAAAGAAGGACATATAATGTATTACCAAGTCTTGATAAAAGTTGGTAACGCTACAAGTATAGTAAATCAAACTAATTATTTAGATGTTCCTCCAATAGCTGTATATAGCTTCATTCTTTTTAATCATCAAATTGAGATAAGGAAAATTACCTTAGCATTAAACATGACAGGGGAAAATATTAAGCTAATCTTCGAGCTTTGGGCTTATTCGGTTACACAAAATAATTTTAAATACATGGGAATTTGGAATCAACTATACTTAAACGTGACTAAATAAGATGCAAAAAGTATCAGATAAACAAGTTAGATCAATGATTTTAGAACTGTTGGAAAAAGAAACGTTGACAGTTAATGAAATTGTTAAACAAATTAGAATTAAAACAGGTTTAAAAAGGAGTAAAGTATTGAAAATAATAAATGATTTAATAGATGAAGGTCTGTTAGCTAAAATTGACTATAATCCTCCAACAAATTTTTTTAGTTATTTAAAATCAGGATATTCTTCTTGGTTTTGGAGTGTTCTAGTAATTAGTCTAATAACTTTGTACACTATATATTTAATGCCCCAGATATATCCTATTTTATACTTCAGATATATTCTAGGTTCAATTTTTATTCTATTTTTGCCAGGTTACGTATTAATTGAGAGCATTTTTCCTAAACCTGATGAATTAAACGGTATTGAAAGATTAAGTCTTTCAATCGCTTTAAGTATTGGAATTGTAGCTTTAGAAGGTTTTATTCTTAATTATACACCATGGGGCATTCGACTTGAGCCAGTTTTGGTAGCTTTGATCTCTACAACTTTAATTTTTTCAATCATATCAATTTTCAGAAAATTACCTTACTTAAAGTTATTAAATCAAGCTGAAAAAATATGAGAGAAAGTTATTCGTTATTTGGAAAGGTCTTAATAATATTCGGTATTATAGTTTCATTTTTCTTTTATGTTTTTTATGGAAACATACCTTTAACAGCAATAGGAATAGGAGCAATAATTATAGGAATTGCAGCAATAATGCTTCCCGAAGAACCGACTCCGCCAGCAACGATAAGATCTTTGATTGAAAGTTCAGCTTTAACTATAGAGGCTATTCTTGAAGAACTTAAAATTGAATCTAAGGCTATTTACCTCCCTCCAAATGAAGGTTATGCTTCAGTTATTTTACCCATTAAAACGATTGAGAGTTTGCCTATTGAAGAAATCGATAAAAGAAATGTTTTCTTGCTTGTTAGGAATATACCTGTTATAAAATTTTATCCTCCAGGATGTACAATAGTTAAGAATATTTTAAATTATGATTTCTCTTTGAGTGAAGCTTTGGAAAAAGTCCTTGTCGATATGACTGAATTTTGTTCCAAAGTTATAGCTGTTGAAACTGCTGAAAATATAATTATAGAAATAACCAAACCAAATACGAAGGAAAAGCTACCTCAATTTTCAAAATGTTTAGGTTCTTTACCTGCTAGCTTAGCTGCTTTAACAGTAGTAACAATGAAAAAAACTCCTGTAAGAATAGTTAAAGAAGAAGTTCAAAAAGATAAGATTTATATACATTTAAGACTTTTATATTGAATAAACATACAAAATACTTACTTACATTAGTATTAATCATTGTATTTCTAGATATATTATTTATATCCTATAATGTAAACTTGATTGAAGTATATTTACTTGCTTATATTATTGTGTATTTTTTAGTTTCTGAAATTTATTCTCCTAGAAGAAAGTATTTTGATTATTTGGGCTTATCGCTATTTATCATTTTTGTTTATATAGTAGTTATTTACATAATTAAAGCATTGTTTTTAGTATGAGATTCAGAAAATATGATATCTTGGGAATATTATCGATAGTGCTTCTTATTTTAGTTTTAACAAACGGTTTGTATAATTATTTGCCGACTTATGAAATCAAACAAACAAAAAATTTGGTGATCCCTCACAATCCTTATGAACTTAAACAAGAAACAGCGCCTAGTTTATCGATTGTAAATCTATATATAAGGTTGATTGATGCAATAAAAAGAGGAGATAATGCCTCAGCGTCTGAAATTCTAGATCAATTAAACTATGTCAAATATCCTTCAGATTTGAGAATAATTTTTAAAAGGATAAATGAGCTTTTTAATCGGCTTAACCAGCAGTTCTTACAATTAAATTCCTCTTTATATGAAGCTAAGTTTTATGTAAAAATTTCGGATCTTGGAAACGCAACAATTATTCTTAACTCTGTTAATGCAACTTTAGTTTCTGTGAATTCAACTCTGAATGAATTAAACCAAGCCTTCCATTTAATTTCTAACTCATTGGGAGAAGAATCAGCTTTACTAGCTAAACATTTGAAGGGCTTAAACGATGTTTATTTAAAATACTTGCATGAATTTCTTGATTTGTTTTATTTAATAAAGGATATCCAAACAAGAATTTTGAATGATGAAATAACACCTACATCATTATTTTTAATTGCGAATACAACCGAAGCATACATTGGTTCTGAAATATTATTAGAAGGAAGACTTATGGCAAGAAATGATACAGGAATAGGTGAAAAGCAAATATCTATATTTTTAGAAAATATATTTCTCAATAACTTTACAACAAAGAATGATGGAAGCTTTTCAGGAATTATACGAATACCTTATATTTATAAAAGTATAACATATATTTTTGCAAGCTATTTCCCTACAGGCAATGATACTAAAAAGTATTCTCCTGCAGTTTCAAATAAGATAAGTTTGACTTTACTCTATTTTACTCCAACATTACATGTTCATGTACCCTCAAAGGTTTATCCTGGTGAGAGTTTTCAAATCAAAGGAAATTTAAGTCTTAACTCAATACCAGTTTCAAATATTACAGTATTCTTGAAAATTTTTAACAAAATTTATAATACAACAACAAATGATGAAGGCAGTTTTAACTTCATAATTTTTGTTCCTGAAGATCAAACAGCAGGCAATATAATTTTTTCAATTCAAACTGTTGCAAAAGATTTGATAGCTCCAGTATCTTATGCTTCAATTATAACGGTAGAAAGGTATTCAATTCAATTGCTTATAGATTATCCTAAGTTTATACTCAGCGGATCTGCATTAATTATATCAGGAAAAGTACTTTCAAATGATACTCCTTTAAATAATTCGCAAATTCAAGTTTATGGTCATGGAGTTAACTCTTATACTTTAACAAATTCTAATGGCTCGTTTAAAATTTATATTAACTCTAATTTTTTTACCTCTACTGGAAACTGGGAATTAACAATATATGTTAAACCAAATGAAGCATGGATCTCTCCTTTAAAACAGAATATATCCATATTTGTTTTGAATCCTTTGGAAGTCTTTTTACCAGCAGCATTGATTCTTACGCCTATTATGATGAAACTAAATAGTCGCAGAAAAAGCGAAATATCTACTGAGGAAAAAAGAGAAGAAACTAAAATTCTCGAGAAAATTGATGTTAGCGATATCTATTGGCAAGCTACATTATTTGTTTCACAAGTAACTGGTAAAATTCCTAAAAAGAACCAAACCATAAGGGAATATCTTAGAATAGTAAAAGATATTCTTAAAGGATACGAATATTACGAGAAAATAAGCCTCGATCATGAAAAGAAAATTTACGGCTTTGGTCTAAGCGAAGAAGAAATTAAGAATGATATTATATTATTTAACAAACTAAGAGAAATCTATGAAAAGTAGAATAATCTTATTTGTTGCTACCTTGACAATTTTGATTGCTATTCTATATATAATAAATTATTTGCCAAGTGTTCAAGTTTTTAGTGATCTCAATCCTTATTGGAATGGACTATCTTTACTTAAATCTAAATTGAACGCCATAAGGTTAACTACTTATTCTTCTTTGCCAACTTTTGGTCAAGATTTTGTTTTAATAATCATAGGTCCTCAAAAGCCTTTTTATGAGGAGGAGATAGATAACATAGAACGATTTTTAAATAATGGTGGATTGCTAATCCTCGCAGATAACTTTGGCTCAGGAAACCAGTTACTTAATGGCCTAGGTTTGGATGCAAGATTTGGAAATCAAACAGTAAATGATCCGGTTTTTAACTTTGGTAATTCATTAATTTTGCGTGGTTTTTCTTCAATTCAAAATCTAAAAAACTTGAGCTTGTATTATTCTACGTATTTAATATTAGATTCAAAACATGATTTAATTGCAAGCACAAGTGTATTCAGCTACATAAAAATCAACAATACAGAAAAATTCGGTCCTTTTACTGTCGCAGCTTCTATTAATTATGGTAAAGGAAAAATTATACTAATAGCAACTCCTTACATTTGGGTCAATTCATTCATAAATGAAGGAGATAATGCAAAGCTTTTATATTTTCTAATTCAAAACAGAACAGCTATTCTAGATGTATTACATTGGGAAGCCGATGCCTTAACATATTTAAAAGAATATGCGTACTTGCTATATTCAGCGATCTCTACTTCTTTAATTAAATATATTATCTTAGCTGGGTGTATTGCATTTATATTTTTGTTTAAAATTAAAGAAAATAATATGTTAGCAAAATCAAATGAATTAGAAAGGATAATTAGGGAGAATCCAGATTGGGATATAGATCTTCTTAGAAAAATAAAAGAGGAAAGAGAGAAATATGGAAGTCAATAAAATTTATAATGCAATTGTTAACGAAATTTCTAAAATAATAGTAGGAAATAAAGAAATAATTGAAATTTCAATAATGACGTTGATAGCTAAAGGTCACATTCTTCTTGAAGGTCCTCCTGGAGTAGGAAAAACAACTTTAGCAAAGACTATAGCTAGAGTTATAGGAGGAAAATTTAATAGAATTCAGCTTACTGTTGATACATTACCTGGAGATATAATTGGTACTAGTGTTTATAATCAAAAAACTCAGGAGTTTGAGATAAAAAAAGGACCGATATTTGCCCATGTTGTTATGGCTGACGAATTTAACGGAGCTCCTCCTAAAACACAAGCTGCTTTTTTAGAAGCAATGCAAGAGCTACAGGTTACAATTGAAGGGAAAACTTTTCAACTTCCGAGACCATTCTTAGTAATAGCTACTCAATTGCCCTATGGATATCCAGGAACTTATCCTTTGGCTCCACATCAATTGGATAGATTTGCAGTAAAAATTGAGCTAGAATATCCAAAAAGAGAGGAAGAAATCTCAATAATCTCAAACATTGATAAAATTGAACTTTTCGATGTTAAGCAAGTTACGACTCCTGAACAAATAGAGGAATTATCTGAACAAGCAAAACAAATATATGTTTCAGATAAGGTCAAAGAATACATTATTGATATTATTCAAAGAATAAGAGAAGATAAAACCTTCTTCAAATTTTCTCTAAGTCCAAGAGCAACTATTTGGCTTTTCAAACTTGCAAGAGTAAAAGCTTTACTTGAAGGAAGAAATTTTGTCATTCCAGATGATGTGAAATTTGTTGCACCTTATGTCTTAGCACATAGGGTATCTTTGTTACCTGAACTTCAAGCTGAGAGAATTAAAGTTCGAGAGAGCATAAATGCTGTTCTAGAAAGCATTCCTGTTCCAAAATTTTGAAACATATTAAGTTAACCTCCAAAGGGATTAAGATATCACTTTCTTCTTTAGTAGCATTATTACTTGGTATTTTTTTCTTCGATTGGATTATCATGTTTATTTCGATAAGCTTGGCTTCACTACTTCTCTATGATTTCCTTAGTTTTAAAACAATATATAAAAAATTTAAAAAAATTAAAGTAGAGCCAAACCATATTCAAGCAAGTATTTTCAGGAAAAACGTAATATCATATAATATTGTAATTGAAAGTGAAATCGATTTAAAAATAGAAAAGGAATCATGGTTAAGTTTTTCCCAAGAGGAATTAAAAAAGGGAAAGAAAGAACTAACTTTACTTCTTAAACCAAATCATTCTGGAATTTACAAGCTTGATGGAATAAAATCTAGGTTTAAAAGCAAGTTTTCATTCTTCGAAGGACTATATAAAATTCCCATAAAAATTGAACTTACAGTTTATCCATTAATTTATTTAAAAATAATTGAAGCGATAGGTTTGCTTGCTAAAATGGGATATTATGGTATAGGAGAGTTTCCACAACCAAAAATAGGATTAGGAACCGAATATGCTTACAGTAGGGAATATGTACAAGGAGAAACAATAAGAAGGATAGATTGGAAAGCTACAGCAAGACATACAAAATTATTTGTAAAAGAATTCCATGAAGAAAAGGGAGGGACTCTTTATATTCTTTTCGATACAAGATTTCCAGGCGAAATAACGAAAGATGAGCTTGGCAGTTATTTTTTAAGTCTTATAATGAACTATGTCTCAAGGGAAGTTCCTTTAATAATTGAAATTTACGGAAAAGATAAATTAATTATAAAACAAGAAATAGGAAATAAATCAAGCATCCTTGAAAAAGTTTTAAAGTATATCATCGATTATTATAAGATAAAGCTGGAAGATATATATAAAATAAAAGACATTATACCATCAGAAAAGTTAAAAGAAATTTTGTATTTGTTTAAAAATGAGATTTTGTTTAAAATATTTGATATGAACAATCAAAATTATTTTGAAACCAAAGTTTTATTTGATGATAAAAATATGGAAAGTGGGAATATCAATACGGCTTATATAATAACAAGTCTAATCAAGGATATTGAGAAATTTGTAGATTCATTTCAAAATCTTGATGTATATATAATTTACTATCCAAAAGTTTATCTTGATGCTGAAAGTCTAGAGGAAAGCTATATGGCAAAGAAATATTTAGAGAGAACTATTGAAAATCTTAGGTCTTTGAATTTTAAAGTTATTCCAACTCCTGAATGAGTTTAAAAATATCTATAATTTAAAAATTAAAAATTATCAAAATTATAAGATTTTGTCATTTTAAATGAGTATTATTTTTGAAAAAATAATAAATTTAAGAACTATTAAAATATTATTTCCTCTATCAATTATACTACTTATCTTTCTACTTATTTCTCTTTTTATAAAATTTACAGTAACAGGATACTTTATAACCCTGAACTTTTTAGGCGTTGTTCTTGGAATAGCTACATATTTATATTTAATTCAAAAACCAAACTTTAATGAATTTAATATTAAGAATGATAAACTTAATTTTGCCTTAACTATCATTTTTTCATTCTTTATCTCAGCAACAATTTACTCGATTTATATCAGCAATGTTTACAGAGTAATAGAGTTTTACATATTCATTACAGTAGCGATGGCCTTGCTTACTTTTCAAGCTATATTTTTTAAAATTTCAAAGAAAATAGCACTGCTTATATTAGTACAGCTAGTTATTCTACATTTCGTACAAAGAATAAGCTTGTATTTAATTAACGGCGTTCCACCATGGTGGGATCCTTATTACCATTACTTTAATAGTGTAAGGGTTTATAATTTAGCACATGTCCCTGATTACTTAGGTGGTTATACATACTTCCCATTATATTATATTCTTAATTCAATAATTTGGCTAATCCCATTTGGTAAAGTAACATTCATGTATATGTTAATCAATTCGCTAATAGTTAGTGTTTCTTTATTTTTTGCTTATATTATTGTTTATAGAATTTCAAATAACATAAGAGTTTCATTGATATCAACAATAGTTTTTAGCTTGATTTATAGCTATACATCTTTCAATTCCTATACTCTGCATCCCTTTTCATTCATTTTTTTCATAATTTCTTTTTACTCATTAATAAGGATTGAAGAAAATAGGAAATTCATAATAATTTTAGTCTTAAGTTCAATTACCATGTTTTTATTCCATCCTACAGCAGCAATTATTTTTGCGATCGTAATGTTAGTTTTGACATTTGTTTTAATTACTTATAATAAGTACCTGAGAACATATTCAATAATTTATTTTGGATTGATCATTTTCTATTTGTTTTTCCATGCTTTTCCTTTTTTTTCCGAGATTTTACCCCGTCTAATATATCCAGCATATAGTTTGAAACTAGAAAGTCCTTCAACTCCTTATTTTGATCCAAATTTAGATTCTTTAACATTCTATACTTTATCCCATGCATGGTATTCTATAGTGATATATCTAGGAACAGTAGGTTTATTATATGCTTTTATAAACGGAAGAAACTTTAAAAGTTATTTTCTTGCTTTGACTGCCTTAACTATTGTAGCATATAATTTTATTGTTCTTTTTTCTGGTACTGCAGTGGAACAAACTATAGCAATACTTTACATATTAGTACCTGTATCTTTTTTAGCTGGATCCTTTATTGTTTTCAAGAGGAAAACCACGTTTGCTTTGCTATTGCTTCTTATTGTTTTTGCTTTCTTTTCATCTAATTTATTAACAGATGACTCTCCTTATTTTGCAAAATATAGTTATCCATCACAAGGAATAATGTACACTACTCAGCAATCATTTTCCTTAGCTAAATTCATACTTTATATGAAATCTCATACAAAAATTTTTGGAACAATAGACCCAAGTATTTTGCCTTATCATTTTAATGGAACTCTCCCTTCTTCAATAGCTTATTATAAATTATCGCTTGATATGAATATGAGCAATTCTTATATAGCTATAAGTACCTATACTATTGAAAGATGGGCTAACGATATATCTCCAGCATCGTTTTCAAATTATTTAAATTTTTTGATATACAAAAACAATAATGATATACTTTTTAATAACAGGGACTCATATTTAATTAGAATTTCTAAATAATCGATAAGATTATTCTTAAAACTAAATTTCATTGCGATTTTGTTATTTAAAATTAAGATAATAAAAAAATATTCATATTCTAAAATTATTTTGCAGAATAATTAATGTAATTTTTAACTTTTTCAGTGGATAAACTTAAAATTTTGCTGGTTTGCGAACAGTCTCTGCCATCTAAGAAAAGAGCAGGAAGACCAAATTATAGCGTTAAGTATCTTTCAGAATTAGGAAACGATATAACAGTTATTTGTCCTAAATCAGATTTGCCAGAAGATAACTTAGCTAATTATGAATACATAAATTTAGAATTTAAGCAATTCAACATTTTTTCAAGAATAAAAATAATGAGGGAAATGAGAAAGAAAATAAAAGAACTATGTAAACAAGAAAAATTTGATATAATTAGAACTATTAATATCTTGCCAACTTATGCAGCAATATCAAACAAAAAAGAAATAAAGATTCCAATTTATGCAGAGCTAACCGACTTTATAAGCGACCTTTACGTTCAATTTGATATGCCTTTTAAAAATTTGGTGGTACCTTTTTTAAAAAGAATGGAGAAGAAAATAGCTAGAAATGTAGATTATGCAAACGTTGAAACAGATTTAGGCAGAGATTATTGGAATGAATATGGTCTTAACAAAGAAAGAGTTGCAGTAATACCAAATGGTGTTGATACAGAGCATTTCAATCCTGATAAAACAAATCCTGATATTATAAAAAGTAAGCTTGAACTGAATGATAAAGTAATTTTTTATCATGGTGACATGGGACTTTATGATGGAGTTCATTTATTGGTAAAAGCTTTTAATAAACTAAAAGAAAAAGCTTCTCTATTAATTGTAGGAGAAGGTAAGCCAAATTATATGAATTATTTAAGATCTTTAATAAATGAAAATGGTTTAGCTAAAGAAGTTAAACTAACAGGATGGATAGAATATGAAGAATTGCCAAACTATATAGCTTCAGCATCATTATGCGCATTACCTTTATTACCTGTAACAAGAATGAACCGCGCAAATCTTCATACAAGAATAAGAGAATATTTAAGCATGTGCAAGCCTTTTTTGGTTACGAAAACTGAAGGTATTTCAAGATCTTTGGGCAACGTAGCAATGTATTTTAGAGATCCTTCAAATGCAAATATGATCGCTGAAGACTTAGAACTCGCTTTGAAAGAAGTTGAAAATAAAGATTTCAGCTCTATGAGAAACACTGCTAAAAAATTAGATTGGAAAAATATAATTTATCAGGATTTCAAAGTTATGGAAGCAATAGTTGAAGGTAATGCTAAAGATCTAAGAGAGTTCGATTTGAAACTGAATTGATAATTTTAAGATTGATTGGCGAATTTGGAAGTGAATTCACAGGTCCTTCAAAACAGGCGTATCTTTTAACTAAAGGTTTAGAAAAGAAAGGTATTAGTTCAATAATCTTAACCTTTAAAAAAGGAACTGTAAAATTAAAGAGAAGTAAGATAATCGAATATAAACCATTTTTTGGCTCGGGCCATTACAAGCTATCTTTGAAAATGCTACTTGATTCTTTAAAAAAAGATTGCAGCATAATTCATGTTCATGGATATAGGAATTTCCAGACAGATGCTGGGGCTATATCTTCTTTCCTTAGAAAAGTACCTTTAATAATTACAACACATGGAACTGTTAGAGGCTATGAATTCTTGAATTTAGATTTGAAATCAAGATTGCCAAATATAATCTACGATGCAATAACAATGAAGTTTTCTTTAAGAGTTGCCAAGAAAATCGTTGCAACATCAAAAAGTGAAGCAAAAGAATTAATTAGCTTTGGAATTCCAGAAAATAAAATAAAAATAATACCAAACGGTATAGAATTTCCAAATATTAATATAAGAAAAGAAGATAAAGAAACAATAAATTTACTTACTGTAAGCAGATTGACTTATAAAAACAATTTAGAAATGGCAATCAGAGCTTTTTATGAAGCTTATAAAAGAAATAATAAGCTTCGTTATATAATAGTGGGAGATGTGATTCCTAGCAGATACGGAAAGGAAGAAAAAGGATATAAAGAAAGGTTAATTAAATTATGCAAAGATTTAGGTTTGCAAGATAAAGTAATCTTCAAAGGATGGCTAAGCGGCGAAGAATTATGGAAAGTTTATTGCAATTCAAATTTATTTATATGGAGCTCGAGATATGATAACTTCGCACATGCTTTGGTAGAAGCAGCTTACTTTAAATTACCGATTATAAGCACACCTGTAGGTATAGCTGAGGAGCTCATAGGAAAAGAAGGAGGATTCATTGTAAATCATGAAAATTACAAAGAAATGAGTGAAAGAATAATTGAAATTGTAGAAAATCCTAAACTAATGATAGAAATGGGTGAGCATAATCATAGGCAATCTTTAAATTATAGCTATGAAAGAATGGTAGAAGAATATTACAAATTATATGAAGAAGTAATGCAATATAAATAAGTAATGACAAAATAATGGGTCACGTTTACATTACAGTTAAGTTGGGAGATCCGCTTAAGCAAAAGATTAGAGATGTTAAGATGCTTATTGATACTGGTGCAACATATTCATGTATCCCTAAATGGCTAGCTGAAGCGTTAGGTTTGAGATTGGAATTTAAGACTATGGTCACATTAGCTGATGGAAGGATGGTTGAGGCATGGTATACGACAGCTTATCTAGAAATTATGGGAAGAGGTGATTTAATTCCAATTAGAGTTTTCGATGTTGATGAGCCATTACTTGGGGTCTTTGCACTTGAAGCCTTAGGATTAGCTGTGGATCCTGTGACAGGAGAAGTTAAGCCTACGAGAACTTTCATAGCAAGAGCTTAATTAAAGGTTACAGCAAGATAGATGCTTTCTTTTTGTAATAATTAACTTCATGTTAAGTAAGAATATTATGGATACCAATAAGATTAAGCTCTCATTTGCACCCGGATTAGAAATTGAGTTCGTTGATAGAGAAAGAGCTTTAAAACAAGTAGAAGAACTTGCTGAGAAAGGCACCAGATTTCCAATAGTTGTCTTCGGACCTGAAGGTTGTGGCAAAACCGCATGGTTAAAACAAGCTACTTTTATCTTACGAGAACTCGGTTTTGAAGCTATTTATATTGATCCATTACATAAAGACTTTATTGCTAATACCGATACAAGTGAAGCGGTTAATAAACTTGCTGAAGCTACCTCAGAGGTTATTGGTGTTGCTCAAGTTAAATTAGCTACCCTTGCTCTAGACATTCTTAAGGATCTTATAAACAGATGGAGAAAGAAGCGTGTAGCTATACTTATTGATGAGGTTTTCCAAGCTATTGGACTTGATAAGGCTGAGATCTATGTAAAGAGTTTGCTGAATTTAATTGAATATCCTCCAGCAAGCTATGAAGCAATTGTTTCAATCATAGCTACAAGTGAGGTAATAACGAGGGGTAAAATTGGTAGACACTTATGGGCTCTATTGAAACCTATGTGGAACATGTCTAAGAGCAGTTTTGAAGAACTATATGAAAAAATACCAGGCCAAAAACCATCATTTGAGAACATCTGGAAAATTACTGGTGGCAATCCAAGGATACTTGCACAACTTTATGAGTTTAAATGGGATATAGAGTTAGTTATTAGAAACCTTATAGAATCTAAGAAGCTAGACACCTTCATATCTTCTCTTAGTGATGATGAAAAGAAATGGCTTTCAGAAGCTATTATAGACCCAGATTCATTATTAACCAGAGATAGAATACCTCTACTTAACAAGTTAGTCGAACTAAACTTAATTATCGATGCAGTTCCAGAAAGAGATCAGCGAATATGGATAGATGTGCCTCCACTAGAAAGAGATCTGGAATTAGGTATAGGAAAGCATGTTGCTTGGCAAATACCATTATATAAGGAAAGTATTAAGAAAGTTTTGATGTGATAGAATTAATTCTTATTCACAGAAATCAAATGAATTTCATGGACAAAGATATAGTTATGATGTCATTATTTATAATAGAAAATGGCATCCTTTACTTTCAACCTTAAATTTATGCCAAGGTTAGCTTCAGATGATTGGAAGGAATGGTTCCAATATGCCAAGAGTGACTACGAAGAAGCTATTTCTGCACTTAGTAGAAATTCTTTTAAAGAAGCATGCTTTCATGCTCAACAATCCTGTGAAAAGTTACTTAAGACTATCTTGATTAAACGAGGCATGTTCATACCAATAAATGATCTAATGGAACTAGCACATGAAGTAGGTATTGAAGAACCAATTTTATTAAATAAATTATCTAAGTTAACCATACACTACCATGCTTCTAGATATCCTGATGCATTAAGAATGGCTATGATAAAATATGATTTAAATACTGCAAAAGAATGTGTTGAAGTTATGAGAGAATTATGGGATACGCTAAGAAAATACTTGGAATAGATATAGGCAAAATCTGGAATGGAAAACCAGCAATAAAGTATTTAGCAAATTATATAGAACAGTTATCAAAGCTTACGAATGTAAGAGCTGTGGTAGTTATAGGTTCTAGAGCTAGAGGAGATTGGAAGTTAAGTAGCGATATAGATGCCATAATAGTTGTGGATAAAGATATATCATATACCGAGCTACCATCCCTTGGAATAGTGGATCCAAGGATATATACAGTAGAAGAACTTTTTGATGCTATAAAAACAGCTGAATATGAGCTCATAGAAGCATTTGAGGAAGGAAAAATAATTTATGATGATGGAATATGGAAGGAAAAGCGGAAAATATATGAGGAAGTCAAAGAAAGGTTAAAGATACGTAAGTACAAGAAGGGATGGAAAATATGTGCAAAGATATGAAAAATAGAAATACCATTCATAATTATATTCATGATACCTCTAAAATAGTAGTAATGCACAGCACAAATTAGAATGCAACCCTTGAGTAGCAACGTGAAAAGAATAAGGCTACGCTTTGATGATCTTCAAATTGAATTTACAGATAGAGATAGAGCGCTTGGTCAAGTATCTGAATGGGCTGATAAAGGTACCGGAAATCCAGTAGTAATCTTTGGGCCCGAGGGTTGTGGAAAGACCGCCTTTCTTCTACAAGCAACAACAATGCTTAAAGAGATGGGCTACGATGTCTTCTACCTACATCCGCTAGACAAAATCTTCGAAGCAGAGATAGAGGAAGTAGACGTGAAAAGAGCGTTTCTAGACTTTGCCCAAAGAGCACTGGCAGAGGATGCTTTGGGCAGAGTAGCATGGGCAGTATTCTATTTCGTACGCGAAGTATTAAAGAGAAGAAAAAGGAAAGTGGCCGTAATAGCTGATGATGTGTTTCAAGCAATAGGACTCAATAGAGCTGCAATTTATGTCAAAGGTCTGCTGAACATGATAGAGCATCCATTCTATAACTACGAAAAAATGGTTGTGTTAGTAGCAACCAGCGAGGGCTTAACTCGCTACGAAATCGGCAGGCACAGGTGGGCTTATATATTACCCATGTGGAACATGAACAAAGAGGGATTCGAGCAACTCTACCAGAAAATACCAGGTCCGAAGCCATCACTTGAAGAAGCATGGAAGCTAACAGGAGGAAATCCTTACATGCTACAGGATCTGTATAGAAAGCAATGGAACGTGGATGATATAATAACAGAAATAATTGAAGCTAAAGCTTTGAGAAGATTCGTAACCTCAATGAAAGAAGAAAGGCGGGCTTGGCTTAGAGAGGCGCTAGATGATCCTGACACTCTCTACACAAGGGAGAGATTGCCTCTATTGCACAAGCTGGCTGAAATAAACCTTGCGGTAAGCGACGTGTATAGCAGAATCCAGTCCCTATGGATAGACATACCACCTCCCGAAAAGGACCTAGAGCTAGGCATAGGCAAATATGCCGCATGGCAAACACCCCTTCACAGAGAAGCCATAAAGAGTGTACTTATGAAAGTATGAAACCTACAGTGCTGAGGAGCACAACACCAATCCGTCCTCATCCTCAGATAAAATACAGGCAATCTATGCCTTATTGTTTTAAATAGATATAACTAAAATTGATCAAAATGAATAGAGAAATAACACAATGTGCGGAATCTGCGGAATAATAGGAGAACCTAATAAATATCTTTTGAAATTAATGTGCAATAGCTTGATTCATCGAGGGCCTGATAGCGAAGGATATTACATCGATGATCATGTTGGCTTAGGAGTAAGAAGACTGAGTATAATTGATTTGAAAACCGGAGACCAGCCCATTCATAATGAAGATGAAACAGTTTGGGTTGTCTTCAATGGTGAAATTTATAATTTCATTGAATTAAGAAACGAGTTGAAATCAAGACATAAATTTTATACAAATACAGATACAGAAGTATTAGTCCATTTATGGGAAGAAGAAAAGGAGAAAATGCTAGATAAAATAACAGGAATGTTCGCTTTTGCAATATATGATTCAAAGGAAAAAACTGTTTTCATAGCAAGAGATAGATTTGGAGAGAAGCCTTTGTATTATACCTTTGTTGATGGTAATTTCATATTTGCTTCTGAGCTAAGAGCTATTATCAATTGCATCGAAAAGCCTGAAATTAATCCTAATGCAATAGCAAGTTATTTAGCTTTCTTTTACAATCATTTAGAAGAAAGTTTTATTAAAAAGGTCTATAGATTAAAGCCCGCAAGTTACATTTTATATTCTTTAAAAGATAAAAAGATTACTTTCAATTCTTATTGGGATTTGAACTTTGAGGAAAATAATGAAATGGATTTGGATGCTGCCTTAAAGATTCTTGATGCAAACTTAAAAAGTATAGTAAAGAATACTTTGATAAGCGACGTTCCCTTAGGAGTTTTGCTAAGCGGAGGTGTAGATTCAAGCGTTATAGCTAAGGTTGCTTCAGAATATTCAAAGCTTAAAACAATGCACGTTACTGGTAGCGATGAAGAAGTTAAATTTGCTGAAGAAGTTGCGAATTTGATAAAAAGCGATCATAAAACAATATATGTAGAAACAGATTTCATGAAAGATTTTGATCAAATTACTTTAGCAATAGATGAGCCTGTAGCTGACCCTTCAATTGTTCCAACGTTTTATATATGCAGAGAAATAAAAAAGGAAGTAACAGTTGCTTTAACAGGAGAAGGAGGAGATGAAATGTTCTGGGGATATCCTTGGATAAATATAAATGATATTCTTAGCAAATGGTTTAGCTTGCCTAAGTTCATTAGGAAAATTATAATTTCTTTAGGAAGCCATTTAAATAAAAATTTAGCAGGAACATTTCAAGACTTAAAGCGATATGAAAAATATAGATATTATTCATTGGATAACGCAGGTAAAAGATTGCTAAGGCTTTCTCATTTCAGTAAAGAAGAGTTAAAAAATATAGTTATAAACAGTTTCGAAGATCCTTTCATTGAATATGAAAAGATGTTAAGAAAAGGTGATGAATATAAAAGCGCCGCATATGTTACCATTAAGAAAGTGTTGCCGAATGATTTCTTGCATAAGGATGATAGAATTAGCATGAAAAATTCATTGGAGCTAAGAGCACCATTTTTAAATCATATTTTGATGCAAAAAATATTTAGCTTTAAAAATGAAGTAAAAATAAATCATGGAATAGATAAATATTTATTAAAATTATATGCAATTAAATATTTAAAAATACCTAAACATATAATTTTAAGAAAAAAAATTGGATTTAGCATATCTTTAAAGAAATATCATAAAGATTTTATAAATAAAATAGATGAGTTAAGTTATTTAATGAAGGAATTAAATTTAAATTATAATGAAATAAAGAAATATTATGAATATTATCCATCTTATGAATATACAAATAGATTATTTTCAATTGCTTTAATATTGAATTGGTATAAATTAACATTTGCAATTAATTCTACCATCACATAAAGCGATAATTATGAAATTAACATTTAAGATTAAATCATTTTATAAGCCTTTAATAATAATAATAAACCCTGGTCCACTTGAAATTCCTACCAATCGTCCAGGAGGAATTCAAGAAATTTTACTTAAAATAAGTGAAGCAATTAAGGATAAATTTCATATTATAATTTTCTCTCCATTTTTATATAGGTATGTTAATAGAGTACAATATAATGATATTTTAATTGAATATATTTATTATCCTGCAGTAAGAAACTATCCGCTTAAGAGTATTTTTAGTATCGCATTTGGATTTTTTAGAAGTCTAATTTTTTACTCATTAATTGTAAGCATAAATTTACTTAAATATAAAAAAAATTTAAGATTATTAATAATAAGTGATAAATCTAATGTAATTCTAATTTTGGTAGCAAGATTACTAAAAGTAAAGACAATCTTTTCTGAAGGCAATCCATATCCATGGTATTCGCCCTTTTCTGCTAAAAAACCATCCGTGATTAGTTGGGGGGTTAATTTAAGTTTTGCAAAACTAGCTTGTAAATTGGCTACCAAGATTAGAGCACAATCAATATTAATAAAAAGAGGAATGATCAGTTATGGAATTCCAAAAGAAAAGATAGAAATAATTCCTGCAGGGGTTGATACGAACACTTTTAAGCCATATAACCACATTGAAAATAATTTTCTGATTGGTTTTTTTGGAAGATTAACAGATGAGAAAGGAGCTAGTCTTTTATATGATATCATAAAAACTTGCGAAAAAGAGCTTCCAGAGGCTAAGTTTATTATTAGAGGATCCGGACCTTATGAAATTAAATTAAAGAATTTAAAAAATGTAATCTTTCAAGAAACATTGCCTAGGAATATGCTTCCGATATTTATTAATAAAGCAAGCTTGTTTATAAGCACATATTATGATTTTTCATTGTCAGATTTAGAAATCTTATCCTGCGGTAAACCTTTGATAAAAATAAACACGCCAGAAATGAATGGACTTTTTAAAAACTATGAAGAAATTATTTTCTGTGATAAAAATGTAAAAGATTTCGTTAATAAAATAAAGTTATTGTACGAAAATAAAGAATTGCGCAAAAAAATTGGCGAAAATGCTCGAAAAAAGGTTGAGAAAGAATTTGATTGGAAAGTTATAGGGGAACAGTGGATAAGATTAATAAATAGCTTGCTAAAATAATGGTAAGAATAACAATTGTAACACCTGTTTTTCCATATCCTAAACGGGGAGTTTATACAGGAATTGAAAGGCATGTTGAAGGCTTATGCAAAGGTTTTAAAAAATTAGGTCATAAAGTTACAGTGATAACTACATATTGGAATGGCGGAACCTCTTATCATAACTTCAACGGTATAGAAATCTACAGATTTAAGGATCTTAGAACAATCTTAGGAAAACTTGGAAAGCTAAGCGGAGTATTTGAGCTGGATTTTTTAACTTTTTCTTTAAATGTTACATTAAATAAAAAGTTACTGGATACCGATTTCTTATTGATAAATTTGCCATTTCCGTTTTTAAGCTTGATAAATGGTAATTTTATAAGCATTGGTCTTTTACATCATGCACAGCCTATTGTGAAATTTACAAATGCTCTCTCAGTACCTTTTGGAAATATTTATGGGAAATTAACTAAGCCAGACTATTGGGTAGCACCGAGTAGATTCACAGCTGAGCAGTTCATAAAATTATTCAAAATATCGAAGAAAAAAATAAAGATTATTCCAGAAGGTGTAGATTTGGAAAAATTTAACAGAGACATTGATGCTTCAGATATTAATGAAAAACTTGGCAATGAGAGAAAAATATTGTTTGTTGGGAATCTGCACCCAAATAAGGGGGTTCATTTTCTTATAAAGTCTTTTGTATTGGTAAAATCGCGGATCAATGATGTAAAACTTGTAATTGTCGGTGATGGTCCTTTAAAACATTACTTAATTAATTTGACAAAAAGACTGAATCTAGAGAAGGATGTTATTTTCACAGGATTTGTTAGCGATCAAGAGCTACCTAAATACTATGCTGCTTGCGACATTTTCGCTTCAGCAAGTGTTCTTGAAGGCTTTGGATTAATTTTCTTAGAGGCAATGGCCTTGGGTAAACCAATCGTAGCTTTCAATCTGGCAAGTATTCCTGAAGTAATAGGAAATGCAGGAATTCTAATAGATCAAATAAATCATGAAAAATTCGCTAATGCGATTATTAAATTATTAAGTGATGAAAAACTATACCAAGAAAAATCCGAAAACGCCTTGAAAAGAGCCAAACTATTTTCATGGGAAAAAATAGCTGAACAATTTATTAAGATTAATGAACAATCTTAAGTTATATTTACCTAGAACTGGTTCATCACAAGAAATTCATGAAGTTAACTTTAATTTACTTAGAAAATTAACGAAAATTAAAATTGAAAAGATTATCGAATTTGGTATTGGTTATGGAAATTTTGCTGAAAAAGTAATTAATTTATTCAAACCATCAATTTATGTAGGAATAGATATTAATGAAGAAGTTAAGTCAAAGATTCCTAAAATAATTGAATTGTTAATATTAGATCTTAACAATGATAAAATACCATATCCTGATGAATATTTTGATTTAGGAATAGCTTGTGAAGTTATTGAACATTTAGCAAATCCAGATAATTTATTATCTGAAGCAAGTAGAGTAATAAAAAAAGGAGGATATTTTTTAATTTCTACGCCAAATTTAGCTTCTTGGCTTAATAGAATTCTTTTATTGCTAGGTTTAGTTCCTATTCAGTATGAAATTTCATGGGAATATAGATTGGGTGATTCAGTAATAGGATTATCACCAAGGAAGTACATTGCTAGTGGGCATATAAAATTATATACATATCATGCTCTCTTGGAACATTTGAAGTTATATAATTTCATACCAGTTAAGCAGGCATCAATTAAGCATTCTTTACAACTTACTAATAAATATATAAATAAACTTTATAATATAATGAATAATGTTCTTTCATTCTCACCTTCACTTTCAAATGGATTCGCTATATTAGCTAAGAAAGTGTAACATGTGTATCGCATATATAGCCTTTCGAACTTACAAGGACGTGAGCATTATAATGTTTGAATATCAAATATAATAAATTGCCCGTTAAAATATTACCATTTTATTCGAAAAGCTTAATAATAATCAATCATGCTTAATAAGAATCTAAGATTTCTAATTTATTCACATTTTTACTACCCTAGCATAGGGGGTGTAGAAAGACATACTGATAATTTAGCGAAATTATTAATAAATAAAGGATATGCCGTCACCATTGTAACTCAAACAGGAAATAAAGTAATTGAAATAAAACCAAAAATAACAGTTGTAAGAAGACCATCAATAGCATTATTAAGTTTCCTTATATTTTATCATGATATAATTCATATGCAAGGATTTAATATTTTTGTATATTTGTTTGCTAAATTGCTTAAGAAAAGAATCGTTTGGTATCACCATACTTATGATTTATGTAGTGTTGGAGGAGGAACATCTATTTATAAAGGATTCTTTAAAACTTTAGAACCATATTTAAGAAGAAGTTTGGTTGGAATACTTCTTTGGTTAAGCTTTCATATTAGTAGAATGATTGCGAAAATTGATAAAAAAATAACACATATAGTTACAACTTATTACATGTTAACGAGATTTAGAGAATTTATAAGAAGGTTAAATTGGCATATAATTTATAATCCTGTTTTATTTGATAATTTAAATCAAATTCCTTTAAACAATTCAAATAATGATGACAATTACATTTTACTATACGGAAGAATGATGGCAGGGAAAGGAGAAGATGTGCTGATAAAGGCTTTAAGTATTCTCAAAGATAAAGGTATCATTTACCGAGCAATTATTTGCGGGCCTTCACCTAATAAAGATTACCCTAGTAATCTAATAAAATTTTATAGACTAGAAAATCAAGTAGTTTATGTTGGTCCTCAAACCACTGAAGAGTTAGTTAAACTAATAACTAGAAGTTCAATAGTAGTCGTTCCTTCTACATATGAAGAAATGTTTGGCCAAACAGCTATCGAAGCAATGTATTTAGGCAAATCGGTCATAGCAAGTAATACTGGTGGACTTACCGAAGTTGTTAAGGATCTCGGTATGCTTATTCCTCCAAATGATCCGTATGCTTTGGCTGAAGCCATCCATAAGCTTATGAGCGATAGAAATAAAATTGAAATGCTGGGCAAGAAAGCAAAGGAATATGCAAGAAGAGTTTTTGATCCTGAGAATTACATTCAAAAATATCTAGAAGCTGTTTTAAAATGAAAACTGTTAATCCAAGTGAAATGAATAAAGAAGCCTTTGATGAAATATCTTCAGCTGAAGAATGGTATTACAAGCATCAATTACCAAGAATAAGAATCTTAATGGAAATTTTTAAAAGTATTAAAAACAAGGAAATTGTAGCAGATATAGGCTGTTTCACTGGAATAATCTCTCAAGAATATTTTAAGCATGGCGCAAAAATTGTAGAAGGCTTCGATGTATCAGAAAAGGCTTTAGAAAAAGCAAGCAAAAGATTAACAAAGGTATATAAGTGGAAAGCTGGAGAAGAATCTTGTCCTGTAGAAAATGAAAGATATGATGTGATAATAGCTTCAGAAATCATAGAGCATGTATTTGATACAGATTTCTTTATTGAAGAATTGAAAAGAATACTTAAACCCAATGGAAGAATAATCATAACAACTCCTAACATGCACTCTGCAATTAATAGATTGCTATTTTTGATGGGAAAATTTCCATGGACTCATCCTGGAGTTTCTACAAAATATAACAAAGATCCAAGGATTGATTTAAAACATGTTAAATTGGGCAATTTATCCGAATGGAAGTACTTCTTCGAAAAACATGGCTTAATGATTGAAAAGATTGTAGGAATTAACTATTCTTTGTTAGGCAAGCTAATTTCTTTATCAAAAGCTTCACTTTCACATAATTTAGCTTTCATGCTAAGAAAAATATAGCGAATAATGATTATGATCAGCCCTAAGTTAACATTGTCTTGCGTAAAAATTGTTCAGGTAAATATGGAATACCAGATGAAAATATTTATTTATTATGTTTTATAAAATCAACATGCCCATGAATTGCGCATAGTTATCTTTCCATTAGAACTATTATGAATATATTTAATAAAATCATAATATGAAAAAAGTAATCATAAAAGTCTCAAACCTAATTAATTATAAAAGTCTTAAATACATATTATATTTATTTCTTAAAAATGAAATTCGTAACAGTAAACCATTATACATGATAAAATTAGATGAGACCTATGATGTTATTTTTATTTTTAGCAAATATAGTATAGAAAGGAACGCTGCATATTATGATAAACACATCATTAATAATTTTATTTATAAAATTAAAGGAAAGGAAGCAAATATCTTATTAAACTCTGATAATGTTATAATGTTGCAAAAATAAAGCTCTATTGATATAATACTCTGTAATAATAGATTGCTATTATTCGATGAGTAAAATGAATCAACCTAAAGTTACAGTAATAATAGTAGCATATAATGCTGAAGGAATGAAAAATATATTCAAACAATGTTAGATTCAGCTTTAAATTTGAAATATAACAACTATGAAGTTATCGTAGTAAACAATGGTTCTACTGATAAAACAAGAGAAATTTTAGAAGATTATGAGAAAGACTTAAAAATAATTAATTTAAAACAAAACGTAGGATTTGCCAATGCCAACAATATTGCTTATAAAAGATCCAAATCAGATTTTGTTCTTCTTTTAAATTCTGATGCAATACCAGAACAGGATTCTTTGAATGAATTAATTAAAGTTGGTATAAGTGATAATAAAATTGGAGCCTTAGGCGGTGTTCAAGTTGATTACAAAAAAAGAAATGTTACAGGTCTTGGGGAATTATGCGATATCTATGGTAATTGGATAGTTCCAAAAGATAAAATAAATATTGATGAAGTTAAAGAATCTTATTATTCTTATATTCCTGCATCTTTTCTTCTAGTTAGAAGGAAATCAATTAATGATACATTGTTTCCAAAAGAATTTTTTACTTTTGTAGAAGATGTTGAACTTTGCTTTAGAATATGGAGTCGAGGATATTATGTGAAATTATATCCTGCTGTTGTTTGCTCACATGAGCTTAGAACAAGTATAAAAGTTGCTTCAAAGAGAAATTTATTTTTAAATAGAATGCTTAGTCATTCTTATGCCAAAAATTCTGCCTTACTATTATCCGTGTATAGAAAATTGTTACCAAAAATATATGAATTAAAATTTTTAGAATTGATCTTATATCAACCAATTATTGAAATAATTCATTTTCCAAGATATTTATTGCACAAAAATAATTACAATTTTGCATGTGCATACTACCCATCTCTAACGATGACTTATTTAAAATATTCGATAAAAAAATTATCAACAATAAATGATTATAGTAATTACATACCTTTATCAATAAAATTAAATAATTCTAAAAAATTTTTGTTTAGCCCTTCTAAAAATATATTGGGTCGATTAATGATATTAGATTATGAGAAGATGATGATAACGGATGATGATATCATGAGAAGTACAAGAAAATTTATTGTAACAAAATGAGAGTTTATTTAGATGGCCCTCCTTTAAACTGGAAGCGTGGTCTTGCTACAGTGAGGAAATTACGTTTCCTTTTTAATCCTCCTGAGGTAATTTATGAACTAAATACGAGAATTATTAAAGTGGACTTATACAATTTATATGGCTTCGTGAGAAGAAGTGTAGACTTAATTTATTCTGGTTATTCTTTACTATTTTTAACAGGCTATGGGAGTTATTGTAAGATTTTAAATAATATCGATATAGTTCATTGTATTGGTTCATTAATAAAGTACAACAAACCCACTTTATATGAAATAGATATTTCACCCATTGAATTCTTTTATTATTACGGTGGCATTTCATTATTTAAATTAATGCATGTATATCATTATTTTGAAAAATTCTTTAAAACTAAAAATAGAATACTTGTTACATGGCAACCTTCAAATGTGCGTATAATAAGAAAATTAGGCTTTGATGAGAGTAAAATAAATTATGTACCGCCTCCAATTCCTATTATAGAGCGAATTAAGGAAGTTGATGATGAAGAACCTACTATTTTGTTTGTAGGTTACAACTTCAAATTTAAGGGAGGAGATATTGCATTAAAAGCATTTGAAATTATAAATAAAGAAATACCTAAATCAAAGCTTATTTTTATATCCCAATTTTCTCCGCCTAAAAAATATGTTAATGTAATTTTTATAGGAGCAATTGAAAACGATGTTTTAAAGAAAAAATATTTACCTTATGCAGATTTATTTTTAGCTCCTTTCAAATTTAATAGTCCTTCATGCTTAAGCTTACTCGAAGCATTTTCTGCAGGTGTTCCTGTCATATCAACGTATCATCCTCTGTTAGAAGACTATGTTATTGATGGATTCAATGGTTATTCTGTAAAAGAATACAATGCGAAGAATTTTGCAGAGAAAGTAATTGAATTATTACAAGATAAAAATAAATTAAAAAATATGAGTAAAAATGCAATTAAATATATTAACGATAAGTATTCACCAAAATATGTTTCTTCAAAATTATTAAAATTATATAAATATTTAATTGAAAATAAATGAATCTAATTTATTAATTAATTATGACTGATGTCTCAAATGTGTCTTGAAACCTAACGTGTAGTATTACTTTTCCACCAACATTATCAAATATCTTAAAAGATTAAATAAAGATTAAACATAATAAGTTTATAAGATACTATGTACTAAAATATCCTGGAATTAGTTATAGTTTATTACAAGTAAACTTATTAAAATTACCAAGATCTATATTTTTACATGAGAAAATTTAGAAAAATATTTAGATTAAATGTTCTTTTTACAAAATAATGTCTAGAATTCTTTTCATATCTTATGTCGCAAATCAGCATTCAGGTGTAGGTAATAGAGTTTATTATTTATCTCGTGAACTTGCAAAAAGAGGTCATGAAGTACACGTAATAACAAAGGAAGGAGAATATGTAAGCGATCAAGTCAACGCTTATCATGTTCAAATTCCAAAACATATTTTTAAAATACCCCCTGTTCCTTTACCACAGGTTTCAATCTTTAACTTGCTAGCATATAAAAAATTTGAAGAAATAAAGTATAAAATTAACCCGGATTTGATAGACGTTCAGCATGTTCATATTTCCCCTATAGTTCATATGATAAAAGAAAAAGATAAGTTAGCAATAACTTGTCAAGGCACTGAAATAGGCCTTTTTAATTTATCGAGAAATTATTTGAGCTTAATTAATTTGGTCAATTCTCGATTTGAAAAGGATACATTTGAAAAAAGTAAAATCATAATAACAGCTTCTGAGTTCTTAAAAAAAGAATTGATATGTTATTATAATCTTCCATCTCATAAAATAGTGACGATTCATAATGGAATAGATATAAAGGAATACGAATTTAGTAATATTATAAAAATTGGTTTAAAAGATAAGCTAGGAGTTTCAAACATAATATTGTTCGTCGGTGGATTTTCAAGAAGAAAGGGGATTCATATTTTACTAAAGGCATTGTCTGAAATTAAAGAAAAGGATTGGATTTTAATAATTGTTGGCGGCGGGGATTTAAAAAGTAGAGAAGAATTTATTAATTTATCAAAGTCTTTAAACATTGAAAACAAAATAGTGAATTTGCCATTCATTTCTTCAAGAGAAAGAGAATTATTAAAAAGCATTTTATTTGAAGCAGACATATTTGTTCATCCATCGCTTTATGAAGGTTTTAGTCTTGCAATTTTAGAAGCAATGGCTGCAGGTAAAGCTATTATTGCTACAAGAAGAGGGGGGACTCCAGAGGCATTAAATAACGCTGGTATACTAATTAGGGCTAGTTCAGAAGAATTAAAAAATGCTTTAGAGCTATTAATTTCCGATATTGAGTTACGTAAGAAATACTCTAAGTTAGCAAAAGAAAGAGCAAAAATTTTCGATTGGACTCAAATCGCTGAGAAGTACAATAGTTATTTACTATGATAGATTATCTTAAACTTTCATTATTAATTCATCTGAAAGATTTGGTCGATAAGGTCGAATACTTTACATTTGATCCTATATTTTATAATCCGCTGTACTTAGAAAATAGTTTGAAAAAAATTAAAAGAAATATTATTGGTTTGAATGCTGAAGATATTATTTTCATGATTACTGGAGTTAGGAATATTGTAAAAGAAGAATATGGATTAAGTAGCAATGAAACGCCGAAATTTATATTAACCCTATTAATTTCAGATAAATTTAAAAACATTGAAATAAATAAAAGAGTAATAAAATTCAATATTAATGCTAATGATTTTTTAAGAAATAAATATTTAACATTAAATAGCTCTCAATTAAAGGATAAACTTATTAAAATATCATTCGAAGATAAATGTAAAAAATTTCCTTTGACACCCTTAATTACTCCAAATAACATACTAATTAGATACTTTAAAGGAAGCTTTGGGAGGCCAGAAAAAGTTAACGAATTTATTGAAAAAATGAAAAATATAAAGGAAAGAATAGTTATTCCTCTTGCTTGTTTTATTAAAAGCGAAAACGATTTATCTGATTTTAAAAATATTTATGAGACAATAAAGGATAATCTGTTCGATTTTAATGAGATAAATGAATTAGAGAAATATGCCATAAAAACAGATAAAACAATCTTATTGATTAACCAATTACCCAACTCAACAATCCCAAGCAGATACGAAAAAATGGCATTTGCATTAGCAAAGTATCAAAAGATTTCAGTTGCAAAATATTCAATAAGCTCTCGTAGACCCTTCCATCTGCTTTTTAGTACAAAATACGATGCAATTATATCTGGCGATATAATTGATTTTGCTTTAGGCTATGTTATAAGTAAACTAAGAAGAATACCGAACTTCAATGATGTAAGGGATCCGTATCTGGATTTTTTCACACGCTCGTTAACTTTAAATAAACTTCTCCTTACCATTTTTATTAATAAAGCAAAGAAAGTATTTTATGCAGCAGAATATTTAAAGCACGAATATCGAATAGATAAAAATAAAGCAGTTTATTTACCAAACGGAGCATTTTTGGAATGGATGTTTGAATTAAATGAAAGATATTACAATTACGATTTATGTTATGCTGGCGGATTTATATCTAATTTAAATAATATTTTTGCTTTAATCAAAATTTTGCAAAAAGAACTTGACTATAAAATATCTATGCTTTGGATAGGAGTGAATAGAGAACAAAAGATAAAACTACAAAGAATTATCGAAAAAGAAGGTTTACATGATTCTGTTAAAATTATAGAAGCTGTTCCTCACAGTCAATTAAAGCATTACATATCTCAATGTAAAATAGGTCTAAATCTTAAAGCAATAGGAGGTGGAGGAAAGGAATTCGATTACGCAGTACTTGGATTACCCTGCATAAGATTAATAAAGAAGGGGAGAGAAGGGGATGATCTTCCTTGGGTGATAAAAGTAAGCAATTTTGAAGAGATGAAACAAGCTATAAAAAGATTGCTTCAGGATGAAAACTATTATAAAGATTTATCATTAAAAGCCATAGAAAGTATAAAAAATTTCTACAATCTAAATAAAATTTCAAAGATTCTTGTTGAGGAGATATTTGAGAAATGATAAAGGTAGCTCTAATAGGTTTAGGTTATTGGGGAAGAAATTATTTAAGAGTTTTGCAGAACATTGAAGGGATTAAATTAAGTTACGTTTGCGATAGCAATCCTGAAGCTCTTAAGGGTGTTCCAAGTAATGTTAAGACTACTTTAGACTATGAAGAAATAGCTAAAGACGAAGATATTAAAGCAACTTTCTTAGCAACACCTGCTTCAACTCATTACAAAATAGCCAAGTTATTTTTGGAGCAAGGTAAGCACTTGCTTGTTGAGAAACCTTTAACTATGAATGTTAAGGAAGCATTTGAACTAGCAAAAATCGCTAAAGAAAATAAAACGATACTAATGGTCGGTCATATATACTGTTTTCATCCTGCTATTCAATACTTGCACAAATTAATTAAAAATAAAAAGCTAGGAAAAGTTTTCTATGGAATAGCACTTAGAATAGGCTTAGGACCAATAAGGCAAGACGCAAGCTGTACTTGGGATCTTGCAACCCATGATATAGCCATTTTGGATTACTTGTTCAATAGCATGCCAATTTATGTTACTGCAACCGCTACCACCTTTCTTCAAAAAGATAAAAATATTCATGACTATGCTTATATTCATTTAGAATATCCTGAAATGCAATTCGCAATAACCACGAGCTGGTATGCAGCAGAGAAAATTAGGAGCTGGTATATTGCAACTTCTAAATATTTGATAAAGTTTGATGATATGAATAAAGAATGGCCATTGGCAATTTATCAAAGCAATATCGAGAAAATTAAGCAAGAAGAGTTAATAAAGAAACAAAGCGAAATTTATAAAGGTAAATTATATATGCCAAGAATAGAAAAGGAGGAACCTTTAATGAAACAGGTTGAGCATTTCATTAACTGCATCAGATTCAACAAAGAGCCTTTAACTAATGCTTCCCAAGCTATCAGAGTCATTTCAATTTTAGAAGCAGTTGAAGAATCTATAGAAAAAGGTAGAAAGGTTGAAGTGAAAAGTTATGATATTGAATAAGGAATTCGTAAAGCTTGGAAAGAACTGCAAAATCGATGATACTGCAATAGTTGGCTATATGCCTAGCAGAAAGATCAATGATCTAACTTTAGAAATTGGAGACAATGCAATAATTAGAGCAGGATCTATTATTTATTTAGGTTCGAAGATAGGAGAAAATTTCGAAACTGGGCATAATGTTATAATTAGAGAGGAAAATATTATAGGAAACAACGTGAAAATTTGGAGCAATACTGTAGTAGATTATGCTTGTAAAATAGGTAATAATGTAAAGATTCATTGCAATTGTTATATTGCTCAGCTCACAATAATAGAGGATGATGTATTCATAGCACCAGGAGTTATGATAGCAAATGAAAAATATCCAACAGGAGTTTTTTCTTTAGAGAGAATAAAAGGACCAATAATTAAGAAAGGAGCAAAGATTGGCATTAACGCTACTATTTTGCCAGGAATAACAATTGGTGAAAACTCTTTGATTGGAGCAGGCTCAGTCGTAACTAAGAATATTCCTAGTAATAGCGTGGCTTATGGAGTTCCCGCAAAAATTTCAAAAATAATCTAATATGTTAAATGCTTTATCTAAAATTATAATCTAATTCAATGTATTTTATAATTTACAATTTCTATAGGGAATCTAAACTTACATTTCCATATCATACTATAGGTTATTATGACTTCCCTGAAACATATTTAAGATCAAGAAAACTGGAATTATTAAGGCGTAAATTCTACAAAGCCAATTTAATGAAACAACTCAAGAAATTAGGTATAACTAAAAAAGAACTCATGGATTATTACTCTGAGCTTAGAAATTGTAAAGACATAATAAGAAAAATATATGAAATCCAAGCAAAAGTTCCTAGATCTCGTTATGGCGGCTATCCTAATCCTGAAATATTTTATATCTTGATGAGAAAGATAAAACCAAAGATTGTTGTAGAAACTGGTGTAAGCTTTGGCATAACTTCTTCTTTCATCCTTCAAG
>JAVVGP010000001.1:0-52746 GCA_032249055.1 Thermoproteota archaeon | reverse complement strand
GACAAACATCCATGCAAACACCATCAGCTATACATGCTTCAAAATCTACAGCTACAATTGTACCATATATTCCAAGCTTAGTTGGATATGGTTTACCTTCTGCATCATATCTTTGAATACCGCCTGCTCTTATTTTAACTCCTAAATATTCACCTGTTACAGGATATTCATCTGGCTTATTTAAAAAATCTGGGTCTATAGGCTTCGGCTTATAATCAACTTGTCTTACCATTAAATAAATTTGAAACTACAATATATATATTCTTTAGCTTTAATTTATTATTCTATTTTTAAATAATCTAAACTCCAAAGTAATAATATTCGCCCAATTCTTTTTGTTTTCTATCCAACCATGAATCTTCTTTATTAATTCTGGGTCTAAATGTTCTTTGATCTCTTCTAAATGTTATACCTAAATCTTTTAAAAACATATTAAAGCCTTTTTTTAATCCTAATGGCTCATAGCTATAACCCTTTATACCTGGTTCTCCTTTGAATATTATTAAACTATCACATGCAAAATCCTGAATCATTAAGTCATGCTCTACAATAAATATAGCCTTTTTAAATGTTTGGGCATATTTCCTTAAAATTTTAGCAACAGCTAATCTTTGTTCCACGTCTAAAAAAGCACTCGGTTCATCAAAAAGATAAATATCAGCATCTTTAAGTAAACATTCAGTTATTTTTAAAGCTTGTTTTTCTCCGCCACTTAATTCATAAATATATCTTTCATAAATTTGATCAATTCTTAAAGGATAGATTATTTCTTCCATTATCCATTCGTTCTTAGAATAATTTGGATTTACTAAATTAAGAAAATCTTTTACTAATATTTCAGGTTTTGGAAAATCAAATACCTGAGGTTTATAACTTATACTAGGATTTTCAATTAAACAATAAACTGAACCTTCAAAGGTTTTAATTTCTCCAGCTAAAACTTTAATAAAAGTAGTTTTCCCAATACCGTTTGGTCCTAAGATACCAATAACTTCTCCTTTATTTATATATCCTCCTTCGGCTTCAAGAACAAAATTATCCAATTTAACTATTAATTTGCTCCATTCTAAAATCTTATACCCTTCAGTTGATTGTCTTTCTAAAGATCTTAATAAAAATTTAACTGGATTTTTCCTTAATCTTACATTTTCATGAGGTAAATATCCTTCAAGATACGAATTGATTCCTTCAGAAGTAGAATAAGGTAGGGAAACAATTCCATAAACCTTAGGTTTGCCATAAATTATACAAATGTTTTCGCATAAGTAATCTAAAACAGCAAAATCATGTTCAACTAAAACTAGAGTTTTACCTTTGGATAATAAATAATTAAGTAATTTAGCAAGCCTTAACCTTTGATATACATCTAAATAACTACAAGGTTCATCAAAAAGATATACATCAGCATCTTTTAAAGTTGCTATAGCAATAGCAAACCTTTGAAGTTCTCCACCACTTAATTCTTTAACATTTTTATTTAAGAAATTGTTTAAAGATAAATATTCGGAAATTAAATCAAGTTCTTTATTTTCATCCACAAATTTAAGAATATGTTTGACTTCACCTTTTATTTTGTTTGCTACTTCATGTATATCCTGAGGCTTTATAACAACTTTAATTTTTTTATCATAGAGATCTTTCAAGTATCTTTGTAATTCTTTTCCTCTGAATCTTTCAATTATTTCATCAACACTGACTTCTCTATCTAAAATTCCAAGATTTGGCTTAATTTTACCTGCCAATATATTCAATGCTGTTGATTTTCCTGCACCATTCATGCCTATTACTCCGATTGCTTTACCATATTTTGGTGTAGGCAAACCATATATTCTAAAAGAGTTTATACCGTATTGATGAATACAAGGTACATTCGGTTCGCTTGCAAGATTAACTATTTCTATAGCATGAAATGGGCATTTAATTACGCAAATACCACATGCAATACAACCTAATTCATCTATTACCGCTTTGCCTTCTTCATCCAGCCAAACAATGTTTTTACCTGCTCTTACTATAGGACAAAAGCGATTGCATTCAAAATTACACTCACTTGATTTACATTTATCTTTCTCTACTATAGCTATTCTTAATCCTTTAGCTTGTTTCAAAATACTCCAATGATTCTTTATAAAGATCTTCTAAAAGAACTTTTTCATCTTCTGATCTTTTTCTTTCTTCTAAAACTACAGGTATACCTAAAGCTTTAGTACTTTCAGTTTTTCCTGATATTTTTATTTTTGCTTTTTTAGTATATTTATTAGTATAACCACAAACACGACAGACTAGAAATTTCTTTCTACCTTGTTTCTTTGGTAACATTAAATTTTTGCATTTTGGACAAAACTCCACGTTTGAATAGTATTAAATGTTGGAAGGTGTTTAAAAATCTTATGTTTTAACGTAAAAAAAATTATAATCAATATTTATTCAAATTCCTCAAACTCTTCTAATTCTTCAAATTCCTCGAATTCCTCAAATTCTTCCTCTTCCATGTTGCTTTAATACTTTACTTTTTTTATATATTTATATTTTTAGAAATTTCAAACAGAAAAACTAAAAACTAACAATTTTTTTATAAAAAAGAGAAATTAGAACCAATGATAGTTATTTGGGTGGATAGAACAAAAAACGATTTGATCAAAGAAGTATTTTCTATGTTCGATTTAAGTAAAGCAGAAATAATTTTTGAAGAGGACGGAAGATATATTCAAGGAAATTTTAAAAAACCAAAACAAAAGAAAAACGTTAAAATATTATATAGCAATAATCAAGAAAATTTTAAAAATAAGTTTGCTATCGAAATTATAAAACTAGTCAATAAACCCTTTTATTATAAGGAATTAAAAAAGATTAAAAGAAAAGATACTTTGCTAAAAAAATACAAAGATACACATGCATTACTTTTATTATATTCAAAAAGTTAATTAGTTTGATGAAAATAGAAAAAGGTATTTTAATTACAACCTACAGAGGAAGAGAAGATGATTGTGCACAAGAAGCATGGTATATTTTTTCAGAATTAGGTTATTCAGACTTTTGGCCTGAAAAACCAGGAATGCCTGGAATTGTAATATTAAAAGTTTCTTTTGATCCTATAAAAGCAGTCGAAGACTTAGCTAATTATGCTAAAGATAAAGTATGGGGTATTAGGTATATTTTGAAAGCAATACCTTTAGAAATAATCACAGAAACAGATTATGAAAAAATAGCTACTGCAACAGAAACTCTGGCTCCTAAAATAGAGGAAAATAAAACTTTCAGAATTTCTGTTACAAATAGAGGCTCGAACTTATCAAGTAGAACAATTATAGAAAAATGTGCAGAAAAAATTAATAGAAAAGTCAATTTGAAAAATTTCGATTATGAAGTAGTAATAGAAATAATAGGAAACATTGCAGGCGTATCTATATTGAAAAGGGAACAAGTATTTTCTTTACATAAATTCAGAGAAAAAGCTATAAAAGAAATAAGCGGTCAAGAATAAGTTTCTATAAAAGAGATTCGTGTTAATATTTCATAAAACATGTTATTTGTAACTAAGTTATATGCTGATTTTAGTTCATTAGATTTACTTTCATAAAATCCCAATAAATTATCATCTTCGCTTATTTCTAAGGTATTTTTAAAATTATCAACAGCATTTTTTATTCTCTCGATATTTGTATCACAACATACTAATATTGCCTCTTTTACATTCTCGTTTATACCAACAATTTGCAAAGCATCCTTTATATTTCTCTTACCACACAATCTAAGAATAAATTCCATTGATTTATCTTTAGCTATATTCCTTTTTTGAGAAAAAGCTCGATAGGTTTTGTATACTGCAATTACTATATGAAGAAAATTAAAAATTCTTTTACTGTTTATTACTTGAATTATATCTAAAGCATTTTCAATTTTAACATTATGTAAATAATTTAAAACTATATTAAAGTCCACTTTATCTAAGTGAAAACCTAAAGCAATACACCAAACATTATATTCTTTAAGAAAGAAAGTCTTCACTTTTTCCTAGCTTGTAAAAGCAAAATAGCTGAAGCAATATCGCCTTCCGTTTCCTTTAAAGCTTGTATTGCCTCTTCTCTTGTAGCATTCGCTTGTTGCATAACTAAGTTAATATCTTCTTCATTAGGTTGATAACTAATGGTTGGTTTTTCAGATATCTCTTCAACAAGCTCTTTTTCACAAGATATTTGATATATTTTTTGTCCTCCAACTTTAGTAAGAATTACTTCAGGGTTTATAAGCTTTATAATTTTATTTTTTAATTTTATTTCCACTTCTATTACGTTTTCCAAATTTTCAAAAGATACTCCCATTCTTTGAAGCATTCTCATCATTTCCCTATTAATACCTCTTCTAAACATTTTTTGTCACCTTTCTTAATTTTGCAGCTATACCTCTCTTTAATAAAAGAATCTCTTCACCGTTTAAAAGCGATCTACCAACACCTATTAAATTTTTATTTTCATCTATCGCAATAATTTCGCTTCCTGCTTTTAGCATTGGATCAACTTGTTTAACAAATTTCACGGGAATTTGCTTATAATGCTTAATCATATGAGAAAATTTACTATCAACTACAATAATATTTTTAAAAGGAATATTTTTTTCTAATATAATTTTTGCAGCTAATAGAGAAAGTGTAACGAATCCATCGTTAGTACGTATGGATAAGTAAGGTTTATTGTCTAAGAAAACATGTTTTAATCTTCCAGTCCTCTTTGAGAATTTAAAATTTGTTCTTTTAACAATATCTTCTGAGAGCAAAGCTTCCCCTACTCCTAATCCAAATTGAAAATTAATCAATGTTCTTAAAAAGTTAACAACATCAATATACATTTATTAAGTATATTAAAGATTTAATATTTAAATTGAATTGCGAAATTTGCGGTAAGAAAGTTAATAAATTATATGATTCTATAATTGCAGGAATAAAACTTAAAGTTTGTTCTGAATGTTCTAATTTAGGAACAATCATTCATGAACAGCCTAAATTACAACAAAAAAGAATACCAGTAAAACCAGCAAAAATTATTCCAAAAAAACAAATTCTTATTCCCAATTATAAAATCGTAGATAATTATTACCAAATAATAAAAAATGCAAGAGAAAAAATGGGTTTAAGTCAAGATATTCTTGCTTCATATTTGGGAGAAAAATTATCGGTAATAAAGAAAATAGAAGGAGGAAAGCTTAAACCTACATTAGAATTGGCTAGGAAATTAGAAAAACTTTTAAAAGTCAATTTAATAGAAGAAGAAAGTTCAGAAGAATAAGGTTTAAAATAAGTTTGTAAAAAATAAATAAATTATGAAGTAGAGAAGAATTATGCTAAGTAAAGAGGAAAAGGATTACATTAATAAAGTTATTACCAAATTATTTAGGCCTGAAGCTTCAAAAATTGTAATTGCTTTATTAGAAAAAGGGGAAGCTACAGAAGATTGGATTGCAAAAGAAACAGGAATTAAAATGAGCTTAATAAGAAAGTTACTTTATGAATTATACGAAAAAGGATATATTACTTTTAAAAGAGAAAGAGACGAAAAAACTGGCTGGTATATATATTATGCTAGGTTTAATTTAGAGAAATTTAATGAACTATTGTTAGAAAGATTGAAAACAATTTATGAGAAAAAATTAAAAGTTAGACTTGAATATGAAAAAAATAACACTTTTTTCATATGTCCAGTACATAAAAAAAGGTATAGAATAGAGGAAGCAATAATGAATAATTATCAATGTCCAGAAGAGGGTTGCGGCAAAATTTTAATTCTATTTGATAATTCTGAATATATTAAAAAATTAACTGAAAAAATGCAAATTATAGAAAATATAACAAACAAACTTTTAGTAGCGAAGGAAAAATAAAAGGAAATCTTAATTTCTAAAAAGAAGGAATTGAAATAAAAAGAACACTATATAAATCATACTATTATATATCCGAACTTTTTAGACATTTTCAAATAAAAAGGATTAAAAATATTTTATATTATTCTATTAATAAATGGGCCGGTAGTCTAGCCTGGTAGGATGTCGCCCTTACGAGGCGAAGGTCCTCGGTTCAAATCCGAGCCGGCCCATATCATTAATCTTTAAAAAATTTGTTTCTAAGCAAGTATAATACAACAGAAAGTAATGCAACAGTGGGTATCTCATCTCCTAAATTGACATGAAAACTTTTGCCCAACTCCAATTCTTTTTTAGATAAACCGGGTTCCAATCCCCCAAAGACAAAAATTATACCCTTATTTTCCACGTAATTTTTATATACCTCTTCTATGTTTATTTCTTCGTTAGTATATTCTTTTTGAACAATAAAATAAATAGGATAAGGTAAAATAGCTTTAATATCATAAAGATCTGGCAGAACTATTAATTTAGCATTATGTTTTATAGCTATTTTAAAAGCTTCTCCTATTCCTAATTGAGCTGCTGAACCGCCTACTTTACTTAATATTATATTCTTTACTCCAAAACTAACACATGTAGATACAAATTCTATTAATTTTTGCGGACTCAAAACGTTATGTAAAACAACGTATATATCCTTCATTTTAATTCTTTTAATGCTTTCAAACAATATAAAGCGATTGATTTAGCTAAAATCGGAGGTACAGCTTCGCCTACCTGATCAAATTGAACTTCTCTTCCTCCAAAAAATATAAAATCGTCTGGAAAACTCATTAATCTAGCATTCTCTCTAACAGTTAATATACGATTTTCTACAGGATGGATAAACCTGCTTTTACCCATAACAGTAGGAGCTAAAGTATTAAATTTCAATCTAATATAATTTTCTTTAATTTTATTATCTGCTCCCACAAAACTTACCAATGAGTGACCTCTTTTTAGTCTGAGAATCTTTCTTAATTTTTTTTCTGAAATAGGCACGGGATCATGATTAGGTATATCGTGAATTGAGTATGGACTAGGCAAATCTCCTATAGCATCCCATACAGTTCTTTTAATTTTAGATTTTTCAGGAAGTATTTTCAAATTTGATACAAAAACTCTTGTCCTAATTGAAGGATTACCATAATCTTCTGCATGCAATACATTAAAATAAATTCTGTCATAACCAACTCGTTTAAATTCCTTTATTATTGCTTCCTTAATTTGCGGCATTAAAATTCCTCTAACATTTTCCATAACGAAAAAAATAGGTTTTAAATCTCCTACTAATCTTATAAAATGTAACACAAGTTGCCCTCTAGGATCATTGTAAAGTCTATCCAAAGGATCTTTTTGTATCTTAGAGCTTGCCAAAGTAAAAGCTTCGCAAGGAGGACCCCCAATTATTACATCTATATCTCCTACCTCTTCTTTTATTCTTTTTGAAGTAACTTTTTTTATATCTTCTAATATAATATGTGAAGAACTAAAGTTATAAGAAAAAGTTCTAAGAACTGGTTCAAAGTTATCTAAACCACAAACTATTTCATAATTTGCTTGTTTAAAACCTAAGCTAAATCCACCTGCTCCACAGAATAAATCAAGAACTTTAAGCATACATTCTTATGTATTAAAAATCTTTTTTTAAAAAGATTTTTATTATTTAATCCAAAACAAATCAAATTTGTTTTGGATTAAATAATCATCTATTATTGCTTTTACTTTGTTGAAATCAATTATTTTTACTGAAAGATTTTGTTCTTTAAATCTATTTAAAATATCTTTTTCCGTAGCTATACCATAATAACCTAATTCTTCAACTACAAAAGAAGAAGCACATGAAGCATATAAAGCAGATTCAGTAGCTTCATAATTCAGTAAGCAATTGAAATATAAAAAAGTTGCCAGATATACATCACCTGCACCTGTTGGATCGATAACTCTTCTTGGTTTAAAAGAAGGAATAAAATATAGTTCATCTTTTATCATAAGTAAACTTCCCATTTCTCCTAGTGTTAATATAAAAATACAATTTAATTCCATTATATCATAAAGAAATTGATCTATTTTAACAATGTCGTAAAGTTCTTCTACACTTGATTTTATAACATCAAAATATTTAGAAAAATTCTTAAATTCTGTCCAGATTTGCTTCTTTATTTTATTTTTGTAAGCTTTTCTATACATTCCTTGTAAATCTATAGCAATAAAACTAAACTTTTCTTTAATCTCGGCAATTTTATTAAAATCCAGTTCATTAAGTATAGGACCTAAATGTAAGCATTTTCCTCTAAAAGGAAAATCCAAGGAGATTTTAGGAAGAAATTTATAATTATAAACATTTTGTATCCTAATATTCTTCTTATAAATATTCTTAAAAGTTAACGTATTTCCTTCGTATTTGCCCAAATTATATTTTATTTTATATTGATCTAAAAGTGAAACATAATTAAAATAATCTTTTTCTCCTATATAAGAAACTAAAAAAGGCTCGGCACCTAATTTCTTTATTTGAATCGAACCATAAGTTACTGTGCCTCCAAAACATTCTTTAATAAATGAATCAACAACTATCAAATCCTTTGTAGCAAGACCTGTGACAATGTAATTATATATTTCCATTTTATTATTTTTTAATTAGTAGAAAAACAGAAAAATAAATGCCGGGATTGCCTAGCCTGGTAAGGCGCAGGCTTGCTAAGCCTGTGGGGATTTTCCCCGCGTGGGTTCAAATCCCACTCCCGGCGTAAAATTTTTATATAAAATCAAATATTCTTATTGTGGCGACGGCGGTAGGGCTGAGGGGTTCGGCCTCCCTCATCACCAAACGGCCGATATGGGTGGGCCAGTAACATATAATAGCTCTTGACATGCATAGGCTTATCTCAAACCGGAAGTGATGAGGACTTGACCTACGGGGTCGCCACAGCCCCTAGCTCCTTCGGAGGAAGGAGTCAAGGGGTTAAACTTTAGAACCGGGTCAGGCCCGGAAGGGAGCAGCCCTAATAAAGGGTGGCGACGTTCGTAGTAATCAAGCCTGAATGGAAGGTTTGAGATACCCTATATATGTTAAGGGTTAGTATGTGGGCGCCGTCGCCGTGTTCTAGCGTTTCATGTTGATAGATTTAAATATAAAATCTTTTCATTCCGTTATAAATGTCACCTTCTCTTTTGTTGGTAAACTTTACTGAATAAGATCGTATAAATATTAAGGAAGTTGTTAAAAGTATTAAACAGTATGTATCAAGTTAGAACATAATAATATAAAAACATAATTATGATGTTATAGATTTCTTAGAAACATATAAATATACAGAGAGTTAGGTGATATATGGAATAAAATCAAAAGTTATGTTAATTAACCCAAAGTATTCTACAAAAAGATGACCATATGTGGGATAGTTAATGCACTGAAAGGAGCAATATATGAATGTAAATTTGGATTAGGATAAATAGGCAACCAAATGCAGCAATAAACCTAATATCTTGAGATAAGAGTCTTTTTCCATTCAAGCTCTTTCATGAGTTTATGAAGGAATAGAGCTCACTCTTTCATGAGAGATTAATGAAAGCAACAATGAACTCGATAGAGGTTCTGCAATGTAAATCCCAATAGCTATGCAAATCTATTTAAAACTACATAGTTTAAAACCCGTTATATTATTTTTAGATCTTCTAATAATAAACAAGCTCTACAAATTTCTTGAGAAGTAGGCTCGCCACAACTTTTACAATATTTTATTTGAAAACCTTCCAGAGTATTAATTAGTTGTTTTGCAAGCTTTTCAGCAGAATTTACTAACATATACTTTGCTCCAGGCTTATTTCTTTCAAGTTCATTGAGTATTTTTCTCAAATAATCTCTCATAGATAAACTTACAAATTTGCATTCTGTTTCAAACATAGGAAAATTGTGCAAAAAAGCATAAATCATGATTTCCTCTTCATATATATATCTTAAAGGTTTAACCCTTGGTATAAAACCTTCTTTCGGAACTATAGGAGCAAAACCCCTTATTAATCTCTCAATATCTCCTCTAATTAAATTCATTAATACTGTTTGTGCTTCATCATCTAAATTATGACCTGTAACAACTTTAGTAGCATTTAATTTTTTTGCTGCCATATTTAATAATTTTCTTCTAAGAACACCACAATAAGAACAAGGTTCCAATTTGCTTCCTTTTTCTTTAGCTATTTTAACTATTTCTTCCAGCTTATAGCCGTAGATATCTTTATAAGTAAATACATAATAATCGATATTTAATTCGTCACATATCTTTTTTGTGTGTTCGATTCTCTTTTCAGTATAACCAGTTACACCTTCATTTATTGTTACAGCAAATATTTTTGTGCTAGGGAAATCCTTTTCTATTTTATGAAGTATATGTAAGGCAGTTAGACTATCCTTTCCACCTGAAACAGCAACCATTATTTTATCATTCCATGTAAGCAAATTATTTTTAGAAATCGTATCTCTTACTTTATTTATTAAAGATTCAATGAAATGATGCTTACATAATCTTTCTCCAGAATATGCCCTGTAATAAAAATATTCATTACTACAATACCTACATTGACTCATAAATAAATTCTAATCAAACTAAAGTATATATTTGAAATAAGAATAAGGGTAGCAAGAAAACGGATTGCATTATGCAAAGTTATTTTAATATTTTTGTTCTTAATGAAAGATAACATTTCTCCAACAAGTTTATCACCATCAAAAATAGGTATAGGAAGCATATTTATAATTGCTAAACTGAGACAAATTATGATGCCCCAACCAATAAACAAATAAATATAAAAAGGTAAAATCGAAGGTAAAAAGGAAAAATAAGGTCTATGATAATCAAAAGCACTAACACCTATTATTCCTCTTTCAGCATAGGGATGTTTTGCTAATGTAACAGTATAATTTACTCGTTGAAGATTTCTTTCTATAGTCAGTATTAATGTATTTCCAGGTTTTTTATCATGTAAATAGTTTGAGAATTCAAAATAATTCCTTATTTTAGTACCATTAATAGCTACAATAGCATCTCCAATTTGTAAACCAACTTTTTCTGCAGGAGAATCCTGATTAATCCCGAAGATTATTACACCTTCACTACTAGCTGAGTAACCTAAAGAAATTATTAAAGGAAACAATAACAATAATAAAACAAAAATTATTCCTTCAATAAAATTTACAAAAGAGCCAACACAAAATATTCTTAATTTATTTCTAGTATTCGCTTTTTCCACTTCTTTATCATCAAGTTCAACAAACGCAAGAGGCAATACAAAGAATAAACCAGCTCCTGTAGATTTTATATTTATGTTGCTATGAGAAGCTAAAAATCCATGGGCCATTTCATGTGTAACAACAACAATTATTATAACAATAAGAATTATTATCAATTGATCCAAAGGAGGAGTAAATGTTATACCAAAAATTAAAGGTATAACAGGAGAACCTTCGCCAACTTGTGCAGGGAACAAGAAGCCAAATAAATTTTTAATAAAGAAAAAGAAGCCATAAAGCATTAATGCTATACCATATATTATTGAAAGTTCTCCCACTATACTAAAAAACAAAGGTCTTTTTTTGCCAGCTTTCATTAAAAAATTGTTAAATCTTTGGGTTTTAATTAAAAGAATAAAAGGTATCGAAAGGTCTATTCTTGAAGATTTATTTTTAAATTTTAAATTCCAAATTAAATACGCAATAATCCATGAAAAAAGAATTATTACTAATAATGTAGCAACATTCATTTTTTATTTCACCTTGTATCTTAGTATTGCTACAATGTTACCCAGACTCTCTAACATTCTTCCTAATTCGCTATTCTCATAAATTATATGAATTTCGCCCCCTTGCTTGCTAACATATTCTGCTATATTTTTAATTAAAGTTGCTTTTTCAGAATCAGATTCTTTGAGTAGCTTAGTAGAAATTAATAACTTATCTATTGCATTAGTAAAAGAAGAAATTTCCACTATCTCTTGTAAACCAATAGCTAATTTTTCATACTCTCTTTGAATTAAATTTGCCAAAGAAAAGTTATCCATAATATTTGTATTCAAGGCTAAAACTTTCAAAACTTCATCATTCCTTAAAGCTTCATATAATCCTTCTATTCCTCCAGAAGTTCCAGCTATTTTGTAAATGTTAGATTTAATAGTTTTAATCTGCTCATATAAAATTTCTTTAAATATTGAAGGTCCATAAAGAATTACAATGGTTGGTTTAGTTTTGTTAATAAAATCCATGACCACAGAATAATTCCTTTTAATAAAGTTTTCAATGTCAAAACCTCCGTTTTCATATCTTTTACCTCCAGTATTTTCTTTTTTATCATAAAGAATTTTTAGACCATGTTTTTCTAATTTTCCTATAGCTATTTCATTGTAATCTATAGCAATAATTAATGTGTCAGGATAAACTTCACTAATATTCTTTAATATACTTTTTATTATTGCAGAATCCCAATTAGACTTTTTTAAAATAATAGTATCCCCGATTTTTATATTAAAAGAATGAAAATGACCTCCTAAATCGAAATCTTCAGGTTTTTCTATTATAGGTCCTATAACTTTTAATACATCACTAAATTCATGAAAATAAGCTTTTTCTACTTTTATTCCTAAATAAATCTTCCTTTTTTCTCCTCTAACACTTTCTCCTTCTTTTGTAGAAAATTTCTCTTGTCTATAACTATAACCGTATAATTCATCTCCTCTTTCAACGAGTAAATATAAGCTAAAAAGGTCGTTTAAATTTTGAATTGTTATAGTAGCTGTATTTTCTTTACTGTTTAGGTTTATCTTCATAAGGGGTGATTATTCCACGTTCATCGAATAAATATATAGATATTTCTTTAGGAATATTAGTTACGTTCCCTAATCTATAACCATATATTTCTTTTACTTGTTTTTCCAAAGCTAAATCTATTAATCTTTGAGTTATTATTCCGTCTAATATTATTGTTGAAACTTTTTGTATACTATTTAATTTTTCCATCAACTCTCTAATAGGAAAGCGTTCAATTATATTGTTATTTTCATCTAAAAATATAACTTCCATTGTTCCAATTACAGATTTTATCAGTTCAGATATTTGCGGTTCGATCTTTTTTAAAGTTTTCATCGATTGAAGATATTCTGAAACTGATATTCTATTGGCTAAAGCATTTGCTATTTCTTTACTGTTTAACTGTTCCACTTCTTTACCAAAGGGAGCCCTCGCAATATAATCTACTTTGACCATTTGCAGAACTTCCTTTAATATCAAATCTCCTGCTCTATCGCCATCAACGAAAATTGTTGTCTTTTTCTTCTTTGCTAAATTAATTATTGTTGGAGGAACTTTTGAACCATTTAATGCTATAACATTTTTATATCCATGTTTTAATAAATTAACAACATCAGCTCTACCTTCTACTATTATAATTTCATTAGCGGTATCTACTTCTGGACCAGCAGGAAGTTTGTCTTCTCCATAGTTTATGATTTGAGAAACTCTTACGCTTTCAAGTAAGGTTTTGATGAGTTCTTCAGAATCCACTTCCTTTGTTTCTTTCCATTTTAAAAGTATTTCCCTCGCTCTCTCAATTATTCTTTTTCTTTTTTCATCTCTTAAGTCTTTAATTTCCTTTAGCTCAATTTTAGCATAGTTAGGACCTACTTTATCTACTGTTTCTAATGCAGCAGATATAAGAGCGACTTCAGGTTTATCTAAGTTGGTAGGAATCATTATTGTTCCGTAAGTTTTTCCTCCCACAACTTCGTATTCAACATCTATCCTTCCAACTTTGCCGATCTTTTGTAATTCCCTTAAATCTAAATCGTCGCCTAGCATTCCTTCTGTTTGCCCAAATATTGCTCCTATTATATCAGATTTCTCAACAACACCGTCAACTTCAAATTTAGCTAAAATTATATATTTAGCATTAACAGGAGGACCTCCCATATATCACCACCATTATATTAATAGTTGTTTTTAATACTTATTATCTTATCTCTAAATTATTAGAAATAAAAGTAATTAAATGTATGGGGGTGCCCCTTGATCCCTAACAACAACACTGCAACACATATAAGGCAAAAGCCCTATTCATTGCAGCTCTCTCTTATAGGGATGCACCCCCAAATAATTTTATAATATTTCCAGCTTAAATTTCTAAAAATTTGCTTAAATTTATTTCAAAAGCAATTATTGGCAATGAAAGTCTAAAGTTAAGTATAACTTCAGGATTAATCTCTCCTATCCAACCTACCTTAGTTTCATTTATAAAAACATCAGCACTCCTTCCTTTTAAAAGAAAAGAATATTCAGCCTCTTTTAATTTCATATCATAACCTAACATTTTAATGAGGGAAAATAAGTAAGCATGAAGTTCTTCAAAGTTAATTTCACTGTTTATTATTGCTGCACATAGTCTTTTTTCCGTAATTACTTTATTCTCTTTAAAATAACAAACATCTCCTAATTCGTAAACTTTTTGAGGATATTTTCTTAATACATTATAAGAAAGGAAGTTTAGTATACATGGGAATAAGTTAGCTCTTATACAATCATATTCCTTACTTATGGGATTTTGTATAGTTATTAACCCAAGATCTTCTTCTTTTAAATAAACTTTATTGGTTTGTATTTCTTTACTACTTAGCATATAATTAAGAATTTCTTGAAAACCAAAACCATTCATCACATCACGTATCTTGTTATATATTATGCTTTTTTTCATCAATTTACCTTTGGTATATAATAATGGATAAATTGGAGGAATATTCGAATAGCCATACATTATCGCTATATCTTCAATAACGTCAATAGGATGCAAGACATCTAAACGATAAGGAGGAATTTCTACTATAAATTCATTATTATGAATTTCTGCATCGTATCTACTCTTTAACAAAAATTCTAATATTGTAGCTGGATCTAATTCTAAACCCAAGATCTTTTTAAATTGTTCATAGCTTATATTGTATTTTCTCGATTTAAATTCTGGTATAAATGTTCCATTAGGATACAAATGTTCAATTAACCCTACTTTCCCACCATAAAAATAAACAGCATAGGTCATAATCGAAATTATTTTTGATATGAAATTTAAATCAAAGCCGGTCGAATCAATTAAAATATCCTTCGTTTTAACAGTAACCTTAGTATCTTCACTGTTGATAATGGGAGGCATGCTTAAATAATTTCCTTCGGAATCAATCAAAATAGGAGCCGTGTCTTTTCCTACAAGATGTGAATATTTAATTCCTTTATCAGTTTTTTTAAGTATCTCGTAACCATTCATTTCATAATCAAATCCTAATGGCTTAAATTTTATTTCTTCCAATTTTTGTAACTTATAATGTATGTCTCCTTTTATTTTTGACAAATCATATAAACCAATTGAAGCCTTTAACCTGTTTCTTCCTATTGTTTCATGTAAAAGTTCTTGTAAATTAATTAAACTCGTTAAAGCATAAGCATTTAAAGAAACATCCCTTACAGTGACTAATATTATATAAGGTCTTAGTGATTTTAACTTTTCATCTATATGAACTTTGAAATTTTCATTAAATGTATTAATTTTAACTAAACCTTTTTCTATTCCTAGAATACCCCTAATACTTCTTATTAATCCTTCAATAGAAAAATGATCCACTCTATCTGGAGTAACTTCAACAATTATCTCATCATTTTTTACTTCTTTTATTTCGCATTTACAATATTCTAATAAGTCAACTATCTGGTTTAAACTAAGTTCTTTAGGAATATACTTTTTAAAATATGATAAGCTAAAACTAAACGTAGGCATATCAAATATACTTATTCTCTCTCAAAAATTCTATATCCTTTGAAAATAATTCTCTTATATCATTTATTTCTAAAACAGCCATTGCTATTCTATCTATTCCTATACCCCATGCTAATACTGGTTTTTTTACACCTAATACATTAAGTATTTCAGGTCTAAACATACCACCAGGTAAAGCTTCAAGCCAACCTAAATTTTTATGATAAACAGCTCCTTCCACACTTGGTTCTGTGAAAGGAAAATATGTAGGTTTAAATTTTATTTTTTCTAAACCTAATCTTGAAGCAAATTCTTTTAAAAATCCTAATAAGTTGGCAAAACTTAAATCTTTTCCGACCATTATACCTTCACATTGATGAAATTCCATTGAGTGAGTAGCATCAGGTATATCATGCCTAAATACCCTCGAAATACAAAAAACTTTTGCATCCTTATCTTTGTTATAATACAAGTATTTCATTGAAACGGTTGTTGTATGTGTTCTTAAAATTAATCTGCTAGCGATTTCTTCATTCCATTCATATTGCCAACCTATAGAATTTTCAATTTCTCCTTTTTCATGCATTGTTTTGACTTTCAAAACAATTTCTTTATCTAAATTTACCAGTGGAAGATTTAATCTAAAAGTAGACCAAAGATCTCTTGCAGGATGATCTTGTGGAACAAATAATATATCAAAATTCCAAAGCTCCGGTTCAATGTAATCACTATCATATTCCTCAAAACCCATTTCAAGTAATATTTTCTTTACTTCCTCCAAAAACTTAATATAAGGATGAGATCTACCGAAGTATATCTTAGGAGGAAAAGCATCAAAATTGTAAGGCTTTAGAAAATAGTTTTTCCAATAACCTTTAATTATATCTTCAGGAGTCAACTTTGATTTTTCTTGTAAAACTTCTACAAGATTATTTTTTAAATAATATTCAGCTTTTTCTGAAATTTTTAAAAAAACTTTCTTGACTTCCTTTGATTTAATAATGTTTCTTTTAACAAGCTCAGATATAACTTGATTTTGTTCCTTTAGAATAATTTGTTTCTTTTCGTTCAATTCTCTTAGAATATTTTGATATTCTTCCATCGATGAATAATTTAAAAGTTCAATATACTCATTACTTATTTTGATAAAACCCTTTCGTAAAGCATTTACTATAGCGATTCTAAAGATATTTTCTCCAAGAATTCTCTTTACATTTTCTATTTTCTCTTTTTTAACTCCTTTTAATATTTCGATTAATCTTTTTTCTGGCAAACCTTCATTAGCATAAAGTTTACCCTCGCCTGTCAAAGTTAACATATACCAGCTTTCTTCTCTTACCTTGATCAGATCTTTGCTTTTAAGATCTTCTATTCTGCTAAATAGAGTTGATAAAGGAACATTTATAATGGAAGAAAGCTCGCTTATTTCCAGCTCTTTACCAATCAAATTCTTAATTATTTCGTATTCATAAGGATAAAGCCTTAAAATTTTACTTTTTTCCATTAATACTTAATCTTTATTTTTTTTACTAATAACTTTCCATCTTTATCTATTTCACCAACCCTTATCCTTGAACTTCTTATAATTCTTCCATCATCTGCTAATAATAATTTAATCACATGAATCTTTAGTTTAGATAAATTTTTAGAAGACCTTATTTTGTTAATTTTTATCACTCTAGGTAAAGTTTCTTCTGTTGCAATTATATCAGTAATTGTATTATCTTCTATTGAAGGACCATAAGGGTCAGATAAAGGAAAAATATCAATCTTAACGTTTTTCCTGATTTTTTTAAGGAATCTTATTATTTTATTTTTTCTTACATTAAATTTTTCTATTTTAGAAGAAAGAAATTTATCTTTTAAAATTTCATCTTTTACAAGACCAATTTTGATCCTATTTGAAAACTTTAATGCATGTTTAAGTAAAAGCTTGTGCCCTTTATGCAATTTATCAAAACTTCCGCCAAGTATAACATTTCTAAACTCTTCTTCCTCTTCTTCCTCCAGGCTTTCTTGTTGTATCATGAGGTATAGGTGTTACATCTTCAATTCTTCCGATCATTAATCCAGCTCTTGCCAATGCTCTTATTGCAGCATTTGCACCAGGACCAGGAGTTTTTTGATGATGACCTCCTGGCGCTCTAACTTTTATATGTAAACCAACAATTCCTTTTTCTAAGCATTCATTTGCTACTTGAAATGCTGCCATCATAGCTGCATATGGAGTTTTCTTTTCTCTATCAGCATTTACTACACAGCCTGAAGATTTCCAAGTAATTAATTGAGCCCCTGATAAATCTGTAACATAAATTAAAGTATTATTTCTTGATGCATATATATGAGCTATACCCCAAAGATTCTTTTGCTTTTCGCTACTCATTCTCTCAACCTAATTTGATTTTCCTCATCTTTTTTTACTAAATAACCAGGGCTTGCTATAACATTATTTCCTACGATCACTTTCCTATGAGTTATAAGTTGTCTTGCATGATATATACTTTTAGCAAGTTTTTTCTCATAAACGATCGTCTGCAATCTCCTTTTTAAAATATCCTCAACAGTTAAAGATAAAATATCATCTATTGTGGCATTTTCATTGATAAGACCATAATTAATTAATTTTCTTTTTAAATCCTCTTCCTCCTTCATTCTTTCTAAAGGAGGTAAAGCTAATAGCGACCTGGCTCTGCTCCTTATTTTTCTTAATATTGTTTTTGCTTTCCAAAGTTCTCTTTTGTTTCTTAAACCATATTTGCCAACAAGTTCAATTTCAGCAATTAGAACTTCCTTTCTCCACGGATGTCTTGGAGGTTCCCAGGTTTTTCTAAAACGCCTCATTGTTTACTTCCCTTCTTTTTTGTTACACCAACGGTTAAACCAGTTCTTCCCGTAGTTCTGGTTGATTGTCCTCTAACCTTTAATCCCAGTGCATGCCTAATTCCTCTCCATGATTTAATTGATTTTGCAAATTCAATATCTTCTCTAACTTTTAAAACTAGATCAGAACCTACAAGATGATAATCTTTACCTGTAAATGGATCTTTCCTTCTATTAAGAAACCATGAGGGGACATTTTTTTGATGCAAATTTAAAACATGATCCTCTATCTTCTTAATTTCTTCATCACTTAAATAGCCAATTTTAGTTAATGGATTTATATTTAGCATCTTACAAATAGCTATAGCTGTATTGAATCCTATACCTTTGATCTTTTGTAATGCATAATGAACTTGATCATTACCTTTTAGATCATTACCTGCTATTCTAACTATTTGTTTAAATCCTGTGCTCATGATAAAAGTATATTATTGTTTTTTACTTAAATTTTTTTAAAAAAGCAAAAATATTTCTCTAAAAATTATTTTTTATAGAGCCGGGATTGCCTAGCCTGGTAAGGCGCAGGCCTGGAGAGCCTGTGGGGATTTTCCCCGCGTGGGTTCAAATCCCACTCCCGGCGTTTTCTATAATTCTTAATACTTTATCTACTTTTGCAACTATACCAGATTTTGACTTTACAATTTCCTCAGAATTTAGCTCAGATTTACCTATAGCAATTATTTCATTATAAACTGTATTAATCGTAACTATAGATTTAGCTTTAACATCAGAAGTTACAGCTATAACTGCAGGGGAAGCTACAAAAGATCCATGCGTAATAGAAAATAGAGAAGAATCTTTAACATAAATTTTAGGTAAAAAGAATAACAATTCTTCTAAAGGTCTTACAAATTCATTTAAATAAGTAGGATTATTATAATTTTTCCATTCTCTATAAGCACCAAATAGTTCATGTAAAGTTACTACTCTTCTATCGTTTTCGTTTAAAGTTCCTATACCTGTTCTTCTTAAATCTTTCATATGGGCTCCGCAACCTAATATTTCACCTATATCATGACATAATTTTCTAATGTATGTTCCTGCTTGACATTTAATTTTTAATAGTACATTTCTATCTTTAAAGTCAAGAATTTCTATGTTATAAATTTTCCTTATACGAGGCTTTTTACTAACAGCTGATCTTAAAGGTGGCTTTTGATAAATTTCTCCTACAAACATTTTAATGACTTTTTCAAGTTCATTTTTATCTACATTTTCATGTAATTGCATTTCACAAATGTATTCTTTATCCATTTTAGCTAGCAAATCGGCTACTTTTCTAGCTCTTCCAAAAAGTATTATTAATAAGCCCGAGACAGCGGGATTTCCCCTTAATAATCTAGAGTCCCGCTGTGGGCCACAGGAGATTGAAATTCATCTCTTATCCATGCAGCTATTTGATGACTTGTAGGCCCTTTAGGTTTATCTATAATTGAATAACCCAATTGTAGTTTTTCTTCAATACTTTTCTTTATCAAGGGTATTGGAGAAAGTATAATTTTGTGTTTTGTAGCCTCTTTATATAAGATCTTTCTTTGCATCTATGACAACACCTTCTCTAAAGAAAGAAATCAGATTTGCTTTTTCTATACTTTGCAATACTTCGAAATCTGAGGCATTTTTGCTTATTTTTAATACATATGGTAAAAATATTAAATGGTCAACATTTACTTTTCTCCTTCTAACTCCTGTTAAGCTTTTCGGTCCTGTCACAACAACATAATTTTTATCTATAATGTTAACTATTACGCACTTTCTTCCAGCATCTCTACCTCTTATCTTAACACAAACCCTACCTAATGTTACTAGTGGTGGCATTTTTCTTAGAAACATATGATTTTATTATAAATATAAGTATTTTTGCAACATCTTCAATCCCAAATAATGCAGTGTTAATCATTATATCTACAGGAGATAAATCATCGATGTTTATACCATAAATTTCCATGTATCTTTTTTTATTGCTTTTCTCTCTAGCTAAAATTTCTTTCTTAGCTTCTTCATAACTTTTACCTTCTCTTTCCATTAACCTTTTAATTCTTTCATTCAAAGGTGCAGTTACATAGATTTTTAGATCTGCTATATCCTTTAAGAACCAACAAGCTAAATGTCCTTCAATTACAATATTGCCTTTTTTAGCTTCCTCCAAAGCCATTTTATCTACCATGATATCATACTCATAATTTTTCTCAGCCAAAGCATGAAATTCTTCTAAATTTACATTCAATTTTTTAGCTATTTCTCTGAACGCTGCACCTGTTGAAAATAATCTTAACCCTAATTCTTGAGAAATAATTTTAGCATATGTTGATTTGCCCGATGCAGGAGGACCGCTTATAGCTATTACTATATTCAAGTTAAAAAAGTACTAATTACTTTATTTTCAAGAACCTTTTTCAAACAATTAGGACATAAATATCCGCCAAACATCCTTTTAGGTCTTCTTGAGGATTTGGGCAAGCTTTCGTAACCATGATTTGTTCCATGCAATTCGGATTTACAAATTGCGCATTTATCCTTATTTCTTTTTTCTTTTAAATAGTGAATAACATGCCTTCCTCCAGGTGTTTTTACAATACGATATTTTTTCCTTCTTAATGAAGGTCTTGGCATATTACTGTATTATTTATATTTAATATGGCTAATAATATATGCCTACTGCTCTATTTACTAATAAACTTATAAAGAAAATACAGATAAGATACCACCAAAGAAAACCTATTTCCTGAGAAATTAAGGGAAAGAAAGCAATACCTTGTATTAAGCTAAAAATTTGGCTTAACCAAATAAAAAACATAAGGTAAGGTATAAAAAGAATCATTGTGTTTAAAAAACTTATTTTAGTTGTTTGCCATCTCATTTTATCAATATAAGGTTTCTTTGCTTGTAGCTTATTTAATTTCTGAGTATCTTTACTTCTCACTGCTTTAAAAAATTCTGAATCAAATTCTCTTATTTCCTTCATTATTCTTCTATATCTTTCTAAACCGAAAAATTTGCTTATAATTATTCTACTAACTAAAGCTGAAATTAAAGGTGGAGGTATAGCAAATAAAAAAATTAAAAAAGTAGCAACGAGTGGCGAATCTGTTATTATCATTCTCCTTTCAAAAATCTTGCAAGTGATGGAAATTCCTCTTCAATTTTTTGTTGCAACAAAATCCTGTAATATTGATAAATAATACCAACAGCTAATAAAATACCTATTCCAGTTCCAATTATTCCTACAGTATCAGAAACAGCCGCAAGAAGCCCTATAATTAAACCACTAAACCACGTTAATGTAGGTATATATCTGTTAAGAAGTTGCTTTAAAACAATTTCACTATGTCTAAATCCTTTTACTTGTATACCTGATTTGATCATTCTTTTAGCTTGTTCTTCTGCACTCATTCCAGATGTTTCTACCCATGCTTTTGCAAAAAGAACACAAAGTCCTGAAAAAATTAAAATATATATTATTGCATGAAGCGGATCATTCATTACGTTATACATGTTTCTTGGTGGAGATAAATAATAAATTAAACCACCAGTAGGTACCGCTTGATTTTCTACAACATTAAATTGAGCTATCATATTTAAAATAGGATCAGTATTTGATCTATTATAATTATTCCAAGTCATTTGAGAAAAGAAAAGCAAGTTAGCAGTTAAAGCTCCAGCTAATATTACAGGAACGTTTGAAACATATATTAACTGTAATGGTATTTTAGCTTTTAATCCTCCGTACTTAGGATAAGCTACAGGAATTTCTATTTTTACTCCTTGAAGATAAACTATCAAAAATAAAACTATAATCATGGCAACAAAACCTATAAGTGAAGAAGATCTTGCTATGTTAGGATTGCCAAATATTAAGTGAGTGACAGTATCACCTCCAGCAGTAACATGAATCAAACGGGGAAAGAAGCCAACATAGCTTCCATTAATAATTACAGGACTAAATAATTCAGTAAAAATTTGTGAGGCTACACCTGCCAATATGAATAGGCTTACTGCACTACCAAAACCCCAGCCTTTTTGTAATATCTCATCAAATAAGATTATTAATATACCTACAGCAAACAATTGAATAACGACTAAAACTGCTGCAGACATGCTTGGAACTTTTAATAATCCACCTGCTACAAAAACAATTGCTTCCAATAAAGTAAACAATATTGCAAGTAATTTTTGGGTTCCTGTAAATAAAGCTCTTTGCCTTCTATCAGTAAGATCCAAATTAAGTATCTTTGAACCCACAAGTAATTGCATTATTAAACCTGCAGTAACAATTGGTCCTACACCTAATTGTGCTAATGTACCAAATCTTGCAGCAAAAATTATCGAAAATAAAGGTGAAAATGCTTCTTGTTGTTCCTTTGCAATAGGATATAAGGGTATTTGTGTAAAAGCTAAATAAATTGTTAAAATAATTACAGTCCAAACTAATTTTTCTCTAAAACTTACTATTCTTTTTGCTTTGGGAACTTCAGGTAATATAGATAATATAGGTCTTAAGGATTCAAGAGCCGGCATTTTTCACAACTGGTATGCTTCCTAATGATTTTATTTTTTCTAAAGCTTTTTCACTAAAGAATTTTGCTTTTATAATGAACTTGTTATTTAATGAACCGTTGCTTAAAACTTTATCAAACCCCCATTCGGTTAAATCTATTTCATAGTAACCATTTTCATTAGGTTTTAAAATTCCTTTTTCAATTAAAGAAAAAGCGATATTTGAAATTTGATCTAGATTTATTGCCTTATAATATTTTCTATTTGGTCTTACAAATCCATGCTTACCAAAATAATCAGGCTCATATCTTAATACCCAACTCCACTTATGTTTGCCACTTTTCCTTCCTGCATTTCCAACACCGCCTTTAGAGCCACTTTTTCTATGCTGACCGACTCTACCATAACCATGCGTTCGATAACCCCGAAGCTTTCTTGACTTTTTTTCTTTTCTTGTTACCATATAAGCATGATATAAAATAAATACATAAATAAAGAAATAAAAAGTTATTCTTAAATCATACGTAGAATTAACTCATTAATTTTTTCTCCTCTATATCCTAATTCTCCTCCTTGAGAAAAAAACTTTTTTGTAGAATGTTTAAAGCCTTTTTTCGGAGGAGAAAGCCTAAATACTGGCTTAATAAAGTTAGGAATTTTTCCAGTTTTTAAAATATATTCAGCCAATTCTTCGAAACTGGAAAAGTTATACTTTTTAAGAATTTCTTCAGTTAGTCTTTTGTTTCCTTTAATTCTCCCTCTCTTCTTTAAAAGTTCTATAAGTACATCTTTATTTATTTCTCCATAAGTTGTAACTTCAGAAACAACTTTTAACATTCCAAGTATAGAAGGAGTTTTTGGATATAAGGTACATATATTTACTCTTGTTAATCTCAAAAGACGAGCAACAAATCTAACCTTCGGATTTCTATCTATTAAGCTTCTTATTCTAATTACAGCTAATAATTCTGGCATTTAAAAGACGTTTAATTTATAAAGATTTTTAAAAGCATCATAAACAGCAAAGGCAAAATTTATATGATTACTTGTATTTCCTTTTGTCCATGTCCATACATCACTTATTCCAGCCAATGTAAATATAGGTTTTATATATTCACCTGCTACTAAACCTAAGCCATATGGAGCAGGAAACAGAGTTATTCTTACACTTCCGTATTTTCCTTTAACTTTAAAAGGAACACTATGAGGTCTATTACATGAACATTCCCAACTTCCGCAACCCCTTATCACAGGTATTATATTTAATTTTGCATTATTAGTAGCTTTTTCTATAGCATTCCTTGTTTGTTTTGCTTTTCCTAACCCTATACCAACATGACCATTTTTATCTCCTACTACAACAAGACTTTCAAATCTTGTAACCTCACCTGCTGCTGTTTGTTTTTGCACAGCCCTTGTAAAAAGCACTTGTACTTGTAGATTAGGAATTAAAATATCCACAATAGCTGGTTCTTGAATTCTTAAATTATTTTCAAAGATCTCATCTATAGAAGTTATTTTACCTTCTTTTACTAATTTTCCTAATGTAGTTGTAGGTTCCCAACTTTCTAATGAAACCATTTTATCCAAACCTCTCTTTAATTAATGAAAATGTTTTATTAAAATATTCTTCCATATTTTCAGGTAAAATATTTTGTGAAATATAATAAGAAAAACGTTTTTTGTAATTTTCTTCGTTTGTTTCTTTTAAAAGTTTAGCATATTTGATTATATGATAACCTTTTATACGTTCTTCAGAGGGAAGCATTTCTGGATCCACAGGAACTTTTAGTCCTGCATCTAAAATTCCTTTAACTACAGCAAAAATTCTTGAACCTTTAGTAGCAGAATGCAAGCCTATGTCCAATGCTACATTTTCTATTTTCTTTTGAAGAGCAATTTTACCAGCTATATATCCAATTAAATAGCATGCAGGCAAGTTTTTACAACTATAAGGCCATCCGAATTTCTTTAAAATTATTGAATTAATTCCTGCCAAACATATATCTCCTTTAATAGCAGGCTTGATAAATTGAACAGTAATGTATTTATTAGATTTTCTTACAACTAACCTCGTTTTTCCAGAAATTACAAATACTTTTCGCTTATAATAGTTTGTTAAACCTTTCCTTCTACGTTTAAATTTTAATATTTTCTTAGACATTTTAAGTCTGACTACTTTTATAACTTTCAATATATGCTCTAATTTTTGCTCGCGATGTTAGTACTCCAGCTTTTACATATTTCCTTAACTTTTGATATAATTTATTATCGATAAGTCCTTTATCGTATAGATTCCTTAAGTATTTTCTAAGACCTCTTATTCTTTTTACATATTCCTTTTTCTTAATTTTGATCTTTTTTCCTTTTATACTTCCTGGCCCTTTTCGTAATCCTTTTCTCTTTTGCTTTAATTTTTTTCTAAACCTTCCTTTACTAATTCCTTTTTTAGGTTTGATTTTTATTATGCCATCTTCAATTAATTTTTTTACTTCTTCACGTGAAATTACTGTTGATAATTTATCATAATATTCAGGATCTATGTATATTCTACTTTTACCTACGCCTTTTACTTTAGCAGCTAATTCTTTTACATAATCTAAGCTCATTTTAAACCACCGGATTTGCTACTTTTATACCAAGCTTATTGGCAATCTCTAATATTTGTAATCTTTTCTTTTTGCCTACAGAGGCAGCTATTCTTATTATATGTTTATTTTTATCTAATTTTTCTACTTCCTTAGCATTATGAACAAGGACTTCAATTAAGCCGGAAGGATGCAAATATCTTGCCTTTTTAATCTTTCTATATCCTATATTTACAAGAGGAGGCCATCCTTTCCTCTTTAAACGCATTTTAGTATCTAAACCTTTAGGTCTTCTCCAACCTGAATCTTCAAGTCTTTTAACCTTCCATGAATCTGCTCTTACAAAATCTGGTAACTTTCTTTTTTGTTTTTCTCTAATTTTTAAAGCTTTATCTATGTCCTTCATTTTCCTCTATAATAAACATAAATTCCATCCAAGAACTTTCTAGGATCCTTATCTTTAATTTTTGTTGCTAATTGAATATTAAAAGCTGTTTGACTTACTTCGTCTTTATCTATTCCACTTACTATTATATCCTCTCCTTCAACTTTTACCTGTGTATATTTGCCTATAATTTTTGCTATTCTTGGCGCTCTTTCACCAATAAAGTTTTCAATGTAAACGGTGTCTCCTTTAACTTTAACACTTATAGGAAAGTGTATATAAACAATTTTAAGCTTATATACATATCCTTCAATTACTCCCTTAATTGAATTTCTTATTTTTGATAATAAAGTATATAATAAAGCTTTACCTCTTCTACCTTTAATATAAACTTCTATTATAATTTTGTTATTTTCTTTATAAATTTTATATTTATTTTTAGAGATGTTTAGCTTTTTTGGACTAAAGTCTTTTACAATTTCACCTTTTGGACCCCGTATTTTTATTATATAATTATCATCGATATCTACATTTACACCTTCAGGTATAGTTAATTCTTCCCTAAAAATTATTTGATTAATAGACATAAGCTAAAGCTATTCCTCCTATTCTTTTTTCAAAAGCTTCTTTTGTTGTCATAACACCTTGGCTCGTAGTTACTATAATTATTCCAATATCTCTGCTAGGCAAATATTTACTCTCTAACTTAACAAATTCTCTGTAACTATATCCTAGTCTAGGTTTTATTATACCGCAATTATTTATTCTTCCAAGCAATTGTATTCTAATCTTAGAACCTCTTCCATCATCTATTACTTCAAATTCTCCAATATATCTATGACGTTGAATTGTTTTTAACACCTCAATCAAAAGTTTTGATGAAGGATAAACTAGGCATTCTTTTTTATTCCTCATCTCTGCATTTTTAATTGAAGTTATCATATTAGCAAGGAGCCTCATGATAACTTATTATTTTAAAAAAGCAACATATAAACCTTTATTCATATTTTTTAAATCCGATCAAAGGAGCAATTTCTCTAAAACATCTTCTACAATAATATAAATTATACTTTTTTATTACGCCTCTCGTAGTACCACAACGCTTACACTTAGAAACAGCTTTGCCGAACTTTCTTTCTTTAGGTGTTGGTTTGCCCATTATTCTATTACTACATTAAATTTTTCCTTAATAAATTGAATTGCCTCATCTTTTTTAACTCTATGATTTTTTCCTATCTCATTTCTTCTTCTTTTTCTATACATAACTCTATAACCAGGTTTTTCTAAATTAACACAAACATCCATACCTACAATACCTATTGAAGGATCATATTTCATACCAGGTATGCTTATATGTTCCTTTATTCCAAAGCTGAAGTTTCCAAACTCGGTAAACGAAGATGCTTTTAGTTTTCTATTTACAGCCTCTAATAATTTATCAAGCAAAATTTCAGCTTTTTTACCTCTTACTGTTGTAATACAAGCTATAGGTTCTCCCCGTTTAATTTTAAATTCCTTAATTGTTTTTTTAGCTCTTCTTATAGAAGGTTTTTGTCCAGTTAATGTCTCTAACACGATCATCGCTTTTTTAAGCTTTTCTTCATTAGACCCTACACAAATATTTAATGTAACTGAACGCAATCTTACTTTAGTCATTGGATTTATTTTACTTTCTTCCTTAATTTCTAAAGTTTGTGTTTCGCTCATGTGTAATAATAAATGGCAGGTTTAACTATATCTTCTTCTTTTTCTGCAATCTTTATTAAAGGTTTATCGTATCCTATTGGCATAATATATTTAAGACTGGTTCGAATTATTTTCCCATCATAAGATTCTAATTCTACAATCGATTTTCTCCTAGGCATCAATTCAATAATTTTCTTTAGATAGCCATAATAACCTGCATTTACTCCTCCTGTAATTAAGCATAAAACTCCTTCTTGTAGCTTAATTGTTTCTTTAATTTTCTGTTCAGGAAGCTCTAATAAAACACTATCATAAGTTTTAAAATTGGCAGATTCGGTTTTTTCTATTAAAAAATTTCTCCCATCATTTAAATTCACTTGTAATTTATTTCCTTTAACAGCAACTTTGTTCTCTATTCTGCAAATTTTTAAAGAAGATTCTTCTAAAGGAATTTTAGTAACAACCAACGGGTAGCCTTTATATGGTAACAATCTGTAAGCGAAAGGATCCTTAACAAATTCCAGCGTATCCATTAAACCTACAGGGAATTTATAATCCTTTACTACTATTTTATCTCTTTTAACATAACCTTGACTTAAAATATACTTTACTTCTTTTAAATTCGAAGCATAACCAAATATATCTCTGATAATTATTCCTAACGGTATGCATTCAGTTTTTTTATGAGGTCCTGGTGAAGGGGAAATTGTCCATTTATATTGTTTTTTAAGAATAGGCCAAAAATCAGGAGCTGCTAATCTTTTTATATGTGTCATGCTACACTGCTTTTAACTTTTCAGCACGATATTTATCGTCTAAATATAACTTTACTATCATTACTTTTGAAGCATGAATAGGTATCATAACAGGTCTTCCACGAATATTTTTCCTTGTAAGACCTTCAATGTATACATAGCCTTTTTTAGGATTAACTTTAACTACTTTACCTTCAAACCCTTTATATGTCCCTCTCATTACTCTTACAATATCATTTACACGGACACGTAAAGATCTCCTTTTATATTTTTGTCTTAATTCTTTAGATAAATGAGCTGATAATAGTTTTCCATAGTCTTTATTAGTAAACTTTTTATAAATTAACCTTCTTTGCTTTTTTGGCTGAGAAGATGTCATATTATAATTGAAGCAATACTAGCTATTTTTGGCCAGCGTTCAACAGCCTCTTTGGCAACAGGGCCAATAATTTCCGTTCCTTTAACATCTCCTTCAGGCGTAAGAATTATTACAGCATTATCTTCAAATGCTATCCATGTTCCATCCATTCTTCTATAAGGTTTTCTTTGTCTAATAACAACAGCATTCATTAATTGTCCTACTAATTCTGGTTTTCCTTTAGTTACGGAAATCTTTACCATGTCTCCTACAGATGCTCCAGGAACTCTTCTTCTTCTGGTTTTAATACCAAATACATTAATTACTCTCCCCATTAATACACCGCTATTATCTGCACATTTTACTATAGTATAATTAAATATACCTGCACTAAGTCTAGGTCTAATTATTGCAGCTGAAACTTTTCCTCCTCTTTTAACCATATTTCACACCAATATGAATTATTTGCATGATTTTCACTTATTAATTTTACTTATTTTATTACTTTTAAAATAACAGATGAAACAGTCTTAGATATAGGTCTTGTTTCACCTATAATTACTCTGTCATTTTCTTTCACTTTAATACAATCTGGTATATGAACATGATATTTACTTCTTCTTCTTTCATATCTTTGATATTTTCTAATCCAAACCAACCTTTCTTTAACAACAACAGCCGTTTTATTCATTTTTACTTTTAAAACTGTTCCTTCGTCAATTCTGCCTCTAACACTAATTTCGCCATGAAAAGGACATGCTTTATCATTACACTCAATTTCTGGGGGCTCTATACCAAAAATTATTCTTTTTTTCCTCATAGTTTTTTTATTCTATCTTCAGGTTTTCCTAAAAGATCTTCTCCTTTAACCATTACTTTATCACCATTTATTAAAAACGAAAAATTAAAACATCTTTTTAAATACTTTTTTATTTTATTATCTTTTGTTAATACTTTTATAGTTTCCTTAGTTTCATCGATAATCATACCTTCGCCTACTTTTTTATATTTTTTATCATAACATTCAACAAACAAACCCAATAATTCATGATAAATTATATTATCTTTTCTTAGCTTCATTTTTACGTTCCTCTTCCCTATTTATAGTTAAAATTCTAGCAATCTCTTTTCTTATATTTTTAAGGAGTTTAACATTTTTAGGCGGTTTTCCTGCTTCAAATAATCCTCTATTTTTTATTAATTCGAGTCTTAATTCTTCTAATCTTTTCAGTCTTTCTTCTTTAGATAATTTTCTAAGTTCCTTTGCTTTCATTTGTACCCATCTCAAAAGCTTTTATTTTATCTACTAATTTAGGTATTTCATCCCAATATTCTATAGGAGGAAATATTTTAACAGATATTCCATATACACCTGGCTTTAAAAGAATGGAAGTTTTAGCTTTTTTAACGTATTTTTCATAAGGTTCACCAGATTTTGGCATAAAGCCAAACCTAAATCTTTCAGTTCTTGCTCTATCACTGTCAAGTTTTCCACTTATTTCTATTTCAGCACCTTTAGCTCCTGCATCCATTATTTGTTTAAGTATTAGATTAGCAGCTCTTCTAAAATGTATGCCTCTTTCAATTAAACTAGCTAGTCTATTAGCCATAATAGAGGCGCTTAAAGCAGGCTCTTTTACTTCGTTTATGAATATTTCGACGTTTTTAATGTTAAACTTTAATTTTAATTCTTCTTCAATTTCTTTTATTTTCAATCCATGAGGACCTAATGCAAGTTTTGGTTTTTCAACGTCGATAATTATTCTTATTCCTGCAGCGAATTGTTGTATATCGACATTATCTACACCCGCCTCTTTTAATTTTTCGAAAATGTATTCTTTTATTCTAGCATATAATTCATTAATTTGAAGAAATTGTTTTGCTAAGTTTACCATGTTATTCCTCTATACCGGCAACTTCGATATGAACAAGTTCTTTAAAATAAGGTGAAGAACGTCCAAATGCTCTAGGAATATACTTTTTTATTTTCATACCTTTCTGAGCAGCACAATGAATAATTTTAATCTTGGAAGTATCAAGACCTTTAAATTCAGCATTAGCTTCAAGAGATTCAAGAATTTTTAAGAGATGCTTAGAAACTTTTATAGGATATCTTGCAGGACCACTAGTATTATCATATTTATGATGTGGTACTTTTTTGTTAAACCTTTTATAAGGTATTGCTCTTTTACCTTCAATTACCTCTTCAAGAATTTTTTTGGCTTCGTCAAGTTTTCTACCTTTTATATATCTACAAACTTCAACAGCTTCTTTAAATGAAATATTTAGATCTCTTCCACTTGCTAATACAGACTTATCAGGATCGAGACCTTTAATTGAATAACCAAATTCTGGCATTATTTCAATGGAACATACATGGAACCTCTTGTAGCTCTTAAACCTGGTTCACCATGTATAACTTTCTTCGTGGTTATTGAAAACTCTCCTAACCTGTGACCTATCATTTCAGGAGTAATTTCAACAGGAACAAATTCCTTGCCATTATAAACATGAATTGTTAGTCCAACCATTTCAGGTAAAATAATCATATCTCTTGCATGTGTTCTAATTGGTTTATTATACTTTCCTTCTTTAGCTTTCCTAATTTTTTCTATGAGTGCTTTATGTTTCTTTAGCAATCCTCTTTTTATACTTCTTCTTTCCCTTGCATTTAGTAAATTTATAAACTCATCCATAGGTAATGATTTTAATTGATCTAGTGTATAACCGCGATAGGTAAATTCTCTTGGCATATTAAATTATTTTAGTGAGGCATAAATATAAAATTATCCTTTTCTTCTTCCAGTCCTTCTAGAACCATAATAACCTACTTTTTTACCTGGAGGAGATGTCTTTTTAACAGGTCTTCCTCCTTTAGGATGAGCTCCACCCCCGTGAGGATGAGAGGCAGCATACATAGCTTTACCCCTCACAGTAGGCCATTTAAATGATTTTGCTTTAGAAATATGATATTTCTTACCAGCTTTTAATAAAGGTTTTTCAATTTTTCCTCCTCCTGCAATCACTCCAATAGTAGCTAAACACTTTTTATCAAGCTTTATTAATTTACCTGAAGGTAAGCTTACAATTGTTCCATCTATAGTTTGAGAAAATACTGTTGCATAAGATCCAGCAACTCTTACAAATTTTCCTCCATCAGCAGGTCTTCTTTCTATATTAAAAATTAAAGTTCCTTCAGGAAGAGAACCTATTTGCGTTATGTTACCAACTTTGACAGGAACGTTTTTGCCTATAAGACATTCACTTTTCTCAAATATTCCTTCAGCAGCAATTGTATAAAATTCTTTGCCATCGGCTAAGGAGATTAAAGCTAGAGGTGCTTCCCTTCCACTTTCTGAAACTATTTCCTTTACTATACCTTTTATAGGTTGTTCGGAATTCTCAATTAGCTCATATAACCATGAAGGATATTTTATAGGAGCTATCCTTCTCCAAGTAGGCGCTATAAATGTAGGTGAACCACGCCCAGCTCTTTGCTGCCTTAATCTCTTACCCATATTATATTAACCCCAATTTTGAGTATAATTCTAGAGCAGAAAATTCCTTTGATAATTTTACTATAGCTTTTTTTTCATACTTCGGAGTTATCAAAACGTTTACTTTTTCTACCTTTACATTATATAAGTTTTCAATAGCTTTCTTGATTTCTCTTTTATTTGAATTAATATCTACAATTAAAGTTAATTTATTTTCAAATTCAGCTAGTTTCAACGCTTTTTCTGTCACTATAAACCTATGTATAATTTTAGAACTCATGTCAATTCACCAATATAACCAAATTTTTCAGCTAAATATTTATATGAATTTATTGTCCAAATAGTAAGCCTTCCAGGCAAGCAACCAGGAGCTAATGCATGTATTGGTAAATTTCTTACATCATAAACATCTACACCTGGTAAATTTTTAAAAGCTTTTTTTATTGGTTCTTCACCTAAAACTACCAATAAAGGTCCTTTTCTTTCTTTATATCTTCTTCCTCTTCTTTTACCTTTACCTGCTCTTATTTTAATGTTATCTTTAACTCTCATAATATCATCATAAATACCTAATCTTTTTAGAAATTCTTCAACGTCTTTAGTCTTATTTATTTTTGTGACTTCCTCTCCAATTACTATTGGTAATTTAAGTTCGGGATTAGATATTTTATGACCACGTTTTAGTACTAGATTTAAATTAGCAGTACAAGCTATAGCACTAAATAAAGCTTTCCTTTTTTCTTTTTTGTTAATTTTAACTTTAATTACTTTATTAGATTTTGGTGCTGTAGGATTATAGCCTCCTCGAGTCATAGGAGCAAAAGCTCCTTGAGCTGCCCTTGGATATCCTGAACCTTTTACTCTGGGTACTCTTGCAATACCATAACCTACCCCCCAACTTTCAGCTGTAGTTTTTTTACCTGCCAAAGGATCAACACCTTTAGGTTGTTTCATATTTTGAAGTTCGGTGAGAACAGCTCTTTTAATTAAATCATATCTATATTCTGTTAAAAAAGGTATAGGAATAAAGTTTAATTTAGCTATTTCTTTTCCTTCAAGCCCGATTAAAGGAATAGGAATAAATTTGTTCATTTTATTATTTGAATTAATTTATAACTTCTAGGATGTTTTGGAGGTCTAATAGGAGACCTTAAAAATATTACTCTTTTAGGCGGTCCCATAACAGATCCTAATAATAATATAAATGGATTTTTGATTATACCATAGTGAGGAATTCCTCCTTTTTTATTAATAATTGAAGGATCTTTGCCTATCATAATTATTTTGTTATTATATATCGTTCGTCTATGAAAGCCCATCTGACCCGGTCTAGGTACAAATCTCATAAGAGTAGGTTTTATCGGTCCAATTGAACCAACTTTTCTATAACCTTTTCTATGTTTGTGCCACCTTGGTAAGATTTTGACACCAAATCTTTTAACCACTCCTTGAAAGCCTTTACCCTTTGTTACTCCTATTACATCTACGTATTCTCCTTCGCTAAATACATCTTCTATTCTTAATTCTTTTCCTAATATACTTTGGGCATACTCTAAAGCTTTTAGAGGTTCTCCCCCTACCTTTATTTCAAATATTTCAGGTTTTTTCTTACCTATCGTTGTTAAGTAAGGTTGAGTACATGCTATTACTCTTATTTCTGCTATTTGATTTTTAAAAGAATCAATATCTATAAGTTTTTTGTTCTTAAAGCTATAATATTTAGAAATTTTTTCAGGAATTTTTTCAGCAAAAATTGTAGTTAAATTGACTAATCTGCCATTATTAATTCCATATAATTTTATTCCTGCTATAAATAAAGGAGGAACTTCCAATACAGTACAAGCTTTTACTACTTCTTTACCATAAGTAGGAGATTTTTCATAAGAATCAAGCAGCAAAGCACTACACATAAAAGCTTTATATCCTACGAAACCTAATAACTTAGGTGTAGTTAAAGATACTTCAGGCCAAGATATAATAGTAACACGAATACTTCTTGCTCTTACTCTTGGATAAAAACCCATTGAACCTCTTCTAGGAGCGCTCATTTTTAAATTGAATAACAAAAATAGTATTATAAGGTATTAATAAATTTTGCCTTTATTAAAAAATTCAAAACAGAGAACTGTTAATTATATTAAAGATGCTTAATGTCCCAAAAATAGCTTCATCTGTTCTTATTGTAATTACTCCTTGATTTGGGAAAACATTTAAAATGATATCAGCTAAATCATCTAAATTATAATTAAGTTTAAGAAATATCTCATATAATCCTTCTTTGGGTGAACCAAATAAAAAAATCAGTTTTTGCTTGTCTTTTATAAGTTTTTGCAAAGTTAATAAGTTTTCTAAGTTTAAAATTTTGCATTTAGGAGAGAATAATTCTTTAGAGGTTGCAATTATAAAAGAATTTGGTTTTTCAGATTTTAAAAAATTAATAAGATCATTTACTACTTTAATAGTAAAATTAAAATATTTTTTACCTTCATTATATACCAATTCCCAACGTCCATTGAGAAAAGAAAGTTTAACAATTTCTCCTTTCTTTAATTTTGGGTCTTTAATTTTTATTAATCGTTTTAATCCTGCATTTATAAATGCAATTCCATTTTCATTTTTAACAACAAGACCTATTCTATTTTCTTTATCTTCTTCAATATTAGCTCTTATCGGAGGAGCTGCTCCTACATATTTTAAATCTTCATCTATTTTAAATGCAAATTTACGTAGATAGGAAGGAATAGAAAAGAAATTTAATAATTTAAGTAATACCTTATCAAAAATTTCGTAATTAAATAAAACAACTTCATCTACATTAAAAATAAAAAAGGTTCTAGCTAAGTTAGCTATTCTTATAGTTTTTTCACGTAGATGGGGAATGTCAGAAAAAATGTTTGTGGGGAAAACTACAGTTATTTTAGGTTTTTTCAATTTATTTCTTCTTTTCCTTTCTTTCTTCTTTTTTCTCCTCTACAGATTTTGCTTCCTCTTTGAATATAGAAGTTCTTTGTCTTCCGCCCATACAGTATATATATAATAAATACAAAAAAATTAAAATTTTATTCGTTAAAATTGAAACCTCTTTTAATTTCTATTACATTAACGTACTTAGGCCTAAGCTTATTGATAATATACATGTATGCTTCCCAAGGTTTTGCCTTTTCTCCGCATGTGAATATATCTATAGCTACATAGCCGTATTCAGGCCATGTATGTATAGAAATATGAGATTCAGCAATAAATAGCATCATTGAGATACCGCCTGTATTTTCAAAAATTATATATTTCTCATCTAAAACCTTAATATTTGCCACTTTCGCTGCTTCGTAAAGCAGTTCTTTAATTAAATCTATGTCGGTTAAATAAGAAGAATTTTTATCAACTCTAATATCTGCTATTACATGTTTTCCTATCTCGAACAACTTTATGGGCTCTAATTGTTCTCTTACCCCCATTTAATATTTTAACTTCTTAATTTTAGTTTAAAAATTTTTTCTTTTTTATAAAATAGTAAAGCAGAAGCAAATTAATCCATATCAACATCCATCTTTAAAGTAAGCCTTCTAATTTTATTTAATTTTACGATCAATGTGATTTTAATTATACGCCGGGAGTGGGATTCGAACCCACGCGGGGAAAAATCCCCACAGGCTCTCAAGGCCTGCGCCTTGTCCACTAGGCTTTCGGGATTTTTTATCCCGGCTAATTTCCCGGCATATATATTATTAATAAATAAGAAAATAAAAAATTAAATTCGAAAAATTTAAATTGAAAACTGTTAAAGTTTACCTTATATTTATTGAAATTTTTACATTAGGAGGCAATTTAATTCTTGCTAATTGTCTTACCATATATTCTGTTGCAAGTACATCAATCACTCTTTTATGAATTCTTAATTCCCATCGATCAAAAGTATGAGTACCATCTCCACAAGGGGTTTTTCGAGTAACAACTCTTAATCTTTTTGTTGGTAATGGTATTGGTCCAGCTACTCTTGCATTTAAGCTATCTGCAAGCTCCTTTATTTCTTTAGCTACTCTTTCTAATTCTTCCACATTTGTAGCTGTTAAAAAAATTCTTGCTATTCTAGGCATTAAATTTTTGCTGGCTCAACATCCAATACTACACCTGCAGCTATTGTTCTTCCCATGTCACGTATTGCAAATCTTCCCAATGCTGGAAATTCTGAATATTTTTCAACAATTACCGGTCTAATAGGTCTTAATTTAACTATTGCAGCTTCTCCTTGTTTTATAAATTTAGGATTAACCTCTATTGTTGCACCAGTTCTTATATCCAGTTTCTTTTGTATTTCTTCGAATTTTGTAGCTACCGTAGCTGTATGAATATGCATTACAGGAGTATAACCTACTGCAATGGATGTTGGGTGGTAAATTACAAAAATTCTTGCTATAAAGGAACTAACTACTGTAGGAGGATTATTAGGATGACCTACAACATCTCCTCTTCTTATCTCTTCTTTGGCTATTCCTTTAACGTTAAAGCCTATATTATCACCAGGCAATGCTTCTTGAATTGGTGTATGATGAGTTTCTATTGATCTAACTTCACCTTTCTTACCTGAAGGCATGATAACAACAGTATCTCCAACTCTTAATCTGCCACTTTCAACTTTACCTACAGGAACTGTACCAACTCCTGTTATTGAATAAACAGCTTCTATAGGAATTCTTAAAGGTTTATCTACAGGTCTTGGAGGAATTACAAATTCATCTAAAGCTTCAACCAAAGTAGGACCTGTATACCATGGCATATTTTTACTTCTCTCTATTAAATTATCACCATACCAAGCAGATATTGGAACAACTCTAATTTTATCAACAGGATAACCTAATTGCTTTAGCAAATCTAAAACTCCTTTTTTTACTTCTTCATATCTTTCTTTGCTGTAATTTACTGAAGGATCATCCATTTTATTAATTGCAACAACTAATTGATTAACACCCATTGTTCTTAGTAAGAAAGCATGCTCCCTTGTTTGTCCAGTAGCTCCTATGCCTGCTTCATATTCTCCTTTTTTAGCTGAAACAACCAATATTGCTGCATCTGCTTGAGAGGCTCCCGTAACCATATTTTTAACAAAATCTCTGTGTCCTGGTGCGTCAATTATTGTGAAAAAGTACTTTTTAGTCTCAAATTTTAAGAAAGTTAAATCGATTGTCATATCCCTTTCTCTTTCCTCTTTATATGTATCAAGTATCCATGCATATTTTGCAAACTCTTTTCCTCTTTTCTTTGCTTCTTCTTCAATTTCTTTTAATTTTTTTGGATCTACTACACCTAGTTCATATAAAAGATGACCTGTAGTAGTACTTTTACCATGATCAACATGTCCTGCCACTATTAAATTAAGGTGCGGTTTCTTTTCTGACATTGGAACTTAGAAAAATATTATGTTTTCAGATTTATAAATATTTTTAATCATCTCGATGATAGTGCTATTCTCTCCACTTCTTCTTTTTTCTTTATAGCATAAGATTCAGGACTATTTTTTGCAGCTAATATTATTTCATCAGCTAAACTTTCTTCTATGGGTTTTGGATTATTAAATGAAGCTAAGCGTGCTCCTTCACAAATCCATCTTAAAGCTAAATCTACTCTTCTTTGTGGAGCTACATCAACAGCAACATGGTATACAATACCTCCAAGCAATATTCTTGTTGTTGCTTCTCTTGGAGCAGCATTTTCTATTGCATTAACTAATACTTGTATTGGATTCATTTTTGTCTTTAATTCAATTATAGTAAAAGCTTTTCTGACAATATTTAAGGCTTTGAGCTTTTTACCTTGATTTCTACCTTTTTTCATTAAATGATTTGCTAACCTTTCATAGATAGGCATATTAGACTTACCAAATCTTTTATTTGCGTATATTCCACTTGTAGTAGGTGCATGCAAAGCAGTCAAATTAATATATCTTACTAAACTAATATCATTAACTTTTACATCCTTAGTACTCCATTTATTAAATACTAAAATTTCTCTTTGAGCTAATACCATTTTTATCTTTGTGGTTTTTGTTTTTTACCCTTTAAAATTTCGCTTAACGCAACACCATTTACTTTTACCACTTTCCATCTTACACCAGGTAAGTCACCGTAAGCTCTTCCTTGAGGGCCTCCAATACCCTCTACAATAACCTCATCATGTTCACTAATTATATTCAAAGCTCCATCCTTAGGTACAAAAGCAGTTATTTGTTTTCCATTTTTTACAAGTTGTACTCTTACACATTTTCTTACAGCCGAATTTGGCTGTCTTGATTCTATTCCTACTTTTTCAATAACTATACCTCTTGCTTGTGGAGCTCCTTCTAAAGGATCATACTTTTCTTTTAACCTTAACATTCTTCTTTTGTATTTTAGTTTACTCCACCTAAATTTTTGCCTTTTCTTTCTTAATTTCCTTGCAGCAAATAAACCTAATGGAGATTTTTTGCCCATAGTAAAGATAATATAAGGTTAATATTTTTAAATTTAAACAACAATAACATTACTTATTTCAAAATATCTTTTTGATATTATTCGGGCTTTTCCGACATTTTTTCCTTTATATCCTATTACTTTAGCTTTGATCTCAGGGTTAACGTAAACTAATGCATACTTATCTCCTTTGGAATTGGTTATAATTTTTACATCATTGATTTCAAAAGGTGAGAAACAACTTTTTATTAATTCTACAGGATCTTCATAATATGGAACTATTTCAACATCCCTTTTAATTATTTTCTTTAACAATTGCACATTTTCTCCATTCTTACCTATTGCAAGACCAACATACTTCGGTTCAACTAAAAAGATTACTCTGTTAAAATTATCATCAATTATACAATCTTTAACTTTAACTGAAGTTGTTAATTCAAAAATATTTAAAAACTCTAATTCAGTGTTAGATAAATTGATTCCCTCTTTCATATTTTATGTCTTAAATAATTCTAAAATATTAGATTCACCAGGAGAAATTATAGCGATTGAAGTTATTGGAAACTTTTTACCGCACAAATTACCCAATTCCATGCTGCTACCATTAAAAATATATACAGGCACTTCAGCTAACTTAGCATAATAAAGAATTTTTGAATATATTTCCTTAGGTATTTTAGAAGCTAATATTATTCCTAACACTTTTTTATGATATAGAGCCTCTAATACTTCTTTGTAACCATAATTACATTTTCCTGTTTTTAATAATAACTTTAATTCTTTTTCAAGATCCACCATGTTTTTCTACTCCTATTAAATTAAGATATTTATCTATATCTAAATAAGTTTTTATTATGGAAGTACCTGTAGGAATATATTGACCAACGATTATGTTTTCAGCTATCCCTTTAAGATTTTCATAATCCCCATGAGCTGCAGCTTCAAATAAATGTTTAGTAGTTATTTCAAAAGCTGCTTTTGCAAGTGGGCTACTCTTAATACCCACAACTCCATGTCTACCTATTTGTCTTATTTTACCAGTTCTTGTCATCATATCAGCTAAAAGCATTATGTGTTTAACATTTACATCTAGACCTTGTTCTTCGAGTAATTTCATTGATTCTTTTATAATTAGATTTCTGGCTGCTTCTATTCCTAATACATTATAAACTTCAAAAATATCATTAGTATAAACCCTCCTCTTATCTACTTCATCTATAGTTAAGATCTCTTTTAAGTTTGAACCTTCTGCTTCTATTATATATTCTTCTGTGCCATCTTCATGCATAATTTTTCTGACCATCGTTCTTCTTATTTTAGGTATACCTTTTAATCTTATTTTTAGTATTTTTTCTCTTAATTTATATAATTGTGATATGTTTAATGGTTTTTTAGCTTTGACTATAATTATATTTGATTTTTTAGATGAACGGATATCTATGCCCTTAATTTGATTAATAGCTTTAATTACCATATCAAAAGAAATATTTCTTTCTTTTAATATGTTGGGATTCAAGTAAAGTGTAATAGTTGATTCTAAAATGTCTGAGTCATATTTTTCTATAAGATCACCTACAAATAATTCTTCTATTTTCTTTGCTATTTCATATGCTTTGTCAAAGCTTTGGCAATAAGGCTTTTTTAGAGGAATTCGCATAATAGGTGTGGAAGGTTTCTTTCTTGCATCAAAAATTTCAATTAAACGAGGCAAACCTAAAGTTACATTTAATTCTTTAACACCAACGAAGTGAAATGTACGTAAAGTCATTTGCGTACCTGGTTCTCCTATACTTTGGGCGGTTACGACACCTATATTTTCTCCAGGATGAATTTGCGCTTTATTATAACTTTCTATTACTTTTTTAATTATTCTTCTTACTACTTTATTTCTAAGCTTTTTGTATTTCTTTAATTCCTCTTTAAGTTTTTCTATAACATACTCAGAAATACCTTCGTTTCTTAATTTTTTAATATAGTATTTAGATAGTTTCATCTTCCACAACTTCTTTTACTATATCACTTACATCAATTGGATCATGCCAAACGCTCATGGCAGGATCAATACCGTCTTCTCCATATATAAATTGGATTATATTTCCTTCAGCATCTTTAACAGTCCCGTCATAATCTACATAAACATCTAATAATGCATTGATCAATCTTCGTTGCATGTATCCACTTTGAGAAGTTCTTACTGCGGTATCCACCAAACCTTCTCTGCCAGAAACTGCATGGATAAAAAATTCTATTGGAGATAGACCAATTTTATAATTACTTTTTATAAAACCTCTTGCAAAAGCTCCTAAATCTCCTTTTTTGAAATGAGGTAAAATTCTTCCTTCATATCCTCTTGACATTCTTTTACCCCTTAATGTTTGTTGCCCGATACAAACAGACATATGAATAAGATTTAACATTTTACCTCTTGCTCCTGTTTTAGCAGTAATTAAAATAGAGTTGTCTTTAGAGAAATATTTTTCTGCAAATCTTCCTGCCTCATCTCTAGCTAAATTTAATTCGTCTATTATTTTTTGTTCTAAAGTATCTTCCAAAGTAGAACCAGGTTCTCTTTCCAATTTTCCTTTCCTGTATAGCTCTATATATTCATTAACTTTTTCAACATGCTTATCAATTATTTTTTCTATTTCTTTATATGCTTTTTTAGGCAGATCTTCTTCGTCGAGACCTATTGTAAAACCATAATGGTCTAAGTAAAATACTAATGCCCAACCTAATTTATTTAAGAAATCTTTAGTTTTCTCAGGTCCATACTTTAAGAATATTTTATGTAATAGCGTCTTGGCTTTTTGATCCCCAATAGCATTATGGTCAATAACACCTTTCAATATTTTACCTTTTTTTATAACCAAATATTTATCCTCCTCACTAAAAGCTGCTAAACATTTTCCTTCATAATTTATCTCTGGTAAGAAAAATTCGAATATTTCCTTTCCTGAATATTCTTCTTTTTCTAATTTTCCTTTATATTCCGCATAAGCAAGTATTGAGGCTGTTAAGAATTTATTTAATTTTGTTTGCCTGCTTGTTAATAAGTAGGCTGCTGTAATATAATCATGTAAAGCACCTATTATCATACCGCCATATCTAGGTGTTACCATTTGCTTTTCTACCTTCATTATTACTTCTAATTCACTCCTTGATTCTTCATCTTGAGGAACAAATAAGTTCATTTCATCACCATCAAAATCAGCATTATAAGGTGGACAAACTAAAGGATGAATTCTAAATGTTTTATATGGAAGCACTTTAACTTTGTGAGCCATCATTGACATTCTATGAAGTGAAGGCTGTCTATTGAATATAACAAGATCTCCGTCCTTTAAATGTCTCTCAACAATATAATTTACAGTAAGCTGTTGTGCTAATTGATATCTATCCTTCACGAAACGTAAATCAATTTGACGTCCTTCTGGAGTTATAACATAATTTGCACCTGGGTGTACATCAGGACCGTTTATTACATAAGTTTGCAATTCCTTTAAATTCCAGCTTGTAACTTTTACAGGAATTGTTAACCTCTTAGCAACTTCATATGGTACACCTACTTCATCAATACTTATATATGGATCCGGTGAAATAACGGTTCTTGCAGAAAAGTCTACTCTTTTACCTGAAAGATGGCCTCTAAATCTTCCCTCTTTACCCTTTAATCTTTGGGCTAAAGTTTTTAATGGTCTACCCGATCTATGAATAGATGGCGATGCGCCTGCCAATTCGTTATCAAAATATGTTGCTACATGGAATTGTAAAAGATTCCAATGTTCATCTATTATTAGCTGTGGAGAAGCTGAGTCTATACTTTGTTTTAATTTTTCATTTGTTCTTACAATATCTCCAAGCTTATGTGTAAGATCATCTTCAGATCTTTCACCTGTTTCCAAAGTAATTGATGGTCTAATAATTATTGGAGGAACAGGTAAAGAGAACAAAATGGTTGATTCAGGTCTTGAATAAGGTGGATCAAAGCCTAATAGTCTAGCTTCATCATCATTAATTTTCCTTAATCTTTCATATATATCAAAGGGTGTCAATGGTTTAGGTATTTTCTCTCTTTCTTCGTAAAAATAATAAGGCCTTTCAAATCTTATTTTAGGCTGAGCAGATTTGCAATGAGGACAGGTTTCAATTTGAGAAGCCCGTTTTATTACTAAATTAATTACTAAGTTTGCTAATAAAGTAAGGTTCTTTTGCTTAAACTTCTCTAGTAATTTTTTATACTTTTCAATTTTTGTGTCCTCTAATAGCAATCTATTACAATTAGCACATGTGGCTTGTAAGGAATTTAAAATATACTTAATAAAGCCGATATGAATGACTGGTCTTGCTAAATCTATTCTACCAAAATGTCCTGGGCATTGATCTATTTTACCACCACAAGTATCGCAACTTTGACCTGGCTCTAATGTGCCTAATTTTTTATCCATAAGTCCAAAGGATATAGGCGTCCACTCTTCATCATAAGTGTCAGGTACAGTGATAGTTACAACTGACAATTTCCTAATTTGTTCTTGTGAAAGTATTCCAAATTTGATACCACTAATGATATATTCTTCTATTTCCATTTTTTAATCGCCTCTTCTACTATTATACGTGGCATAATACACATACTCATTAATTCTTGTAATAGTAACTTAAATGCATAAGCTGTTTTAACTTTTACTATATCATTATGTGGGCCGCAGAAATGACATGTCGTAACATTCCTTTTGAAATCAAAGTAAGCTAAAGCATTACATTTCTTACAGACATAAATATATGTTGGATCAGAAGCTTCGAGCAATCTATCCCTTAATGAATTTGATGCCCCGTGAGCAATTAAGCAATCCCTTTCCATTTCTCCGAAACGTAGTCCTCCTTCTCTTGCTCTACCTTCTGTAGGTTGTCTAGTAAGTATTTGAACAGGACCTCTTGCTCTTGCATGGATTTTATCGCTAACCATGTGATGTAGCTTTTGATAATAAACTATTCCAATAAAAACTTCTGCTATCATTTTTTCACCAGTTAACCCATTATACATGACCTCTTTTCCTGTAGATTTAAAACCGTATCTTTCCAATTCTTTTCTGATAAAATCTTCTTTTACGCTTTCAAAAGGTGTACCATCAACCTGCTCAGCTTTTAATGCTGCATATTTACCTGCTATTGTTTCAAGTAACTGACCTATAGTCATTCTTGAAGGAATTGCATGTGGATTAATTATTAAATCAGGAACTATTCCACTTTCAGTGAAAGGCATATCTTCTTGGTTCAAAAGTATCCCTATTACTCCTTTTTGACCATGTCTTGATGCAAATTTATCTCCTATTTCAGGTATTCTTTCATCCCTTACACGAACTCTAACTAAAACGTTACCTTCTATAGTATTACTAAGCAATACAGTATCTACAACTCCTTTTTCTTCATGTCTTAATGTTACAGAAGTATCCCTACGAGCTGCAGGACCAAACTCTTTAAATTCTTCAGCAAATCTTGGCGGACTGGTCTTACCTATGAGAACATCTCCTCCTTTTACTTCCACTTCAGGTAATATTATGCCATCATCTTCAAGTTTTGCATAAAATTCATGAGAATAGTATCCTCTTACACCTGGCTGAGGTATTTCTATACGATCACTCTCTCCTCCAGCATATCTATGTTCTTCTGCTTCATATAATCTCATAAATAATGATCTAGCTAAACCTCTATCCACAGCAGATTTACTTATTATTACGGCATCTTGGATATTGTAGCCTGTATAAGATAATACAGCAACTACCATATTTTGACCTGTAGGTCTCTTCTCTAAACCTATTAATTTTAATGGTTTAGTATAAACCAATGGGATTTGTGGATAATAAAGTAAATGTAAACGGGTATATGCTGTTCTATGAATATTTGATACAGGTAAACCTAATGCTTGTTTACCCATCGCAGCCTCAAAAGTATTTCTTGGAGAATGATTATGTTCCGCATATGGTATTATAGAAGCAACAACCCCGAATAATGTTGCTGCTGGAAATTCAGCATAATTATGTTCCTTTGTTATTGAATTAATATCTATACTAATATAAGCATTTTCTTCCTCCTCGGCATCAAGATACTCAATCGCATATCCAACAAGGTCACTCCAGCTTAATTCTCCACGTTTTACCATTTCAATATGTTGTTTAGTTAATTTTAGTTTACCATTTTCCACTATTAATAGTGGCCTTAATACTCTACCACCATCTGTATTAATGTATACCTCACTTCCAGCAGGCTTTTTATATAATACAACATTTACCTCGAAACTAAGCTCAGCTTCTGAAAAAGGTGATTTCTTTCTTCTTAATTTCCTTAAATTATTGACTAACTGTTCAGGATTTTTATGCTTTCCTACAAGCTCACCATCAACATAAACTGGAGTTAAATCCTCTCCTTTTTCAGTAGGAGGTAAAAGTCCTAATTTGCTTTTTAAAATTTCTTTTACTCTTTCAGCATGACCTCCTACAGAAATTCTTGCAAGTAAAGCTAAATTTTTAACCAAACCACAATTAGGACCTTCAGGAGTCTCTATAGGACAAATCCTTCCCCATTGAGTGAAATGCAAATCTCGAGCTTCAAAATGCGGCTGCGTTCTACTTAACGGTGAAACACATCTTCTTAAATGACTTAATGTAGATAAATAATTTGTTCTATCAAGAAGTTGACTAACACCTGTTTTTCCTCCTATCCAATTACCTGTTGCTAAGGCATATAATATTTTTTCAGTTATTATATCAGATCTTATTAAATTACTTAAATCAGTAAAGGCTGATTTTTCGCGAGTTTTCGAAAGTGTTTTTTCAATTTGGTATTGTAAATCTCTTATAAATTGCTTGAAAACACTCCTAAATAATATAGCTAATAAATCTCCTGCAAGCTTTAATCTTTTATTTTTATAATGATCCTTATCATCTAAAGGTACCAAGCCTAAATATGCTTCTATTACTTTTCTAGCCATTTGAGCTAAAAACTGAGCTTTAGCTAATCTTTTATCCTTAGTTGTTCCAATATGAGGTAAAAAGTTTTTATCAAGAACATTTTCAGCAGCCTCTTTTCTTTTTTCTAAAGGTCTTCCGTGAGCTATTCTATTACCAATATATTCCAATGCTTCATCTTGATTTCTAATTTTTTCGGCTTGGAATAATGAAACATAAAGTTCATTTACAATTTCAGGTTTTGTTGATACAGCTTCTATAATTTCGCTGTCTGAAACTAAACCTAATGCTCTTAACATTATTACTAGTGGTATTTTAGCTGGAATAGCTGCAAATGAGACATATAAAGAACCATCTCTGCGCCTTTCTACCAAAGTAGGTACTCTTTGACCAGGTGTTGCAGAAATTACTTTAGCTACATGTGTTGCAGAAGATCCTTTTTGAGCGGCTGTAACAATTATTCTATTTTCTGCCAAATCTTCCTGCGCAACAATTACCCTTTCAGAACCATTAATAATAAAATAACCTCCAGGATCTTCAGGATCTTCACCTAATGCTATTAATTCTTCTTTGCTAAGCTTAGAATAATAGCATATATCAGATTTAACCATTACAGGCAAATAGCCAATTAAAAACTTGCCTTTTTGTCTATTAACATTATCCAATACTAATTCCATTTCAAGCATTAATGGAGCTGCATAAGTTAAACCCCTAAGTCTGCATTCTGCTGGAGTAAGTTTAATTTCAAAACCTTTGGCTTCCCTAATTTTTGGCTCTTCCACAGTTATTTTACCTAAGACAATATAGCTTCCTTCCACAGCCTCCCTTTGTCCTGTTGTTGTTTTTATCATTATTTGGATAATTTTATTCTCATCAACAATTTGCTGTAAACCTTTCCTAATAAAATCGTTATAAGAATCAAGATGTAATCTTGCTAAACCTTTTTCTTTTATGAAAGATTCTACTAGCACCCATAAATCTTCCCGTGTAATTTCCGTACTCATACTTCCCTCGTCCTTATAGGTACAACATAACGATAAGCAACAGTTTTACCTGCAGTAGGACTTTTTCTTATTATCATTATTATATCTCCTGGTTTAGCACCTATTCTCTTACAAACAGGATCTGATACTAATATCCATGGTAATTGATAAGGTTTAATATTTAATTCCTTTAAAAGTTTTATTTTTTCTTTTTTACTAAGTATAATATGTTCTGGAACTAATTCATGTTCTAGAATATCAAAATCTTTCTTACCCATTAATGATTGAATAAATAATATAGATTAACTAATATAAAAATTTCACCATTAAAATTATTTATTTAAAGCAAATAAGAAAAATAAAATAATAGAAGATTTAAAGGGCGCGTAGCTCAGCCAGGAAGAGTATTGGGCTTTTAACCCAAGGGTCGCGGGTTCGAATCCCGCCGCGCCCGTATTAATGAAAGAAAAAAATTATTTTAAGAAACCTGTTTTAGGTGTAAATAAAAATTATGCGGAAAAAATAAGAAATTTCTTAAATAAATTGGATTTAATTGATAGGCTTTATCATGTTTCAAGAGAAAAAAATTACGTCTTTTTTCCTTTAAAAAAACCTTTATCAGAAAAGGAAATAAGTGATATACGTAATATTACAAACGAGTTCATTTTAACTGAAAAAGAAATGCTTGCAAGGGGAAAAATTTTTAAGATAAAAGAAGTTGTTAATAAAATCAAAGAAAAAAAATTAATAAATAAAGTTCCTTTACGTTATTTGTCTATTAATGGAATTGTTATAGCTGAAATTGAAGAGGAATTTGAAAAAGATGCAATAGAGTACTTTTTATTGATTAAAAAAAATATTGAAGCTATCTATAAAATAGAAAATCTTAATTTTATTTATAAAGGAATAAAACCTCAATTAATTTTTGGGCGAGAGATTTCTGAATACAAATTTAAAGAGAAGGATGTAACCATACAATTTAATTTTACACAATATATTCCGGACCCTAGATTAATGTTATTTATAAGAAAAATTTCAAACGAAATCACATTTGGCGAATTAATAGCCGAAATTGGTGCTACAACAGGTTATACTTCAATATTGATAGCCAAAAAATTTCAAAATACAGTTTACGCTTTTGAAGAAACTTTATCTCTGTATTTTTATCTTTTACAGAATATCAAGCTGAATAATGTAGAAAAATTTGTCTTTCCAGTTTATTTGAAAACCCTTAATTTTGAAACGAAATATTTAAACGGAAAATTTGACAGAATTATAATTTCTAAGCCGTATAAATACTTAGAAATGCTAAACCTTGCATTACAATTAATAAAAAATAAAGGAAAACTTTGTCTATTCGCAATATCTAAAGAAGAAGATTATCTTGATGTAAAAATAAATCTTGAAGAGAAATTAAAACAGAAAGGTTACTTTATACAGCAAATCTCGTTTAAAAAGGTTTTAAATTTATTTATTAACGAATATTTGGTTTATTCTGAAATGACTATTTCAAAGGAATGAAAATTTCATCAGTAGTTGCCATATCTATTATTAACATATCTATACCATCACCTGATAAAACATCTCTTCCACAAGCTAATTTTATTGCTTTATATGCCAAATTTTTAGCTTCTTCGTAGGTCATTTTTTCATCATATTCACCTTCTATTACACTTAATGCAAGTTCTGAGCCGCTACCTAATGCTGTATATTTATCTTCAATTAAAGAACCAATAGGATCTAAGCTAAATAAATGCTTACCTTCTTTATCTATTCCACCTATTATTGTTGATGCAAGATAGGGGAAATATTTTCTGCTATATAATATATTAGACAACAATTTAGCAGAAGTTCTAACTGTGGCCTGTCTTTTATTCTCAAGTTCGTATAGTCTTAAATCTGCAGCTAAAATTTTAGCAATCGCTTGCATATCAGCTAAGATGCCCGCACTTGCAATTCCTATTTTATCTAGAACCTTAAAAACTTTTTTACCTGTTTTACTTAAAAGGTAATTTCCTATTGCTACTCTTTTTTCACCTGCTAGAACAACTCCAGTTGAATATACGAGTCCTACAACAGTAGCACCTGTAAATTCGAAATCATATGGCATAGATTAAAAATAGTTAAGAAAATATTAATTAATTTATAATCCTTTGCCTTCGATAATTATACATGCAGGCTCGTCTAATTTACCTTCTACAGTATATTTAATTTCCAAAATTTCTTTTAGAATATGTAAGGTTGTAAAGGCATGTAAAGTAAATTTATGTGTTTTAACAGTAGTTTTTCCCTTTGCAATAGAAGCCCATATTAATATTTGATCTCCAGCAAAAAGATCCAAAGGAGCATTAGTATTAAATATATTTTCCAACATCATTTGAACAGGCTCTCTAGCAACTTTTTCCGCAGGTATCCCTTTTAAACCTATGCTATCATATCCTATTACTGCATCAGTTACACTCCTACTCATAATAAAAAAGAAATTACCAATATTTCCTTTACTTTCTTCTAAACTTAATGATTTTTGATTTACTTTAATTATTTTATTTGAAATATTATAAGAAGTTAAAATTCTTAAACATTCATTTACTTCTCTTATAACTACATGTTCAGGTAATCCTTCTGAATAAGCTTCGCAATATATTTCTTTTACTTCACCAAATTTTTCATAAGTTAATGCATTTAATTTTGAAGGTTCTAAATTTACTTCTAAAATACCACCTCCTTTAGGATAAAAACCATGTTTTATTAAATTAACATTAACATTGAGACCCATTTTAGTTAAATAATGTAAGAGAACATTTTTAAAGTAAGAAAATGTGGGAGATTTAGGCACCTCGGTACCACCTATAAGGCGAATAAAAATCGGTCTTTCTGCAAAGTTTAAAACAGGAAGAAGAGCTTGAAGGACTAGAGTAACTGAACCTGCGGTTCCAACATTAATTTCATAATTTTTTGCTGAAATACTTCCAGGAATAAAGGTTATTTCCTTTGACTCTATTTTTAATCCTTCCACTTTAGCGTTACATATTTCTGCTATAGCCTTAACAGCTGTAAGATGCTGAGGTCTTAAACCTGGTTTATCCCTTTTAGACCTTATGTTATATATATGTATTGGTTTTCCGGTTATTGCTGATAATGCAACTGCTGTTCGTAATATTTGGCCTCCTCCTTCACCAAAACTCCCATCTATTTTTATCATACTTTGCTAATTTGAAGGTAATCATTAACGTTTACTTTAAAAAATTTCTTAGCATCACCTTGGTTAATAGCTAACTCGACTAAGTTGAAGCTATTTATTAAAATAAGAGGTGAACCTACACTTACTTCGGAATATGTTCGAACAAAAGGTAATTTATATTCAACATTATTAATATTAACCTTTAATTGACTAACTGTTGCTAGATTAGCTTTTATGAGGTCATTTTTCGATATATTAGTTATCAAATTACCAAAATCATCAATGTATATAATTTTTCCTAAAACTGATTCATTAATTATTAATGGTTTTTCTATTTCCGATTCCGTAATATAATTTACAAGAGTACCAAAAAAATCTGGTCTAAACCCCATATCTAACATGGCTGCAACCTTAGCAAACACATCCCTTCCGTGAAAAGTCATTGAAATATTATCAAATATTTTTGAAATTTCAATTTTGTAAATGGAAAGTATACCTTCATTTTTAGCAACGTAATAGAATAAGCCATTATCTGGACCTACGTAAATATTTCTTTTTGTAACCAAAATTATTGATGGTCTTGAAGATCCTACTGTTGGATCAACGACACATAAAAAAATGGTTCCTGGAGGAAAATATTTTGAAATTTCATTTATAATAAAAGCACCCTCTAAAATATTATGTCTTGTTATATTATTTTTTAAAATTAAAACTTCAGCTTTAGGATTAATGGATTTGATTACTCCTATCATTTCAGCGGTGTAAATACTTTCAGTTCCAAAATCTGACAAAATACAAATCATAATTTTATTAATTTCAATATATCATATAAAAAATCAAAGCAATAAAATCGTTATTCTTCTTTAGCTTCGAAATGATATATTTTTCACATTCCTTTAAATTTCACTATACCAAATTTGGCGTCTTTTTACAACGAAATAGCAAAATTTAAGTGTATCAATCCTGTACTTATACTATTCGTTTAATTACTTCCGACTTTCTAGTATTTTTAACATATAATTAAAAGTTTCATAAAAAATCCTTAAATTAATATTTTATGCAAACTTTAGAAAAGGAAATAAAGATAAAGATAAAAGATGAAAATGAAATATCCAAAATTCTTAAGTATTTTAATCCTACGTTTATGAAAGAATATGAACAAGTAGACTATTACTATGATTTACCTACACATGATTTATTTCTAAGAGATGAAGTCCTAAGAATAAGAGAAGAGAATGGCAAGTATTATTTATCTTTTAAAGGAAAAAGAGAAGAGAATAATAGCAAAATTCGAAAAGAAATAACAGTCGAAATTTCGGATCCTATTCTAATGGAAGAGATACTTACAAAATTAAATTTCAAAAAAACTCTTATAATAAAGAAAAAGAGAAGAGAATATTTGCTGAATAAAAATAAATTATATATAGATTATGTTTCGAATCTTGGAATCTTCATAGAAATAGAGATAGATAAAGAAGAGGATTTTAAAGATTTAATTAATAAATTAAACAATATAGGAATAACTAAAGACAGAATTATCAAAGAAACTTACGCAGAATTACTACTACTTAAAGCTTAAAATCTTTATCGAATATTTTTAGATATCTTGCCATGGCAGAAAAAAATAAGGTCTTAGTAAATGAAGGTGATTTTTTGTTAATAGACTATGAAATACGTTTGAAAGATACAAATGAATTACTAGATACAAACATAGAAGAAATAGCAAAAAAAGAAAAATATGCTAAAGAAGAGATGAGATTTGAACCTTTATTAGTAATATTAGGCAAAGGTTATTTCCAAAAATATGTCGAAGAAGAAATTATAAAAAACGGTATAATATTAGGAATTAAAAATACAATCGAAGTACCTCCTCAATTTGCTTTTGGCATACGTGAACCACAGAAAATTAAAGTAATTAATGCTAAAGAACTTTCTAAAGAAGGAATTTTACCGCGTGCAGGTCAAAGAATAAAAATAAGGGATCAAGAAGCAACTATAATAACTGTCAGCGGAGGTAGAGTAGTTGTAGACTTTAATCATCCGTTAGCAGGAAAAACTTTAGTATATCACATTATACCAAAAAAGAAGATAGAAAACTTAGAGGAAAAAATTTTGTATTTGACATTAAGACGAATAAAAACAATAGAAAAAGAAAAAGTAAACATAAATATTGAAGAAAATTCGCTGACTATTAAATTCACTGAAGATGTATTAAATTATAGCGAATTGGCTCCTGCTCTAAAAATATTAATAAGAGAAATAGAAGAAACAATACCTAATATTGTTAATATAAAGTTTATAATAGAAAAAGAGAAACCAAAGGAAATACAGGAAAGAAAATTAACAAGCTAAAGATTTGAAAAAATCTTTAAGCATACCGACAAGCTAAGCAAAAGTTTATAAGTTGTATTTTACAAATTTTAATTAGTTCTATATAAGGTGAAATGAATGTTAAATAAGATTGATAAGAGATTTATAACAGGAACAACAACTATAGGAATAACTTACAAAGAAGGAATAATTCTAGGTGCAGATAGAAGAGTTTCTGATGCATATAGTAAAAAAGTAGCTCATAAAACTGGGAAAAAAATTTTGCAAATTGATGAACATATAGTAGCTACAATAGCTGGTGCTGTGGCTGATGCTCAATTTTTAATTGAACAATTAAGAGCTAATGCAAAAATATATAGGCTCTATAATAATAGGCCCATTCCTGTAAAAAGTTTAGCAAATCTTGCTTCAATTATAATGTTTAGTTCAAGATTGTTACCCTACATTACTGAAATAAACATTGGTGGATATGATTCTTATGGACCTTCTTTATATACTGTAGATTTGCTAGGTTCTTTAACAA